>CAYVUM010000001.1:0-11815 GCA_964454795.1 uncultured Rhodospirillaceae bacterium
GATCGGCGGCTCGGGCACCGGCAAGTCGGTGCTGATCAAGTGCATCCTCGGTCTGCTTGAGCCCGATGCCGGCAGTATCCTTGTCGACGGCGAGGAGGTGGTCGGCCTGCGCGGCGCAGCCCGGGAGCGGGTGAACACCAAGTTCGGTATGCTGTTTCAAGGTGGCGCCCTGTTCGACAGCCTGCCGGTCTGGGAGAACGTCACCTTCGGACTGCTTGCCGCCCGCCGCGCCACCCGCCGGGAAGCGCGCGAACTGGCGGTGGAGACCCTTGCCAAGGTGGGACTTCCGTCCGATGCCGCGACGCTGTATCCGGCGGAACTGTCCGGCGGTATGCAAAAACGGGTGGCGCTGGCCCGGGCGATTGCAACGGGCCCGGAAATCATTTTCTTCGACGAGCCGACCACCGGCCTCGATCCGATCATGGCCGATGTCATCAACGATCTGATCGTCAAGACCACCCGGGAGGCCGGCGCAAGTGCCCTGTCGATCACCCACGACATGGCCAGCGCCCGCAAGATCGCCCACCGGATCGCCATGTTGCACGATGGCCGGATCATCTGGGCCGGGCCGGTCGCCGAAATCGACTCCTGCACGGAGCCGCACGTCGATCAGTTCGTGCACGGCCGGGCCGAGGGGCCGATCCGCATGGCGGTACGGGCCTGACGGTGGCGCGCCCGGCCACCGCCTTCGTCTGCCAGGCCTGCGGCGCGACCCGGCCCAAATGGTCCGGGCGGTGCGATGGCTGCGGGGAGTGGAACACCCTGGTGGAGGAACTGCGACCCTCAGCGGTCCCGAAAGGCCTGGACCCGCGGCGCGGTCGTCGCCTGGCCCTCGTCGGCCTGGAGGGCGAAGCCGAGCCGGCACCGCGCCTGACCACCGGCATCGGCGAGTTCGACCGCGTCTGTGGCGGCGGGCTGGTCCCGGGATCGGTGCTGCTGGTCGGCGGCGATCCGGGGATCGGTAAATCGACCCTGCTGCTGCAGGTCGCGGCGGCGCTCGCCGCCACCGGCGGCTGCGCCTACGTCTCCGGAGAGGAAGCGATCGAGCAGCTGCGGCTGCGCGCGGTGCGGCTGGGATTGTCGTCGGCTCCCGTCGGCCTGCTTGCCGCCACGTCAGTCCGCGACATCGCCGCAACCTTCGACCGGCCGGACCCTCCGGCGGCCGTTGTCGTCGATTCGATCCAGACGCTCTACGTCGACACCCTTGATTCCGCGCCGGGGACGGTGGCGCAGGTGCGATCCTCGGTCCAGGAACTGGTCCGGCTCGCCAAGACCCGTGGCTTCGTGTTGTTTCTCGTTGGTCATGTGACCAAGGAGGGGCTGCTCGCCGGCCCGCGGGTGGTCGAGCATCTCGTCGACTGCGTCCTGTATTTCGAGGGCGAGCGCGGCCACGCCTTCCGGATCCTGCGCACGGTCAAGAACCGGTTCGGCGGGACCGACGAGATCGGCGTGTTTCAGATGTCTGACCGCGGCCTTGTCGAGGTTCTCAACCCCTCCGAGCTTTTCCTCGCCGACCGCGAGTCATCGGTGCCCGGTTGCTGCGTGTTCGCGGGAATCGAGGGATCGCGGCCGGTGCTCGTCGAGGTGCAGGCGCTGGTCGCGCCGTCAGCCTACGGAACCCCGCGCCGTGCCGCGGTGGGTTGGGACCAGGCACGGCTGGCGATGGTGATTGCGGTCCTCGAGTCCCGGTGTGGTCTGGCATTTGGCGCCGCCGATGTGTATCTCAATATCGCCGGAGGGTTGAGGATTGTCGAGCCGGCTGCCGACTTGGCCGTTGCCGCCGCGCTGGTCTCGGCAGGAGGCGGCGTTCCGGTCTCCGAGCGCGCCGTGGCGTTCGGCGAGATCGGTCTGGCCGGAGAAGTCCGGGCCGTGGCCCGCACCGAAGCGCGGTTGAAAGAGGCAGCCAAATTGGGCTTTTCGGAGGTGATCATGCCGGTGCGGCGGGGGCGGCCAGAAGCCGGGCGTCCCGCCGGGCTGGCAATCTGGCCGGTCTCCCGGGTCGATGATCTGGTTGCCCGGCTTGCCGCCGACACCAGCGGACACAGGAGGCCGACGCAGCGTGGGTGAGACAGGCATCACCATCGCCGATATCCTTGTGGTCGGCCTGCTGCTGTTGTCGGGTCTGCTCGCCTTCGCCCGCGGTTTCATCCGCGAGATGCTGACCATCGCCGGCCTGATCGGGGCGATCGCCGCGGCACTTTACGGCTATCCCCACCTGGCGCCCTATGCTGAGACCCTGGTTCGGGATTCCCGGCTGGCAAGCTTCGCGGCCGGATGTGTCATCTTCGTCGTAGCGATGGTCTTCTTTGCGATCGTCAGCAGCGCGATCGGCCGGGCCGTGCGTGCGGCCCAGCTCAACGCCGTCGACCGGTCACTCGGCTTTGCCTTCGGCCTCGTCCGCGGCGCTGCGATCATCTCGCTGCTGTGGATCGGCCTCAGCTTTATCTGGTCCACCGAGGAGCTGCCGCCCTGGATCGGCGATGCCCGCTCGCGGCCGCTGGTTGAGGCCGGCGCCGAACTGCTGACTCCCGTCGCCGAGGGTCTGAAGCCGTTGCTGTTTCCGGGCGGTTCCGGCGGCGACGGCGGGACCGACCTGGATGCGATGAAGCGCACGGCGGAACAGGCGCGGGAAGCGGAGCGCATGCTCCGCGACATGATGGCGCCCGAACCGAAAGGGCCGGACACCCCGGACCGCGGCGGTTACGGTACGGTGGAGCGCGAAGACCTCGAACGTCTGATCGAGAGCAGCCGGAGCCGGCCATGACCTTTTCTTCCGCACGGCACCGACCCGATACCAGGCCCGCCGCGGGGTCTGTGAGAGGCGGCGCTGACGAGGACGACCGCTTTCGGGAAGAATGCGGCGTTTTCGGCATCTACAACCATCCGGATGCCGCCGCGACCACGGTGTTGGGCCTGCACGCCCTGCAGCACCGCGGCCAGGAGGCCGCGGGGATCGTCACCTTTGACGGTGAGCACTTCCATGCCCACCGGGTCCTCGGCCTGGTCGGCGACAATTTCGGCTCCAAGCCGCTGATCGCCAGGCTCGCCGGGCGGTTCGCCCTCGGTCACGTGCGCTATGGGACGACCGGCGCAACGGTGATGCGGAACGTCCAGCCATTGTTCGCCGATCTGGAATTCGGCGGCCTTGCCATCGCCCACAACGGCAACCTCACCAATGCGCTCGGGGTCCGCAAGGATCTGGTGCGGCGGGGCGCGATCTTTCAGTCCACCTCCGATACCGAAACGATCATCCACCTGATCGCCACCAGCCACTACGCAACCGTCGTCGACCGGCTGATCGACGCGATGCGCCAGCTGGAGGGAGCCTATTCGCTGGTGGCAATCACCCGCCGCAAGCTGATTGGCATGCGCGATCCCTACGGCGTGCGGCCGCTGGTCCTCGGGCGGCTGGGCGAGTCGTGGATTCTCACCTCGGAAACCTGTGCCCTCGATATCATCGGCGCCACGCTGGTCCGCGAGGTGGAGCCGGGTGAAATCGTCATTATCGACGATGAAGGGCTGCGGAGCGTCCGGCCGTTCGCCAAGGTCCCCCGGCGGTTCTGCATCTTCGAGTACATCTATTTCGCCCGGCCTGACAGCACTCTGGAGGGCCGCAACGTCTATGCGGTCCGCCGGCAGATCGGCATGGAGCTGGCCCGGGAGAACCCCGTGCCTGCCGATCTGGTGGTGCCCGTGCCCGACTCCGGGGTTCCCGCGGCGATCGGCTACGCCGAGCAGTCGGGCATCCCCTTCGAGCTCGGGATTATCCGAAATCATTACGTCGGCCGGACGTTCATCGAGCCGAAGGACCGCATCCGCCATCTCGGGGTCAAGCTGAAGCACAATGCCAACGCCAGCCGCCTCAAGGGGCGGCGGATCATTCTCGTCGACGACTCGATTGTCCGGGGGACCACCTCCGTGAAGATTGTCGAGATGGTGCGCAACGCCGGGGCGGTGGAAGTCCACATGCGGATCTCGAGCCCGCCGACCACCAATCCCTGCTTCTACGGCATCGATACGCCGGAGAAAAAGGACCTGCTGGCGTCGTCCCGCGATGTGACCGAGATGGCCCGCCACATCGGCGTGGATTCGCTGGCATACGTGTCGATCGACGGCCTCTACCGCGCCGTCGGCGAGGCCCGCCGCAACGCCCAGCGCCCGCAGTTCTGCGATGCCTGTTTCACCGGCGACTATCCGATCCGGCTCAGCGATTTCGAGGATCAGCCAACGCCGGCGCAGCTCTCGCTGCTGGAGGAATAGGCAGTGGCTGATCCGCGGGCTGCCGCCGGCCGGCTGAGCGGCCGGGTTGCGCTGGTCACCGGCGCGTCCCGGGGTATCGGCCGCGCCGTGGCGGTGCGACTGGCGCGGGAGGGGGCGACGGTCGTGCTGTTTGCCCGGACCCAGGGCGGCCTTGAAGAGACTGACGATGAGATCCGGGCGTTCGACGGCGAGGCAAGCCTGGTCCCGGGCGACCTGACCGACGGCATGACCATCGACCGGGTCGGTGCGGCGATTTTTCAGCGCTGGGGACGCCTTGATATTCTCGTCGGCAATGCCGGCGAACTTGGGGTGCTGAGCCCGGTCGGACACATCGATCCGGGCGTGTGGGACCGGGTGTTGGCCGTGAACCTGACCGCCAACTGGCGGCTGCTCCGCGCCTGTGATCCGCTGTTGCGCGCGGCTGATGCCGGGCGGGCCGTGTTCATGACCGCCGGGGTCGCGGCCGGCCGCGCCTACTGGGGACTGTATGCCGCCTCGAAGGCGGCCCTTGAGAGCCTGGTCCGCAGCTATGCCCAGGAGATCCGCAAGACCCGGGTCCGCGCCAACCTGCTCGACCCTGGCCCGACCCGCACCCGGTTGCGGGCCACTGCGTTTCCGGGGGAGGATCCGGCATCGGTCAAGCCGCCGGAGGTGGTTGCCGAGGCGTGTCTCCCGCTCGTGCTTCCCGAGTGCCTGCGCAACGGCGAAACCCTTCAGGCCTGATCCCCGGCGAGCGGCGTGTCATCGGCATCGGGGCGCGGTGAGGACGGTCAGGGAAATCGCCTTCCCCCGCCACCGCGACGCTGATGTTTTCCTGCTGCCGATCGCACTGGTCGCAACGAGCCAGTCTTCAATGTGCCATTATCTCGCTGGGGAGACATTGATGACCGATCAGAAAGCCTATTTCGAAGAAAAAGTCTAAGTTCCGACAGACGCCGCAGCGAGAGGCCGTCCGAAAATAGCCACGGCGGTTCGGGCGCTATCCTTGGCCGCTTCTGGATAGTCTTCACAGGCGGTCAGGCGCATTTGCTCGCTTACACAGTCATGTTCGGTTTGCCAGACTGTTGCCTTGTCCCAAGCCGCGCGAGACCCTGCGCCAGCGGTCCTTTCCGAGCCGGGCGGGCGCCACCGGGAACACCCGGGCGACCAGTCTTAAGGCAATGTGGGAAGCATCGCCCCGGCTGGCGCCGGCCCCTCACTGCGCTCTGCCTCCCGGGCGGCCTCCCGGGCGACGTCCACCATCCGCGCGAGCACCTGGGCCTCCTGGGCTCCGGCGACGACGAAACCACCGGCGAAGATGAACGTCGGCACACCGTTCAGGCCAAGCCGGGCAGCCCGGGCATAATCTTCATAGATGTCAGACACTCCGACACCCGAGTTCAGGTAAAGCTCGAGCGCGCTTGCGTCGAGCCCGAGGCGCTCGCCGATCGCCTGGAGGGTGGCGAGGTTGCCGATGTCCTCAGCCTCGACGAAGTGGGCGGCGAAGATCGCCTCAACAGCAGCATCGCCGAAGCCCTCGCTGGCGGCAAACCGCACCAGACGGTGAGCGTTGACGGTATTCGGGGTCCGCCGGATCCGGTCGAAGGCGAAATCGATCCGCGTCGACTGGCCGGCATCGGCGATGCCGCGCAGCACCCGCCGGACCCGTGCCTCGCTGCCGTAGCGCCGGGCAAGGTAAACCTCGCGCTCGATTCCCTCGGCAGGGAGGTCGGGATGAAGCAAGTACGGTCGCCAGCGCCGCCGGCAGCGCAGAATTGGCCGGCGGGCGAGGGCCTGCTCCAGGCGCCGTTTGCCAATGAAGCACCAGGGACAAGCCAAGTCGTAGACGATTTCAACGTCCACCGCTTCGGCGGAAAGCTGTTCATGCATGACCGTTCTGAACATTCCTCCCGGAAGCGCCATTCGGAACCAGAGTTTCGTGATCGAACTCACAGCGCTCCGTCGACGCTTGTGACAAGCTCTGCATGTGGTTGTTGTTCCTCGCTTCTGCCAGGGGCCGCCGGCGGCGACTATGGCACCGTCATGGTCGGGTTGGTGGCGCAACCAGGGAGACTGGCTGCGCTCAGTGCTCGCCCTTGGCCGCACAGGCGGGGTAAACTGTCTTAGGGTGACAGCGTTAAGGTCACCGCCGCGTGCTCAGGGAAGAGAGGACGCTATCCTCGGCGTTGTTCGCTTTCTCAGGGAGAGACAATCGATGATTGAGATTTCTCGTGCCTTTCGGCCGCTTGTCGTGGTGGCAGTTGCCGGCAGTTTGCTCACGGGTTGCCAGACCACGGATCAGGAGACCGCGCAAATCGGCGGCGGCCTGGTCGGTGCCGCGGTCGGCGGTCTGATCGGATCGCAGTTCGGCTCCGGCGGCGGGCAACTCGCCGCCACCGCCCTCGGCACCCTCGCGGGTGCCTTCATCGGCTCGCAGATTGCGGCGGCGCTGACCGAGCCGGACCGGCAGGCTTTGTCCCAGTCAACGCAGCAGGCGGCCGTTACCGGGGAGTCTCAGACCTGGCAGAACCCTGACACCGGCGTCCGCGGCCAGGTCAGCGTCAAGGAAACCAAGGTCCAGAAGACCAGCGTGCCGGTCCGGGTGCTCAAGGACCGTGTGGAAACCATTCCGCCGCTCGAGCTGATTCAGGCGGACTACCGGGTCAACAGCCCGGCCAACGTCCGCGGCGGTCCGGGGACCGATTACGTGATCACCGACAGCCTTGGGTTGGGGGACCGGGTCCATGTGGTCGGCCGGGTCGAGAGCCAGCCCTGGTACATGATCTCCGAAGGCGGGGTCGGAACCGGTTTCGTCTCGGCCAGCCTGCTCAGTCCATTGCCGGCGTCGATGCAAACGGCGGCCGGCTCGCGGTCCGCCGCACCCGTCGGTGATGTCACTGAAGTCACGGTCGCTGCCGACCGGACGTGCCGGATTGTCACCCAGCGGGTCACCCTCGGCGACGGATCGACCAAGAGCGAGGACGTGACCGTCTGTAACGGTCCGAACGGGTGGGAGATGGTATGAAACCTGGCCAACGACAGGGTTGGCTGCGGCCGGCCGTGGTCGCGCTCATCGCCCTTCCGATTGCGCTCGCCGGCGTGGCCGGTCCGGCGGCAGCCGACCGGGTGGTGCTGAAGAGCCGGGACGGGGTGCGCGTTATTCTGCCCGACGGCGCGCCGAAATGCGCGCCGGCCATGGTGTTCGTGGTGGAGAGCGCGCAGCCTGAGCTTTTTTCCGGCGAGCTGACGGAACTGCAGCGGATCGTCGGCGGCCTGCGGGCGATCATCGGCATCGAGTGCCCGACGGTCGAACGGTTTGCCCTGACCGGAGTCGTTGGCGAGGAGGTTTTCTATGCGGGACGTGCCTCCGCCGATGGCGGCTGGCGGCTTGAGGCCGACGAGAGCGCAATCCCTGGCTCCGGATCGGACGGCTCCGGATCGGACGGGGACGGAGACGGCGCCGGCGACGGTGAAGTCCGGGAGCCGCCGGTTGCGGGCCTCGATCCCACCGGCATCCGGCCGCGCGAGCCCCGCGCCGGCGAGCCGCCTAAGCCGGTGAGTTCGGGGAGCGGCTTCTTCGTCTCCCGGGAAGGCCACTTTGTGACCAATCATCATGTGGTCGACGGCTGTCGCCAGGTGACGATCGAAACCGCAACCGGGCTGACTGTGCCGGGAAACCTCATCGGTACGAACGAACGGCTCGACCTGGCGGTGCTCTGGTTCCCCAACGCCCCGGCCGAGGTGGCCCGCTTCCGTGCCGGAACGCCGATCCGGCCGGGGGAGGATGTGGTGGTCGTCGGCTTTCCGTTCGCCACCTATCTGGCTTCGCAGCACATCGTCACCGGCGGGATGGTCAGTGCTACCGCCGGCATTGGCGACGATCCGACGGTGTTTCAGATGACCGCCGAAATCCAGCCTGGCAACAGCGGTGGTCCCGTTTTCGACCGCTCGGGCCGGATCACCGGTGTGGTGGTCTCCCAGGCTCATCACGAGTATGTGGCCGAGCGGTTCGGCTCGCTGCCCCAGAACATCAACTTCGCAGTCAAGGAACTGATCGTCAAAGCGTTCCTCGACGGTCACCGGGTGGATTACGAGGTCGCCGTTGAGTCCGGGCCGGAAACCACCACCGACATCGCCACCGCTGCAGAGGCGTTCACGTTTCAGGTGCTGTGCTGGAAGTAGGCCGCTTCGGCCGGGGGTCGTCCGTGCCGGCCGCCGCTTGCTGCTGATGACGGAGAAACCAGTCCAGGGCCTCGCCGCCGCCGGCCGTCGTGACCGCCTCCAGGTCGCGATAGCGGCGGATGAGTTCCTGCCCGAAAGGCGTGAGACGGGCCGCCGACCCGCCGTGCCGGTGCGCCGGAGTGGTGATCGCCGGTTCGGCGAAAGCCGCGTTGACCTGCTGAACGAACAGCCAGGCGCGCCGATAGGAAAGCCCCATGGTTCGCGCCGCCCGGGCGAGCGAACCCTCGTTCCCGATCAGTTCCAAAAGGCGGATTTTGCCGGGCCCGATCCGGCTTCCGACCGCCAGATCGAGTTGCAGCTTGACCTTGATGGGCTTCCCGGAGTGCTGCAGCGACGTCTCGACCTGTCCTCTGTTCATCGGGATGGACCGGTTTCCCCTTTGCCGGCCGGGCACCCACGACCCACACAAGCTTAGCACACCAGCCGCAAGCGCCAAGGATGACCTCAGACCTTTGGCGAATGGCACGGCAATCTATATCCGTATAGGAATAGCGTCGGTCAAAGGCAAAAAAGCCGAAAGCCGCCGGCGCCGCTGGCGGCCGTTCACGCCGGGAGGTCAGCGATGAAAGATCAGACACTTGCCGAGCTCGAGCCGGAGCTCCGGATCCAACCCCGCTACGACAACTTCATCGGCGGCCGCTGGGTGCCACCGGTGGACGGGCAGTATTTCACGAATTTGACCCCGATCACGGGCAAGCCGCTGTGCGAGGTCGCCCGCTCCACGGCCGGGGACATCGAACTTGCCCTGGATGCGGCGCACCGGGCCAGGGACGGCTGGGCGCGGACCTCACCGGCGGACCGGTCGGCAGTGCTGCTGAAAATCGCCGAGACGATGGAGAACAATCTCAAGCAGCTGGCCGACGTGGAGACCCGGGACAACGGCAAGCCGATCCGCGAGACGATGGCCGCCGACCTGCCGCTGGCGATCGACCACTTCCGCTACTTCGCCGGTTGCATCCGCGCTCAGGAAGGATCGATCTGCGAGATCGACGACGACACTGTCGCCTATCATTTCCACGAACCGTTGGGGGTCGTCGGTCAGATCATCCCGTGGAACTTTCCGATCCTGATGGCTGCCTGGAAGCTGGCTCCGGCTCTGGCGGCCGGGAACTGCGTGGTTCTGAAGCCGGCGGAACAGACACCGATGAGCATCCTGGCGCTGATGGAGCTGATCAGCGACGTGCTGCCGCCGGGGGTGATCAACGTGGTCAACGGCTTTGGCATCGAGGCCGGCAAGCCGCTGGCCCAGAACCGTCGGATCGCCAAGGTGGCGTTCACTGGCGAGACCACCACCGGCCGGCTGATCATGCAGTACGCCTCGGAGAACATCATCCCGGTCACCCTCGAACTCGGCGGCAAGTCGCCGAACATCTTCTTCGCCGATGTCGCCGACGCCGACGATGCGTTCTTCGACAAGGCGCTGGAGGGCTTTGCGATGTTCGCTCTCAACCAGGGCGAAGTCTGCACCTGCCCGAGCCGCGTGCTGATCCATGAGCGGATCTATGACCGGTTTATCGAGCGGGCGCTGGCCCGGGTTGAGGCGATCGTCCAGGGCAATCCCCTCGATCCCGCGACCATGCTCGGCGCCCAGGTCTCCAACGATCAGCTGGAGAAAATTCTGTCCTACATCGAGATCGGCAAGGCCGAGGGAGCCCGGGTGCTGGCAGGCGGCGGCCGCAGTGACCTGAACGGGGAGCTTGCCGAGGGCTACTACGTGCAGCCGACGGTCATTGAGGGCCACAACCGGATGCGGGTGTTCCAGGAGGAGATCTTCGGTCCGGTGGTCTCGGTCACCCGCTTCCGTGACGACGACGAAGCCCTGGCCATCGCCAACGACACCCTCTACGGCCTCGGTGCCGGCGTCTGGACCCGGGACGGCACCAAGGCGTACCGCTTCGGCCGGGCGATCCAGGCCGGACGGGTATGGACCAACTGCTATCACCTCTATCCGGCACACGCCGCCTTCGGCGGCTACAAGCAGTCGGGCATCGGCCGCGAAACCCACCGGATGATGCTCGATCATTATCAGCAGACCAAGAACATGCTGGTCAGCTACAGCCCGAAGGCTCTTGGCTTCTTCTGAGCGGCCGCGCAGCGACCGCTGCGGGCGGGGGGCCGGGAGGCGCCCCGCCCTCCGGGCTGGCGAGCCGGCCCGACTGAGGAAAGGTGCTGGTATGGTTGACCGGGTAACCGCGACGCCCCGGGCGCTCGCCCTGATCGCGAGCCTTACGACCCGTCACGGTCCGTTGCTGTTCCATCAGTCCGGCGGCTGCTGTGACGGCAGCGCGCCGATGTGCTATCCGGCCGGGGAGTTCCGGATCGGCGCTCACGACGTCCTCCTCGGCGAGATCGGCGGCATGCCGTTCTACATGAGCGGCCCCCAGTTCGAGTACTGGCAGCACACCCGGCTGACCATCGACGTGGTCCCCGGCCGCGGTTCCGGATTTTCACTGGAAGCGCCGGAGGGAGTGCGGTTCCTGACCCGCAGCCGTCTGTTCACCGACGCAGAACTCTCCGAACTGGCCGCGCTCGGGGGAGGCTGAGCCCCGGCGCGGTTTGCCAGGCGAACACCCACGGTCCACTCAGACCGTTGCAGGGCTTTGCCGGCCCTATTGGAGGGGCTCAGCCGTCCGGGCTGAACACCGCTCATTTGGGGGCGGCAGCTTGCGTCATGACGACCGGTTCGGCATAGTCGGCCGGTGTTGGCGCTTGTCTCCCTTCCAGACTCCACGGAAGCTGAGGCACCTTCCCACCAGGCAGGTCCATGCGGCAAAGAAGGCTTTGGGTCTGATTCCTTCGACGATCTCGCCTCGTCTATCCTGTTGTTCGCTTACATAGCCCGGGTCACAAGCGGATGGTCATGTTATTTGTTTCATATATGAATGACGACCTGAAGGCGGCAAATGATATCGTTACCCTGTTTCAAAGCAACGACGCGGATATCTGGCAGGACCGCAAACGGATCCATGCCGGTGCGTCATGGAGAAATCAGATTGTTTCTGCTTTGGAACAATGCGACTTCTTTGTGCCATTGTTTTCGAACTCATACGCCGCACGCCGGCGGTCCTATTTCAATCGGGAAGTGAAAATGGCGCTGGCGATGATGGACGAAGTCCATTCCGGCCAGCAGTGGATTTTGCCGATCCGTCTCGATGACAGCGTCATTCCCGACATCGTGGTCGGGGAATATCGGATCAGAGATTTTCAGTTTGTTGATGTCTTCGGAGAAAATCCCAGCCGCGAATTGATCCGGTTCTTGAAAGACATCGGTGTTGAGCAACCGGACCTCAGCGCCATCAGCGAGGACGGAAAACCGCGGATTCGCCTCGCTGCT
>CAYVUM010000001.1:11915-27167 GCA_964454795.1 uncultured Rhodospirillaceae bacterium
CGCTGCTCCCGCCTGAGCCCGCCACGCCGGTCCGGACGTGGTTGGGACGGGGCAGAAGGCTGGCCGGGCGACCCGCCGCCGGGCAGGACCGCGATTCGGGGCTGTTCCCGCGGCTTGGCGCCGGCGCGCTCGAGGCCGGTGTGGTTTCAGCGGCTCATCGACAGTACCCTGAGGGTCAGACCTTTCGGGGGGGGATCGGGGAGGCTCGCGGCCGCCATGCAGCTGAAAGTCATCGAAGTGGTCGCGCCGAAAGGCCATGCCGACACCCTCATCGCGATCGCCGAGCAGTACAAGGCGGCCGATTGGCAGGTCTATGATCTTCGCGGCGATGAACAGGAATGCGTGCGGATCCTGACGGCACAGATGCATCGCCAGCCGTTGGTCGACCGCATCCACACGGTGCTGTCGGGAAGCGATCACTGGCGGCTGGCGATCCTCCCGGCCGACGGCACGCTGCCCGAGGTGAAACTGGATGAGGAGGAGGCGAAGGCGGAGAGCGCCCGCTCGGTCACCGCCACCCGGGAGGAAGTGTACAGTTCCGTGTCGGCCGGAACGAAGCTCGACCCGGCGTTCCTCCTGCTCGTCGTCCTCTCCACGCTCGTCGCCGGCATCGGTCTGATCTCCGACAACGTCGCCGTCGTCGTCGGGGCGATGCTGATCGCCCCGCTGCTCGGGCCCAATCTGGCGCTGGCGTTTGCTGCGGCCCTCGGCGACCGGGCGCTGATGGCCCGGGCGGTGCGGACCGGTCTTATCGGTTTCGCCCTGGCGATCCTGCTGCCCGCGGCGTTCGCGTTGCTCACGCCGGTCGCCCTGGACAGCGACGAGCTGCGGCTGCGCACCGCCGTGGGCTACGACGGAATCGCGCTTGCCCTCGCCGCCGGAACCGCCGCGGCGCTGTCGCTGACGGCCGGACTGTCGACAACGCTGGTCGGGGTGATGGTGGCGGCGGCGTTGCTGCCGCCGGCCGCGACCACCGGCCTGATGCTCGGGGCCGCGCGCACCGATGCAGCCCTGGGCGCGGCGACCCTGCTTGCCGTGAACATCATCAGCATTAACCTGGCCGCTCAGATCGTCTTCCTGGTCAAGGGCATCAAGCCGCATCGCTGGTTCGAGCAGAAAGAGGCGCAGCAGTCGTTCAACCTGACGATCGTCGTCTGGGCAATCCTGCTCGCGGCCGTGGCGCTGATCATCGCGACGAGCCCGCCCCGACCCTGAAGCGGGCCACCGCAGACGCGGATCGCCGCCGGCTGCATCATTCTCATGGCGAGAAAGAGAGAAAACCGGCCGGGGCCTGGTGGATCGGATCATCCGCCTGGTTCCCAAGCGAAGGATCGGTCGATCCACTCAGCGATCGATCCGGTGGTTCGATTCGGCTGACGGATGGGCCTCATCCGTCAGCATCGAACCACTAGCCAGCTGTCCCGCCTTCTTCGCACCGCGTCCCGGTCACGGGCGCGGCGCAGCCGTCAATCCCGGGGGATGAACAGCACCCGGCTCCGGGGATCGAACGTGATCGCATCCGCGCCCGGGTTCTCCACCGGCAGCGGCAACCGGGTGTTGAAATCGGCCGCTGTGTAGGAGGTGACGCCGCGCGGCTCCGCCCGGATCACCTGACTCGGCGGCAGCGGGGCGCCCGTCAACAGGTGGTCCAGCATCATCCTGAGCCCTTCGGTCAGGTAAAAGTGCAGCGGTACGAACAGGGTCGCATTCGTTCCCGGCTCCAGGATGAAATTGGAGAGGAAGGCATCGAAGTGCTGCCCGGGGGTCACTTCCCAGATCCGCAGCCGGCTGAACGGTCCCTCCTCGAACTGGTTGAGGCCGAAGTAGGCACGGCTGTGGCTGTTCGGGAAGACCAGGGCGTCCTCCCGGCCGTAGGCGATGATCGCCGGGCGGCGGCGCAGCTTGCCGATGGTCTGCACCTCCGCCGAACCGTCGGCCAGCCGTTGCCGGTTACTCTGATCACGGCCGCTGACCCCGCCGGGGAGGACAGGCACGCCGGTGGACAGGTAGCGGAAGCACAGCGCGCTTTCGAGGTTGAGGTCCTGCCGCCCGGTGGTGGGGGAGGTGGCGAGGTTTTCGAGGATCGGGCCTTGCAGGGCCCCGTCGGCGATGAGGTTGATCCCCGCCGTTGCCGGGATGCCGGAACTGGTGGCGAAAAGGGTGTCGAGGATCGACCCCGTCGCGGCCACCGGCCGGCTGTCCGGTCCGGTGACGGCGAAGCTCACATCGCAGATGTTGTCCCAGACCGCGAAACGGCCGTATGCGGCAGCGTAGGTGGGGTTGAGCGACCGCCACAGGTTCAGCCACTCGTGGAAGGCAATCCCCCAGTCGATCTCCGGATAATAGCCAATGGCCCGCAACGCTTCGATCGCGTCCGCCGAGCGGGCCTGCTCGTCAGCGCCTTCCACCAGACCCAGCTCAGCCAGAGAAGTGCAGCGGTTGGCCGTCGCTCCCGGTGGCGCACCGAGCGGTTCCAGGCCGAAAAACGGGGTCCCGGCCAGGCTGGCGTTCTTCACCGCGCAGCCGGCGTATGTGGCCATGACCGTGATGTCGTCGTAGAGGGTGGCCCCGTGATCGCTGAACACGTCGTCGCCGAACTGGATGGCGAACTTGCCCGCCGAGGCCGGGTTGATGCTGGGCTCGGTGACGACGAGGCCGTCGATCAGGCGGGTGTCATCAGCCTCCACGGCCCGCAGCGAGGCGCCGGCGCCGTTCGATACGCCCGAGGCGATCACGATCGTCGACGGACCGTTGAATCTTCGCACTCCGCGGCCCCCGGCCGTCTGGAAATAGTCGTTCAGTGCCCAGAACGCGAACTCGATGGAGTCGAGGACGAATTCGCCCCATCGGGCTTCCGGGTGGGCCTGGGCGTGGGCGTGTTTGGTGGCGAAGCGGTTCGGAAACTCAGCCTGGAACCTGCGAAGGGCGTCGGTTTCCCTGACCTGGAACTGCGGGTCATCCCGGTCGACGGCCTCGCCATCGATCGCGAGGCCGTTGATGTCGTAGACGGTCCCGGAGTCCAGGTCTTCGAACCCCGTGCCGGTGCCCTTGCCGCCGTAGGCGATGGCGCAGCCGTGGAACAGGCCCCACTCGCCGACGGCAATGCCGCCATAAACGCCGCGCGAGCCGGAGGGCGGGGCGGTGATGATGCAGCGCTTATCGTGGTCGAAGTTGGCGGGGATCTGAACGGCGATGGTGATGTTGTTGACATTGCCGCGACTGTCACCGGCCCGGCTGTAGGCCAGATACTCGACCCCCGGGATCAGCCCCGGAACGACAGGCGCATCGAAGGTGGGTGCCTCCGGGGATCGCGGTCCCCAGAACACCCCGATGCCGCCGCCCGGAACCGGATCGACGATCCCCCGGTAGTTGTTGTAGATGGCCAGGCGCCGCAACTCAGCAGCCGTCGGCGGATCGGACACCGGAGGCGGCGGGCCGATCAGCCCGGACTGATTCAACCCGGCGGACAGCAGGTCGTCGGTGATGCCGTCATAAATGGTTTTCTGAACGCTGCTTTCGATGATGAAGCCCGGCAGCGGATTCCCGCCTGCCCAGGCAAAGCCCGTCGCGAAAAGTCCGGTGCCGACGAGGGCTCCGGTGAGCCAGGGTTTCATGACGTCCTCCCAAGGATCGTAAGCGCATTGAAAAAGGCGATGTATCGCCTGCTTTGCCGCAACCAGGGTACGGGCGGACATCGGGATAGGGAAGGCGAATCCTGACTGTCGCACCGGAAATTGTCGGACAGCGGCTGGCCGGACGGAATGCGTGCCGGCTCTCCGCTTTGCGGCACAGTCCGGTTCAGACGGCCAGTGGACCGGCCCCGGTGCGGCGGCGGCGGTCAGTCGTTTGTCGTTCGTCGTCGCTCGTCAATCGTCGGTGGCGACCATCACATCACTTGCCTTGATCACCGCGCTGACTTCCTTGCCCGGCGCGAGACCGAGTTCATCGGCTCCCGAGACGGTGATTGTCGCAGTGATGACGTTGCCGCCGCCGATATCGATGTGGACCTGGGCGAGCACGGCACCGGAGATGATGTCCACGACCGTACCCTTGAGGACGTTGCGGGCGCTCAGCTTCATGGCGTTCGATTCCTCGCTTTTGACTGTTATTTGATGTCGAGCATGCTCGGTTCCCAGAGATCCAGGGGCTCAAAGCCGAGGAGTTCGGCGATCGTTGAGGCGACATTGCCGAGGCCGTACGCGTTGCCCCGGATCAGATCAAGGCGACCATCGCCCACCGGGTCATAAAGGATGAACGGTACCGGGTTCAGGGTGTGGCTGGTCTTGGCCCGGAAGTTACCATCGGCCTTGCGCTGCGGCTCACCGGTTTTCTTGTCCAGCTCAAACATTTCATCGGCGTTGCCGTGGTCGGCGGTGATCATTGCCACCCCGCCCAGTTCATCCACCACCGGCAGCAGCCGGGCGAGGCAGAGATCGACGGTCTCAACCGCGATGCGGGCGGCGGCCCAGATGCCGGTATGGCCGACCATGTCGCCGTTGGCGAAGTTGACCCGGCAGAACTGGTACTGGCCGGTGCGCATCTGCCGGATCAGCTCGTCGGTGATCTCGGCGGCCTTCATCCACGGCCGCTGCTCGAACGGCACGATGTCGGACGGAATTTCCACGTAGGTCTCGAGCTCGTCGGAAAACTTACCCGAACGGTTGCCGTTCCAGAAGTAAGTGACGTGGCCATATTTCTGGGTCTCGGAGATGGCCAGCGAGCGCACGCCGTTGCCGACCAGATGCTCGCCGAGGGTCTCCTTGATCGCCGGCGGCGGCACCAGGTAACGGGACGGGATGTGCAGGTCGCCGTCGTACTCCAGCATCCCGGCATAGGTCACCCGCGGCCAGCGGCCCCGGTCGAACGTGTCGAAGTCGTCCTCCTCGAAGGCGCGGCTGATCTCGATCGCCCGGTCGCCGCGGAAGTTGAAGAACACCACGCTGTCGCCATCGACGATCGGACCCACCGGCTCGCCGTTCTCGACGATCACGAATGGCGGCAGATCCTGGTCGATCGTGCCGGGATAGGTGGCGCGGTGGCTCTCAATGGCCTCCCTGGCGCTGCCAAACTGTGGCCCTTCGCCGAGGACGTGGACCTTCCAGCCGAGTTCGACCATTCCCCAGTTGGCTTCATAACGGTCCATGGTGATCTTCATCCGCCCGCCGCCGGAGGCGATTCGGGCATCGAAGCCGGAATCACGGACGCCGTCCAGAAACGCCTCGAACGGCTCCACGTAATCGAGCGCCGAGGTCTCCGGGACGTCGCGGCCGTCGAGGAGGATGTGGACGCGGACTTTCCCGACACCGCGGTCCTTGGCGCTCTTGATCAGCGCCTTCAGATGGTCGATGTGAGAGTGGACGTTGCCGTCGGAGAACAGACCGAGGAAGTGGAGGGTGGCGCCGGCCGCCCTGGCGTTGTCGACGATCGCCCCCCACGCCGGCTGCTCGAACAGCACGCCGCTGGCGATCGCCTCGTTTACCAGTGCCGCACCCTGGTTGTAGACTTGGCCCGAGCCGAGGGCGTTGTGGCCCACTTCCGAATTGCCCATGTCCTCGTCGCTCGGCATGCCGACCGCGATGCCGTGGGCCTTCAGCGGGATCATCGGATAGTCGCGCATCAGCCGGTCGAGGGTGGGGGTGTAGGCGGCCTTGATGGCATCGCCGGCTTCGCGCGGGCTCAATCCGATCCCGTCCATGACGATCGTCAGCACCGGTCCCTTGACCCCGCCGAACCGCTGGCTCTTCTTCAGCATCGCCGCTCCTCCTCTCCGAAAGCCGATCCAGGGACGGCCAACCGGCAACCCCCCGTGCCGCGCCCCGACGTGCCCGAGAGACTAGCCCGGACGGACCGCGCTGGGTAGCAGCGGATGCGGCGGACGGGGAGAAAACAGCCGCGGCGGGGTTCCCGGGGGAACCGGGGCGAAGAGGGGGGCGCCCGCCTTTTGCCGCTCACCCGCACCGGGCGCGGTGGCGGAGCAGGTGGTCGGCGAGAACCAGTGCCAGCATCGCTTCGGTCACCGGTACCCCGCGGATGGCAACGCAGGGGTCGTGGCGGCCGTGGGTCTCGATCTCCGCCTCGCGGCCCTGGATGTCGACGGTGCGCTGCAGGGTTGCCACTGAGGAGGTGGGCTTGACCGCCACCCGGACGACGACGTCGGCGCCGGTGGAAATCCCGCCCAGCACCCCGCCGGCGTTGTTGGAGAGGAACACCGGCGCATTTCCGTCCATCCGCATCTCGTCGTTGTGCTCCGGGCCGGTCATGCCGACGGCGGCAAAGCCGGCGCCGATCTCCACCCCCTTGACCGCGGGAATCGAGAGCATGGCCTTGGCGATATCGGCATCCAGGCGGTCAAAGGTCGGTTCGCCGAGCCCGGCCGGCACCCCGGCGGCAATGACCTCGATCAACCCGCCGGCTGACGAGCGTGCCTTGCGGACCACGTCCAGGTCTTCCTCCCACTGCACCGCGGTCTCCGGATCGGGGCACCACAGGGGGTTCTGCTCCACCGCCGCCCAGTCCCAGCGCTGCCGGTCGATCGCCCGGGTGCCGATCTGCACCAGGGCGGCGCGGATCGTCACGGCCCCGCCCAGCACCCGCCGGGCGATCGCGCCCGCCGCAACCCGCACCGCCGTCTCCCGGGCCGAGGAGCGCCCGCCGCCGCGATAATCGCGGATGCCGTACTTCTGCCAGTAGGTGAAATCGGCGTGGCCGGGGCGGAACAGGTCCTTGATCGCGCCGTAGTCCTTGGAGCGCTGGTCCTCGTTCTCGATCATCAGGCCGATTGGTGCGCCGGTGGTCAGGCCCTCGAAGACGCCGGAAAGGATCCGCACCCGGTCGGCCTCGCGGCGCTGGGTCACGTGGCGGCTCTGCCCCGGGCGGCGGCGGTCGACCCAGTGCTGGAGGTCGGCCTCAGTGAGTGGCAAGCGCGGCGGCACGCCGTCGAGGATACCGCCGATCGCCGGCCCGTGGCTCTCGCCGAACGAGGTGAGGCGGAACAGCTGACCGAAGGTATTGCCGGACATCGGGTGCGGCGGCTCGGTAAGGGCGGGCTCTGAACGGCCGCCGCGCTACTCTGCGGCGTCCTTGGGGCGACCGGGGTCCTGGGTGCGGAAGCCGGCGAGCATCTCGCTGACCGCGCCGGCGGCATCCACGGCGAGCATCCCGACGATATTGTAGCCACAGTCCACGTGGTGCACTTCGCCGGTAACGGCCGTCGAAAGGTCGCTCAGCAGATAGAGCCCGGCGTTGCCCACCTCCTCGAGTTCAAGGCCGCGGCGCAGCGGCGAGTTGAGCTGGTTCCAGCGCAGCATATAGCGGAAATCGCCGATGCCGGCAGCGGCCAGGGTTTTCAGCGGCCCGGCGGACAAGGCATTGACCCGAATCCGCTGCCGGCCCAGGTCCTCGGCCAGATAGCGGACGCTCGCTTCCAGCGCCGCTTTCGCCACCCCCATCACGTTGTAGTGGGGCATGACCCGTTCGGCCCCGAAGTAGGTGAGGGTCAGCAGGCTGCCGCCGTCGGTCATCAGCGGTTCGGCATGGCGGCAGATGGACGTGAACGAGAAGCAGGAGACATGCAGCGTGGCGGCGAAATTCGCCGCTGTGGTGTCGACATAGCGGCCCTTGAGCTCCTCCTTGTCCGAAAACGCGATGGCGTGGACCACGAAGTCAAGTCGGCCCCACTGCTCAGCCAGCGTCGCGAACACGGCCTGCAGCTGGTCCTCGCTGGTCACGTCGCACGGCAGCACCAGCGTCGAGTCCAGTTCGAGGGCGAGCGGCTCGACCCGCTTGCGCAGGGCCTCGCCCTGAAAGGTGAACGCCACCTGCCCGCCGTGGGCGTGGACGGCACGGGCGATCCCCCAGGCGATCGAGCGGTCGTTGGCAACGCCCATGATCAGACCGCGTTTGCCGGCCATGAGGGATTGAGGTGCGGTCATCAAGTTCGCTTTCCGGAGAAGACCTGAGGGGGAAACGGCGCCCCTCCGCCCCGCGCAGGCGGCGATTTCCGGGTCCGACCTGTGCCCCTGGCGTTTGCCGAACCCGGCGGAACACCGGTTCCACTTAAGCTGTTTGCCTTATAGGATGGTTCGTGGGACGTCAACGCCGAGCCGCAGGAATGCCATGAGCGGGCCCCCCCGTTTCTCCGCCTGGTGGACCGACGCGATTGCCTTCGCCGGGCATATTCGGCGCCGGTTCGTGGAGGACCGCTGTCTCGCCGCGGCGGCATCACTCAGTTATACCTCGCTGCTCGCGCTGGTGCCGCTCACTGCGATCGTTTTCGCTGTGCTGTCGGCGTTTCCGGCCTTCGACACGGTGAAGCAAGACCTCCAGACGTTCGTCTTCGAGAACTTCATGCCCTCGGCGGTGGACACCGTCCAGGCCTATCTCAGCGATTTGATCGAACGCGCCCGCGGCCTGAAAGCAATCGGGATCATCGGCCTGGCGGTGACGTCACTGCTGCTGTTTGCGACGATCGAGACGGCCTTGAACGAAATTTTCCGGGTCTCAAGGCCTCGCCCGCCGCTTCTTCGCCTCCTGGTGTTCTGGACGATGCTCTCGCTTGGACCGTTGCTGGTCGGCGCCAGTTTTTCGGTGGCCACAACGTTTTATGCCGATGCGGCGGGCGATGGCGGGCTTGCTTTGGTCGTCGATGTCCTGGCGCAGATGCTGCCGACCGCGCTGTCGGTGCTGGCGTTCATGCTGCTTTATCTGGTCATGCCCAACTGCTCGACGCGGATAAGCCATGCGCTCATCGGCGCGGTGGTGGCCGCCGCCGGTTTCACCCTGCTACGCTGGGGCTTTACCATCTACGTGACCAACTTTCCATCGTACCAGAACCTGTACGGGACACTGGCGACGATCCCGATCTTTCTGTTCTGGATGTATCTGTCATGGGCCGTGGTCCTCGCCGGCGCTGTGATCACGGCGTCTCTTCCGGACTGGGGCCGGATCGGCGAGGTGCCAGACGAGGTGCTGACCCCGGCCAGGCAGTTGCGCCTCGCGCTGGCCGTGCTCCACGCCCTTTATCTCCGCGCTCAGAGCGGCGGCGGCATCCCCGAAGACGATCTGTTCGAGATGACCGGTGCCCCGAAGCATGAGGCTTCGCGCACGCTGGCTGCACTGCAGGATGCCGCAATGGTCGACCGGACGGAGCACGGCCATTGGCTGGCCGCCCGGGATCCGGCGGCCACCACCCTGTTTGACGTGATCCGCTGCCTCGATCTGGACCTGGAAGGCAGCGAAGGGGATCCGAGCGCCGGCTGGCCGCATTCGGCGGTTGCCGACCTCATCGGCATGGACGCCCGCAACCGCGAAAAGGCGTTTTCGGTCAGCCTGCGCGACCTGCTGATTGGACCCGATGTGCCGAGCCCGCAGGGATCAGCCGTGCGGCTCCACCGAGCGCCGTAGCCGGGCGATCACCTCGCGGCGCAAATCTTCCGGCAATGCCGCGATCGCGTCGTCGAGGGTGTGAAGCACCCGCCGGGCGGCGTACAGCTGGTCCAGCAGCGACAGGACAAGATCGAGCGAATCGGCATCGGTGACCACGTCCTGTTTGAGTTCGCAGATCAGGCTGACCCTGGCGAGGTCGACGTCGTCGAACTCATAGCCGGCACCGGTCTCGCACGGGCGCACCCAGCGGTGCTCGATCCAGGCCGCAAGTTCGACCTGGTCGACGCGGTAACGCCGGGCGACGTCCTCAAAACTCGCCATAACGAGACCTCCCTGCGCTCGGCGTTCCCTCAGGTCCGGCCGCGGACACGGTAGGATGTGGCCGCCGGCCAGGACGCGACCAGCGACTCGAATTCGGCATCGGACGGCTCGGGCAACACAACCTGTAAGGTCACGTACTGGTCGCCGCGGCCGCCCCCGGAGCGGGGAACACCTTTGCCGCGGAGCCGCAGCCGGGTGCCGGTGTTGGAGCCTTTGGGGATCGTCAGGCTCACCGGGCCGTCGATGGTCGGCACCTCCACCTTGCCGCCGAGCACCGCTTCGCCAAGCCTGACCGGCAGATCGACGTGGATGTCGTCACCGTCGCGGCGGAAGGTCGGATGCGGCCGGACCTTGAGCTCAATCCTCAGGTCGCCAGCCCGACCGCCGCCAGGCCCCGGCTCCCCCTGGCCCTGCAGGCGGAGGATCTGACCATCGTTCGAGCCGGGAGGAATGGTGACTTTCAGGCGCCGGCCGCCGCTGAGCGTGATTTCCCGGACACCGCCCTTCGCGGCATCGAGGAAATCAAGCTCAAGGGTGGCAACCGTGTCGCGTCCGCGCGGCATCGAATCGAACCGGCCGCCGTCGCCTTCGTCGCCGAAAAACTGGGAGAAGAACTGGAAATCGCCGAAATTACGGAAGAAACTGCTGTCTGTATAGCGATTGGCGGAGTCCCGGTCCGCATACGAGCGATAGTAGGTGCGGTGCATCCGCGGCGTGCCTTCGGCGTCGATCTCGCCAGCGTCGTACCGCCGCTTCTTCTCCGGATCGGACAGAAAGTCGTAAGCGGCGGCAACCTCCTTGAACCGGGTTTCAGCCTTGCTGTCGCCCGGGTGCAGGTCCGGGTGGAGTTCGCGGGCCAGCCGGCGATAGGCGGCCTTGACGGTCTTGTCGTCGGCCGTTTTGGGCACGCCCAGAACTTCGTAAGGATCACGCATGCTCAACTCTCTGCCGGCCGGGTGCGGCGGGCGTCAGCAGCACCCGGGCCCCGGGGCGCCAAGTCTTTCGCCATCGCCGCCGGCGCCGTCTATGATCCGAACCGACCTGCCGCCGCGTTCAATGGGCAGGGTGACGACCCGCCCAGGCTGGCGGCCCGCCATCCGTCGGTAAACGTCCCTGTCCGACCGTTGGATATAGTTGAGGGCCTGATGTCCGCCAGTGACCCTGATGATCCGATCGCGCTGTTCCGCCGGTGGCTGGCCGATGCCGAGGCGAGTGAGCCGAACGACCCCAATGCCATGACCCTGGCGACCGCGTCGGCGGACGGTTTGCCATCGGCGCGGATGGTCCTGCTCAAGGGCCTCGATGCGGCCGGCTTTGTGTTCTATACCAATTTGGAGAGCCGCAAGGCCTCCGACTTGGCTGCGAATCCCCATGCCGCCCTTTGTTTCCACTGGAAAAGCCGCCGCCGCCAGGTGCGGGTCGAGGGCTGCGTGGAAGCGGTCGATGCGGCCGAGGCGGACGCCTATTTCGCCTCGCGACCGCGATTGAGCCAAATCGGCGCCTGGGCTTCCCGGCAGTCGCGGCCGCTTGCCGGCCGGTGCGAACTCGAAAAGCGGCTGGCGGAGTACACAGCCAAATTCGCCTTCGGCGAGGTCCCGCGGCCGTCGTTCTGGTCCGGCTTCCGGGTCGTCCCCGAGGCCATCGAATTCTGGGAGGACCGGCCGTTTCGCCTCCACATGCGGTTCGTATGCCGGCGGCAAACCGGTGCCTGGAGCCGGCAGGAGCTGTTTCCATGAACGGGACCTCTGAAACCCACGAAGCCCTTGCCGCACTTGCCGAAGCGGGCAGCGCCGACCGGCTGAAGCGCACCGCTGCACTTGCGTCGGTGGGGGTCGCCTCGGTCCTGATCCTCGCCAAGACAGTGGCATGGCTGCTCACCGGATCGGTGAGCCTGCTGTCGACCCTGGTGGATTCGGTCCTCGACCTGGCGGCGTCAGCCGTGAATTTGCTGGCGATCCGCCAGGCCCTGCAACCGGCCGATCGGGAACACCGGTTCGGGCATGGCAAGGCCGAGCCGCTGGCCGGTCTGGCCCAGGCGGCGTTCGTCCTCGGTTCCGCAGGGTTCCTGGTGTTCGAGGCAGGTGCCCGCCTCGTCAGTCCCGCGGTGGTGGAACGGACCGGGGTGGGGCTTGCGGTCATGGGCCTGTCGATTGCCCTGACCTTCGCTCTGGTGATGTTCCAGCGGTTCGTCGTGCGGCGGACCGGCTCGGTCGCGGTCAGCGCCGATTCGCTGCATTACAGTGCCGACCTTCTCACGAACCTGTCGGTGGTCATCGCGCTTATCCTGGTGGGCGAGTTCGGGCTGGCCTTGGCGGACCCGGTCGTCGCCCTGGGCGTTGCCGGCTATCTCCTGTTCGGGGCCTGGAGAATCCTCCGGCAGAGCTATGATCTGCTGATGGATCGGGAGCTTCCTGACAGCGACCGGCAGCGGATCAACGAAATCGTCAGCGCCCATGCCGGGGTAATCGACATGCATGATCTGCGGACACGCTCCTCCGGTACCCGCACGTTCATTCAGTTCCACCTGGAAATGGACGGCGCGATGACTTTGATCGATGCGCACACCATTGCCGATCAGGTCATGAAGGATGTGGAGCGCGCATTCCCCGGCGCCGAAGTGTTGATTCACGAGGATCCGCACGGCATCAAGGAGCGACGGGCCTCGTTTGGCTGAGGCGAGGATCCGCGCGGGCGGTGCTTGCCCGGGCCCGCCGCTCCTGTTCGCGCTTGCCTTGCGGCTGTGACCGGTTAGGCTGGGGCAAACGTCGCGGGGGATCGGCCGGGTGCTCGTCGAAGACCAGAGCGAGGTTATGGAGTTTCTGTCGCAGCCGGCGGCTTACGGCTCCAAGGCTCCCCGCGTCGACCGGATCGATACCCATATCTCCGCGATTTTTCTGGTCGACGATCGTGCTTACAAGCTCAAGCGCGCCGTCCGTCTGCCGTATCTGGACTTCTCCACCGCCGACCGCCGGCGCGAGGCATGCCAGGCCGAGGTGCGCATCAACCGTCGCACGGCACCGGATATTTACCGCGGGGTCACGGCGGTGGTGCGGGACACCGATGACGGTCTGCGCCTGGTACCCGACTCCGAGCTGACCGATGAGACTGCAGGGGCGGTCGTCGACTGGCTGGTTTCGATGCTGCGGTTCGATGAGGAGACGCTGTTCGACCGGCTCGCCGCGGCCGGCAAGCTCGACCGCTTCGCCATCGAGGACGTGGCCGATGCGATCGCCCGGTTCCATCAGGCGGCCGAGGTCCGCCCGGACTCGGGCGGCGCGGCGATGATCGCCTCGGTAATCGACTCAAACGCCGGGTGTTTCACCGATCCTGCCGCCGATTTCCTGCCGAAGGACCGGGTGGAACTGGTGACCGGGCGCTCGCGCCGGGCCCTTGAAGAGGTCTCCGGGACCCTCGAGGAGCGGCGGCGGAACGGCCGGGTCCGGCACTGTCACGGCGATCTGCACCTCAGCAACATCTTCCTTCACGACGGCCAGGCGACGCTGTTCGACGCGATCGAGTTCAGGGCCGAATTCTCCGACATCGACGTTCTCTACGACCTCGCGTTCCTGGTCATGGATCTGGACCACCGCGACCTCCGGCGGCTGGCGAGCATCCTCCTCAACCGCTATCTCGATGCCACCGGCGACGCGGCCGGTCTCGGAGCGATGCCGCTGTTTCTGTCGGTGCGGGCAGCGATCCGCTCCCACGTGACGGCGCTGTCGGCGACCCAACAGGGACAAGCCGAGGCGGCCGAGGCCGAACGCGGGGAGGCCCGCATCTATCTTGACCGGGCACTCCGCTACCTCGAGCCGTCCCCGCCGCGGCTGGTGGCCGTCGGCGGGCTTTCCGGCACCGGCAAGTCGCGGCTGGCCCGGGACATGGCGCCCTACTTCAACAGCGCCGCCGGCGCCCGGGTCGTTCGCACCGACTCCACCCGCAAACGGCTGGCCGGCGTCTCCCTGGATACCCGCCTCGGCTCCGGCGGCTACAGCCCCGAACTCAGCCGCCGGACCTATGAAGCGGTTTTCGAAGAGTGCCGGGCGGTGATTGCCGCCGGCTGTTCGGTGATCGCCGATGCGGTGTTCGCCGCTGCCGACGAGCGCCAGGCGATCGAGCGGATAGCGGCGGACCTCGGCGTCCCGTTCGCCGGACTGTGGCTGGAAGCGCCGGCGGAGGTGATGCAGGAACGGGTGACCCGCCGCCAGCGCAACGTCTCCGATGCCACCCCCTGGGTCATCAATCTTCAGCTTCAGTACGAGCTCGGCGAGATCACCTGGGCCCGGATCGACACCACCGCCAGCCGCGAGGCGACCCTGGACAGGGCCCTCGCCGCCGCCGGGGTCCGATAACGGAGGCGGCCGCTGCCGGCCGCGGGACGCCCTTTCCTTTTCGCGCCGGGCCGGTCAAAGTGATGTGATCCGGACAGGTGCGGCCCCATGACCCTGCAGAAGCTCCTCGTTCCCGTCAGCCAGCCTGAGGTGGTGCGGCCGCGGCTATCCGTGGCCGCGGCGATCGCCCGGGCGTTCCGGGCCCACATCGACGTCCTGCATGTGCGCGCCGACCCGCAGGAGGCGGTGCCGCTGCTGGGCGAGGGGGTCTCGGGGGCGATGATCGAAGACCTGATGGCGATGACCGAGCGCGAGGGTCGCCACCGTGCGGAGGCCGTCCGCGCCGCCTTCGATGCCGCCCGGGCTGCGCTCGACCTGCCTCTGGTCGACCGGGCGCGCCCGGCCCCGGCCGGCGCGGGGGGCGCCGGGGCCGAGCGGCCGTCGATCGCCTGGACGGAGCGGGTCGGCCGGGAAGACGACGAGGTGGTCCGCGACGGTCACCTGAGTGACCTGATCGTGTTCGGGCGACCGCAGGGGGAGGGCTCTGCGGCCGCGCCCTCGACCCTGAACGCCGCCCTGTTCGAGAGCGGCCGGCCGGTGCTGGTGATCCCGCCGCCGCCAGCCGGCTTCGAGGCTGGCGGCCTTCCCGTCCACGAGGTGGGCCGCCACATTGCCCTCGCCTGGAACGCGAGCGCGGAGGCAACCCGCGCCCTGGCGGCCGCCATGCCGTTCCTGGTCCGGGCGGATCTGGTGGTGGTGCTCTGCGTCGGCGAGGAGGCCGGGCCGGCAACGCCGGTGGTTGACTATCTGGCGCTGCACGGCGTCTCCGCCCGGGCGGGCACCGTGCCGTCAGGCACTCAGTCTGTGGGCGCGGTGTTGCTGGACGCGGCCGTCGCCGGCGGTGCCGACCTGTTGGTCATGGGGGCCTACACCCACGGCCGCCTTTACGAAATGATCATCGGCGGCGCGACCCGCCACGTGCTCGACCACGCGGCGGTCCCCCTGCTGATGGTGCACTGAAGCGCGCAAACAGGGCAGAGCGCATGCCCGGAGCGATGATTCGCGGGGGGCCGGCGCCGCAGCCGGTCACCGGCGGCGGGCGGCCGGCGGTGGTGATCACCGGCGCCAGCCGGGGTATCGGCCACGCCACGGCCAAGGTGTTTCTCGACCGGGGCTGGCAGATCATCACCTGCTCCCGCGATCCGGTGCCCGCAGCCTG
>CAYVUM010000001.1:27177-81490 GCA_964454795.1 uncultured Rhodospirillaceae bacterium
GCCGCCACGTTCACGCCACCGGTGTAGGCTCGCTCGAAGGCGAGGAGCTCCACGAGCTCGTCGTCGGGGCCGGGGTCCCCGGCCAGGCAGCCCACGGCCGCGCCGTAGACCACCTGCACCCGCGACCCCGTGCCCGAAGCCTGCCGGCGCGATCCCAACTGGACCCGGCACTTCCCCACCGACCTTGGCGACCGGGCAAGCCTGCGCACCTTTATCGCCGAGGCCACCGATGCGCTCGCCGGCGGGCCCCTGCAGGCGCTGGTGAACAACGCCGGGGTCTCGCCGAAGAGTCCCTATAAGGAGCGGCTCGGCTGCCTGAACGGCGACCTGTCCGCCTGGCAGGAGGTGTTCGAGCTCAACCTGTTCGCGGCTCTGGAGTTGGCCCGGGGCTTCGCTGCGTCCCTGCACCGGGGCCGCGGCGCAATTGTCAACGTCACCTCGATCGCCGGCCATGCGGTGCACCCGTTCGCCGGGTCCGCCTATTCCACCTCGAAAGCCGCGCTCTCAGCGCTGACCCGGGAGCTGGCCCATGAGTTCGCCGCCCTCGGGGTCCGGGTCAACGCGGTCTGTCCGGGCGAGATCCAGACGGCGATGATCCAGCCCGAGTATGAGTCGCTGATCCCGCATATCCCCCTCGAGCGGATGGGTGCGCCCGAGGATGTGGCCCATGCCATCCATTACCTGTGCAGTGCCGAGGCGGGCTACATCACCGGCACCGAGCTGTGGGTGACCGGCGGCCAGCATCTGTACTGAACCGACTTGGGTCAGAAACGACCCGCAACCTGAGCGCCGTCCGGTCAGGTCCGCGTCGCTGCACAGCGGCGGATGACCGGCACGAGCCCTGGGTCCTCGCCGATCGCCCCCAGATAGATCACGTCCTCGCGGTGGGTGGCGGCGATCGCCTCGACGATGTCCCGGCCAGCGTGGAGACCGGCTGCGGCGAACAGGGCGACGATGACCACCAGTCCGGGCAGGGTTTCGAGGGCGGCGGCAATCGCCGGCGGCTCCTCCAGGTAGGCGGTGAGAACCGCGGCAAACCGCCCGGTCGCGCGGACCCGGCCGGCCTGCCGTTCCGTGGCCTCCCGCGAATCCGGACCTTTGGTGGAACCATGGCCGACGATCAGCAGGCTGCAAGCCGTCGGCTCGAGCCCGAAATCGCGGCAAGCCGTGCCGGCGCGGTCGGCGACCAGGCTGGCAAGCAGCGGGTCCAGGCCAACCGGCGGACAGAGGCGAAGGGCCGGACGGGCACCGCCGGCAAAGCCGGTCTTCTCGGTGAGCCGGGCGGGGAGCAACTCGCGTACGTAGTAGCCGTCGGACATGAAAACCGGCACGATCGCGACCCGGGGGGTGGCAATCCGGCAGAGCGCCGCCGCCGGCCCGGCGCCGCCGAACAGCGTCGCTGTCGCCACCTCTGCAAAGCCGGCCCCGGCAGCCAGGCTTGCCGCGTGGCGGGCCAGCATGCGCTCGGCTGCGGGATCGCCGCGACGGGAGCCATGGCCGACAAGGAGAAGGCCTTCGGCAACCGTTTTCGCGGCCAGCGGCCCGTGCGGACCCGGGACGGTGGAGCCGTCAGGCATGGCGGGCATCGCTCAGCGGTGCGGCGGCAAGCCGGGGCGCCGCGCGGCTGAGACCGAGGGTGTCGATGAGGCCGACGACCCGGCCGATCACCACCAGGACCGGTCCGTCGAAGCCGGCATCGGCAGTGGCGCGGGCGATGTCGCCGAGGCTGGCGGTCACGTGACGTTGCTGGGGGCGCGTGCCATTGCAGATCGCCGCGGCCGGAGTGGTCTCGGCGAGGCCGTGGGCGATCAGCCGGACGACGATCTGCGGCAGGTTGGCGACCCCCATGTAGACGACCAGGGTCGTGTCCGGGTCGGCGAGGCCGCGCCAGTCCAGGTCCAGCTCGGCATCGTTGCGGCAGTGGCCGGTGACCAGCCGGACCCCGGAAGCAACCCCGCGATGGGTGAGGGGAAAGCCGACGGCAGCGGCACAGCCGGACGCAGACGTGACACCGGGAACCGCCTCGCAGCGGACGCCGTGGTCGCGGAGAAACGCCGCCTCCTCGCTGCCGCGGCCGAACAGAAACGGATCTCCGCCCTTGAGCCGGACCACCACCCGGCCATCGCGGGCGAGGCGGACGAGCATGGCATTGATCGCATCCTGGGGGATGGGGTGGGACTTGGGCTGCTTGCCGACGCTGATCCGCGGGGTGCCGGTCGGGATCAGCGCCAGGATCTCCTCGGAGACCAGACGATCGTAGACAACCACGTCCGCTTCCAGAAGCAGCCGGTGGGCCTTGCGGGTCAGGAGCTCCGGGTCCCCCGGCCCGGCGCCCACAAGATAGACAACTGAGGGCTTGGACATTCCTGAGGTTCGCTCCCCGCCTGAATTTCGCAACCGGCCCGTGGCCGGCACCCGCACCGCGGCTCTGCTCCGAGTGTTCGGCCCACGACCGCTCGGCCGGTGCGCCGAATGGGCGGCCCCGCCGGCCGCGGCCGCTGACCCGATTAGTACCGGCGCCGGCCGGTGCTATAAATGCCGAAGTTTCCGGGTAGGGTGTTCCTTCCATGCCGACCCTTCGCCAGCTTCGCTATCTCGCCGCCGTCGCCGATACCCTGAACTTCCGCAGGGCGGCCGAACGGTGCCATGTCAGCCAGCCGACCCTCAGCGATCAAATCCGCGAGCTGGAGGGCCGGCTCCGTGTGCAGCTGATCGAGCGCAGCCGCCGGCAGGTCCTCCTCACCCCCATCGGCCGTGAGGTCGTGGACCGGGCCCGCCGGGTCCTTCGGGAGGTGGAGGATATCGTCGAACTGGCCGAACGCGGGCGCCACGTGCTGGAGGGCACCCTGCGACTGGGCGTTCTGCCGTCGATCGGCCCATACCTGCTGCCGCCCGTTCTGCCCTATCTGCATGCGCGCTACCCCAGCCTCAACCTTTATTTACGAGAAGATAATGCAAAAAATTTATTAGCACGTCTTGCCGACGGGGATTTGGATTTGCTGCTTTTCCCGGTCCCCGTCAAGTCCGGCGATCTGGTCACCGCTGAGCTTTTCGAAGAGCCGCTGCACCTCGCCCTGCCTGCCGATCACCCCCTTGCCGAACGCGACGGTCTTTCGCCGGCTGACATCGGCGATCTGACGATCCTTGCCCTTGAGCCCGGCCACAGTCTGCATCGGACCGTGCTGAGCCTGTGCGAGCAGTTCGGGGCGCAGCCCTTGCTCGATTTCGCAACCACGAGCCTCGATACCCTGCGATGCATGGCCGGGATGGGCATGGGGGCTACTTTCCTGCCGGCGCTTTACGTCCGGGCCGAAGCCCGGTTTGATCCGCAGATCGCCGTGCGTGAGATCGGCTCGCCAACCCCGACCCGGGTGATCGGCCTGGTCTGGCGGCGCAATTCAGCGCGCAGCAGCGAGTATCAGGCGCTTGCGACCCATATCCGCGATGTCCTCGCCAGTGAAGTGGCCGACGTGCGGGTGCTGCGCGACAGCGACCCGGCGAGCGCGCCGCAGGGCTTCCGCCTCGCCGATTGATAGGAAAAATCGATCAAAAAAGACCCGTTAATCGATTGGCAATATCATCGCCAGAGGCGCATATCCTCCTCGGTTACCGCCGTGATCCGAGAGATCGGCCGGGTGCCGGAACGGGGTCGGTTGTGGAAGCCCGTTCATAGGGAGGGATTTCGCCATGTTTTTCAAGCCTGAGAGCCGTCGACAGGAGGGGAAGCTGGCCGCTGAACAGGACCTCCATTTTGCCATCCGGAACCGTCGAAACAAGCTGCTCGGCCTGTGGGCTGCGGGTCAGTCCGGCCGGACCGGCGATGACGCTGAGACCTATGCTCGTGAAATCGTCCGCATCGGCATCGCTGCGCCCAGCGATCCGGCAGTCGTCGAGCGGATCACCGCTGACCTTGCGGCCGCCGGGCGGGCGGTCAGCGCCGCTGCCGTCAGCGACGAAATGGAGCGCCTCGAGGGCGTTGCGGCTTTGGAGTATGGCCAGCCGACACCGCCCTCCCAGTCGGCTGTCTGAGACCGGGCCGCGCCATGGCTGCCCGATTCCGAAACCAATGGTGATCTGAGCGGCGGATGGCGACTGCTGCAACCGGAGAGTCCGCGCGGGCAGGGCCGTGGAGTGCGGCCCTGCTGTCTGCAACCTCGGCGGCTGGTGCGGTTGCGCTGGGCTTGATGATTCCCCAGGTTGCCGCCGGCGATCCGGTGCAGGCCGCTTGGCCGTGGATCCCCTCCCTCGGCATCGAGCTGTCGTTTATGGTCGATGGCCTGGGGCTGCTGTTCGCGCTGTTGATCGCCGGGATCGGCGCGTTTATCGCCCTCTATGCCGGGGCCTACCTGCGCGGACACCCCCGTCAGGTGCGTTTCGTGATCTGGCTCGCGGTGTTCGAGGCCTCGATGCTCGGCCTTGTCCTGGCCGATGACCTGATGACGCTGTTCGTCTTCTGGGAGTTGACGACGATTTCGTCGTTCATGCTGATCGGCTTTCAGGAGGAAGAAGCCAAGGCGCGCCGCAACGCCCTTCAGTCTCTGCTCATTACCGGCATCGGCGGGCTCGCGCTGCTCGCCGGCTTCCTGCTCATCGCCGATGCGGCCGGCACGTTCAGCATCAGCGAGATCCGGGCCGGTGGTGACCTGCTCCGCGACCACGAGCTCTATCTGGCGATCCTCGTCCTGGTGTTTGCCGGTGCCTTCACCAAGTCGGCGCAGGTGCCATTCCACGTCTGGCTGCCCAACGCCATGGCCGCACCGACGCCGGTCAGCGCCTATCTGCACTCGGCGACGATGGTCAAGGCAGGGATTTATCTGCTTGCCCGCTTTCACGACACGCTGGGGGGGACGCCCGAGTGGATCTGGACGCTGACGCTGGTCGGCGCGGCGACCGCAGTATGGGCGTCGGTGCTGGCGGTGCGCCAGACCGACCTCAAGCTGGCGCTGGCCTATACGACCCTGATGGCGCTCGGCACCCTGACCATGTTTCTCGGCGCTGACTCCGACGTGGGAATTTCCGCAGCGGTCACCTTCCTGATCGTCCACGCCCTCTACAAAAGCGCGCTGTTCCTGGTCGTCGGCAACATCGACCACGGCGCCGGAACCCGCGAGATTGACCGCCTGGGCGGCTTGCGCACGGTACTGCCGTTCACGGCGGTGGCCGCCGCGATCGCCGCCATGTCCATGGCCGGCTTTCCGCCGTTTCTCGGGTTCATCGGCAAGGAGCTGAAGTATGAGGGGGCGCTGGCGATCGCCTCGGAGCCGTGGCTGGTGACGACCGCTGCCGTTTCGGCCAATGCCCTGATGATCGTGGTGGCCGGGATGGTGGCGCTGCGGCCCTTCTTTGGGAACCGGCGGGCGGCGACCGATACCCCCCATGAGGCGCCGTTCGCCATGCTCGCCGGTCCTCTTGTGCTGGCGGGACTCGGCCTCGTCTTCGGGATCTTGACGCCCGAGGTCAACGCCGCACTGGTGCAACCGGCCGTGGCCGCGGTGCTGAACGGTCCTGTGCAGATTTCCCTCAAGCTCTGGCATGGCATCAACCTGCCGCTGCTGCTGTCGGTCCTCACGCTGAGCGCCGGACTGACTCTCTATGCGGCATATCCGATGGTGCGAGGCGCACTCACCGCGGCGCTCGACCGGTTTCCCGTCGACAGCGATCGCTGCTACGACGCGGTCATGGCGGGCCTGGTCCGTCTCGCCGGCTGGCAGACCCGGTTGCTGCAGGGCGGGCTGCTGCGCCGCTATCTGTTCTTCATTTTCGCGACCCTTGCCGGTGGGGTCGGACTCGCGCTGATCACGGCCGGCGTGGCCTGGACCCTGCCTGTATGGCCCGATCTGCCTCTCTACCAGTGGGCGATCGTGGTGGCGATCATGATCGGGACCTTCGTTTCGGCCGTGACCCACTCGCGACTGGCGGCGATCTGTGCGCTTGGCATCGTCGGCTCCGGGGTGTCGCTGATTTTCCTCTTCTACGGGGCGCCCGACGTGGCGATGACCCAGATCCTCGTCGAAATCCTGTTTGTCGTGATCATTGCCATCGTCCTGCTGCGGCTGCCCTCGATCCGCCACGTCGCCGAGCGGTCGTCGGCCGGACGCTTGCGGGACGCCGCGCTGGCGGTGTTGTCCGGCGGCGTGATCGCGGTGCTGACCCTGCTTGTCACGGCGACCCCGCCCGACCTTCGGATCAGTGAGTACTTCGCCGAAGCCAGCAAGCCCGAGGCGCACGGCGGCAACATCGTCAACGTCATCCTCGTCGACTTCCGCGCTTTCGACACGCTCGGCGAAATCATTGTCGTCGGAACCGCAGCCCTTGCGGTGTTCTCGTTGATTGCCGCCCGACGGTGGGCGGGCCGGCTGGCGGAGGACCGGTCATGAGCACGTTGATCCTGCGAACAGCAAGCCGGCCGATCATTGTCCTGATGCTGATCTTTGCCGTGTACCTGCTGCTGCGCGGGCACAATCTCCCCGGCGGCGGGTTTGTTGCCGGACTGGCCGCCGCGATTGCCCTCGTTCTCGGAGAATACGCCTACGGGCGACAAGCCGTCCTGGTCGCGCTGCCGATCGTTCCTCAGTCCATACTCGTCGTCGGTCTGGCGACGGCGCTGCTCTCCGGGATGCTTGCCGCTGCGGCCGGAGCACCGTTTCTGACCGGCCTCTGGATTTTTCCGCTCGGGCTGCCGCTGGGCACCCCGCTGTTGTTTGATGTCGGCGTCTTCCTGGTCGTGGTCGGCGGCGTGGTCACGCTGATCACCGCGCTTGAGGAGGAGCCCGACTGACATGGAAACGGTTGTCGCGATCCTCGTTGGCGTGCTGTTCGGTGCCTGCGTTTACCTCATGCTGAGCCCGAACCTGGTGCGCTTCCTTTTCGGCCTGGTGCTGATCGGCAATGCCGCCAATCTGCTGATTTTCGCCGCCGGCGGGCTGACCTTCGGCGAGCCGGCGATCGTGCCTGAAGATCTCCAGGCGCCGGTGGCGATGACCGCCAATCCGCTGCCTCAGGCCCTGATCCTCACCGCGATCGTGATCGGGTTCGGGTTGCTGTCATTCGCCCTGGCGCTGGCCGCGCGCGCCTACGCGACCTTCCACACGCTGGACACGGACTCCATGCGGGTAGCAGAGCCGGCAGACGCCCTGACCCCGAATCCGGAGGAAGACAACACCCCGCTGCGTAAGGACGCGGCATGAGCTGGCTCATCAGCCTCCCGATCCTGATCCCGTTCGCAACGGCCGTCCTCGCCTACGCGGCCCGCAATGCCCGTGGGATGCAGCGGGCGGTCAGTCTGGCCGGGGCAATCGGTCTCCTGGCAGCCGCGATCGGTGTGTTGATGGCCGTCTGGGACACGGGAGCGGTCGCCACACAGGTGGGCGACTGGGCGGCCCCATTCGGGATCACCCTGGTTGCGGACCGGTTCAGTGCCATCATGGTGGTCATCACCGGCATCTGCGCCGTGGCGATCGGCATCTACGGCCTCGCTGATATCGACATCTCCCGCGAGCGCCTGGGGTTTCATTCCTTTTACCACATTCTGCTCGGCGGCATTTGCGGAGCGTTTCTCACCGGCGATCTGTTCAATCTTTACGTCTGGTTCGAGGTGATGCTGATCGCCTCCTTTGCTCTGCTGGTGATTGGCGGCGAAAAAGCGCAAATCGACGGCGCGGTGAAATATGTCGCCATCAATCTTGTCTCGACAATTACGTTCCTGATGGCCATCGGTTTGCTCTACGGCCTGACCGGTACCCTCAACATGGCAGACCTTCACCTACAGGTCAGGGAAGTTGAAAATACCGGTTTGCTGTCTGCGGTCGCCCTGTTGTTCCTGATTGGTTTTGGAATCAAGGCAGCCGTGTTTCCGCTCTTTTTCTGGCTACCCGCGTCATACCACACACCGCCGGTGACCGTATCAGCGATCTTTTCAGCACTTCTGACCAAAGTTGGGGTGTATGCGATTATTCGTACCTTTACCTTGATTTTCAATCATGATGTGGCGTTCACCCACACGGTCCTGCTCGTTGTCGCCGCGTTGACCATGATTACCGGCGTTCTCGGCGCCGCGGCCCAGAACGAGGTCCGGCGGATCCTGTCGTTCCATATCATCAGTCAGATCGGCTACATGATTCTGGGCCTTGCCCTGTTCACGCCGCTCGGCTTGGTCGGCGCGGTCTTCTATCTGGTCCATCACATCGTCGTAAAGGCCAACCTGTTCCTGGTAAGCGGCGTGATGCGCCGTGTCGGCGGCTCGTTCGACCTGGCCGCGTTGGGCAGCCTCTACCGGGAGCGGCCAATGCTGGGCTTGCTGTTTCTGATCCCCGCGTTCTCGCTGGCCGGGTTTCCACCCTTGTCCGGTTTCTGGGCCAAGCTGCTTCTTGTGCAGGCAAGCCTGGAAGTTGAGCAGTACGTGATCGCCGCGGTCGCGCTCGTTGTCGGCCTGCTGACCATTTATTCCATGACCAAGATCTGGACGCAGGCGTTCTGGAAGCCGCGGCCAGAGGTTGTCGCGGCATTGCCGAGCCGCGTGCCGGTCTGGCAGATGACCCTCCTCACGGCGCCCATCGCCGGGCTGGCGGCCCTGACCGTGGTCATCGGCCTGTGGACGGAGCCCTTCCTTGCCTTCGCCGGCCGGGCGGCTGAGGATCTGCTCGATCCCACCGCCTATCTCGCCGCGGTCATGGGCGAAACGACGGTAGGAAGCGCCCGATGAGCCCCCATCTCTCCCGCCTGCGCTCCCAGATCGCTCTGGGGGGATTTTTCCTGGTGGAACTGGTGGTCTCCAGTCTCCGGGTCGGCTGGGACGTGATCCGCCCGCGGTCGCGGGCGCGGCCGGGGATCATCGCCGTGCCGCTCGATGCCCGCTCGGACGCGCAGATCACCGTGCTCGCCAACCTGATCTCGCTGACCCCCGGCTCGCTGAGCCTCGATGTCTCGCCCGACCGCCGGACTCTCTATGTCCACCTCATGTTCGTCGGATCGGTTCAGGCCGAGCGGGATGCGATCAAGGGTGACTTCGAACGTCGGGTGATGGAGGCCGTGCCCTGAGCGACAGCGCATTTGCCGTTCCTTTCGTGGTGGAGGCCGCGTTCGTGATGCTGGCGGTCGCCCTGGCCGGCGCGATCTGGCGGATCCTCCGTGGCCCCACCCTCCCTGATCGGGTGCTGGGCCTGGATCTGATGTCGATCGTGCTGCTGTGCTTCGGCGCCTTGTTCGCCCTGGCCACCGGGGAGAGCGCCTTTCTCGATGTGGCGCTGACCCTGGCCCTGATCGGCTTCCTCGGTACCGTGGCCCTTGCCCGCTACATAGAGCGCCGCTGGGCTCGGGAAACCGGGGGCCCTGGCGCCCCCACAGCGCGTGGAGAGCACGGATGATCGCCGACGTGCTGGTCTCGGTGGTCCTGCTCTCCGGTGCAGGGTTTGCGGTCATCGCCGGCGTCGGCCTCGTGCGACTGGGGGACCTGTACATGCGGACCCATGCCGCCACCAAGGCGGGCACCCTCGGTGCCGGGCTGATCGTTCTGGCGGTGGCGATGGCCGCGGGGTCCTGGACGATCTGGCTTAAGGCCCTGGCAGCCATCCTGTTTCTGCTGCTCACCGCCCCCGTCGCTGCCCATCTCCTCGGCCGCTCCGCGCGGCTGACCGGCTGCCCCTTGTCATCGATCAGCGTGGTTGACGAATGGGGAAAAACGCCCGGAGGGCGAGACGCCGATCATCCCCGAGTGCAGGAGGACGTGACATGAAACGCTTTAAGAACATCCTTGTGCTGCCTGCAAAGCTGGCGAGCAATGACGATGCGCTGGTCCGGGCGGCGGAACTTGCCGATACCAATGCCGCACGGCTGACGGTGAGCTGGCCGGTCGAAGCCGCGAACGGCCGGGACGGCAGCAACCTCGGCCAAGAGATCGCCGAGGGAGCGCGAAAAGAGCTGGAAGCAATGGTCGCTCCTTATCGCGACCGCGGTTTACTGATCGAGACCTCTGTTCCGGTTGGCGAACCGTTTGTCGAGATCATCCGCCAAGTTTTGCACAACGGCCATGACCTGCTCGTCAAGACCTCGCGCGGGGCCGGCAGATTGCGCCGTTCCCTGTTCGGCTCGACAGCGATGCACCTGCTGCGCAAGTGCCCGTGCGCGGTCTGGCTGCTCAAACCGGAGCCGGAACGGCGCAAGGGCCCGATTGTCGCCGCCATCGACCCCGATACGGAGGATCCGGTGCGCCAGGAGATGAACCAGAAGATCATCGAACTGGCTATTTCCCTGTCGTTCCTTGAGGAAACGCCGCTGCACGTGGTTCACGCCTGGATGGTGCCGCACGAGGATACGGTCCGCCATTCGCCGTTCCTGCGGATTTCCAAGAAGGAGGCGGAGACCTACGTCGCCGACATCGAAGCCCGCCATCGCAGCCGCCTCGACGCCTTCATCGAGCCGTTCAAGGCGCGGGTACCCGGCATGACGGTGCACTTTGTCAAAGGGCTCGCATTTGATGTGATCCCAGACGTCGCGCGGGATCAGGATGCCGAGGTGATCGTGCTGGCGACGCTTGCCCGCAGCGGGATGAAGGGGATGCTGATCGGCGATAATGCCGAGAACATCATCAACCAAGCGGAATGTTCGGTGCTGGCGGTTAAGCCGTCGGCGTTCCAGAGCCCGATTGCGGCGTAGCCGTTGCGCCGTCAGCCTTCGTGCGGGCGGTTTGCCTCGACGGGCTCGCCGAACCGGACCGAACAGCGGGCACCGGCGGGGAGGCGGCCGTCGGGGTTGGTGACTTCCAGACGCACGCCGAACGTGCCACTGGCGGTGTCGAAGACGCTGTCAACGATCGTGACCTCGGCGCCATATCGGCCGGTCAGCGGCGGCGCCGGCGTAACCTCGCCGGCCATTCCCGGGCGAACCTGGCCATACCAGCCGATCGGGACGAAGACCTCGACGTTGAGCGGGTCCACCTGGGCGATCGTCAGGATCGCGGCCTGTTCGTGAACGTACTCGCCCGGCGATAATGCCCGCTCAACGACGACACCGGTGATCGGGCTCAGGATCGTCCGCCGTTTCAGCAGCTCTTCCGACCGCCGGAGTTCGAGCTCGGCGGCCCGCTGCTCCAGTTCCGCCTCGCGCACGTTCATCTCGGCGACCCGGGCTTCGGTCTCCACCTCGTCGAGCGCTGAATCCGACAGAACCTTCTCGCGGGACAGCCGCGCCGAGCGCTCGAGCTTGCGGCGATGGAAAGCCAGCTGATCGCGGCTGGCCTCCAATGTCGTTGTGTCCCCGACCCGGAGGCGGGCGAGCTCGACGGTCACTTCCTCCACGCCTGAATCGAGACGGGCCACCTCGGAGCCCTGTTCCACCTGATCGCCGCGGTCAACGGCAACGGTGCTGAGGATCCCCTGCACGGAGCTGCCGAGCGCGACCACCTGGTGCGGCTGCATCACACAGTCGAAGACCTGGTCCTGGATCGACGGCGCGTCCGCCACCGCCGGGCCGCCGGTCATCGCCAGTGCCGAGACCAGCCACGGTCGCCGGGCCAACCGGTTCCGCGACGCCAGATTGTCAGAGCGGCCGGTCATCGCCGCTGTCCAATAAACGCCATCAGGTCGTCCGTGCTCTCGTCCTGGCGGAGCAGTCGCAGCCGCGCCCGCCGGTGAGCCTTCTCCAGCCGCCGCTGCGCGCGGGCGAACGGGATCGCCGCCATCCACGGGAAGCGAGGCAACCAGGGTGCCGGATGGCGCCGACCCGGCGGGCCGAGAATCGAGTCCTCGAGCGACAGGATCATCTCGACGCTGCCCGGATCGCCCTGGCGGGCGCACCGGCCGGCAAGCTGGCGGTCGATCCGGCGGGCGTCGTGACGCTCGCAGATCAGCACGTGCAGGCCGCCGCGGGCGGCTACGCCCGGCGCCAGTTTGATGTCGGTGCCGCGGCCGGCCATGTTGGTCGCGACGGTGATGGTTGCGGCCAGCCCGGCCGCCGCGACCACCTCCGCTTCATGGGCATCCTGTTCGGCATTGAGGACGCGGTGGGCAAGGCCCCGGCCGGAGAGCAGGCTGCTGATCCGCCGCGACGCCGCGACGCTGCGGGCGCCGATCAGGACCGGCCGGCCCGTGGCGGTGACTTCAGCCGCCCGGTCGGCGACACGGGCCCATTTTTCCGCCTCGGTCGCGAACACCCGCAGCGGCAGGATGGTCCGGCGGAGCCGCCGGTTGGTGGGGATCCCCACCACCGTCCGGCGGTAGACCGACCAGAGTTCGGCGCCGACCTCGCGCAGGGTGCCGCTCATCCCGGCCAGCCGGCGGTAGCGGCGGAAGAACCGCTGATAGGTGATGCTGGCCAGTGGTGTCCGCTCGGGACTCGCCTCACAACCCTCGCGCTGCTCGATGATCTGGTGCAGCCCCTCGTTCCACGACCGGTCCGGCATCACCCGGCCGGTATGCGGGTCGATGATCTGGACCTTGCCACCCCGCACCAGATAGTGCTCGTCGCGGCGGAAGAAATGGCGGGCGGCGAGGCTCTGGCGGACGAGATGATGCCGGTAGGCTTCGTGCCGCCACAATCCCCCGAACGCCCGGCACTGCTCGAACATCCGCTGCTCGCCCCCGGCCGTGAATTCGATACTCCCTTGCGCGGCGTCAAGGCGATAGTCGCGGCCCTCGTCCAACCCGGCCGCGACGGCGATGGCGCGCTGGCCGGTTTCGGCATCGATGGCGCTGTCGCGGGTGCCGGAAATGATCAGCGGTGTCCGCGCCTCATCGACGAGCACGCTGTCGGCCTCGTCAACGATGCAGCTGTGCAGCCCCCGCATCAGCCGCCCCCGGCCGCCGCCCCCGCCGGTGAGCCACGCGGTCCGCTGCCGCAGCGGACTTGCCGGATCGGTGCTGAGCCGGTCGCGGAGATAATCGAAGACGATTTCCTTGTTGCTGGCGTAGACCACGTCGCAAGCGTAGACGCCGGCCCGCTCAGGCGCGGACATCCCGGCCTGAATGGCGCCGGCCGACAGTCCCAGGGCCGCGAGCAGTGGGCCCATCGTTTCCGCATCGCGCCGGGCCAGATAGTCATTGACGGTCACGATATGCACGGGCAGGCCGGACAGACCCTGGACCCCGGCCGCCAGGGCAGCGACGAGGGTCTTGCCCTCGCCGGTGGCCATTTCGACCAGATGGCCGCCGAGAAGTCCGGCGGCACCGGTGATCTGGACCTCGAACGGTCGCAGGCCGAGGGTCCGGTCGGCCAGCTCGCGGATCACCGCCAGGGCTTCGGCGGTCGCCCGTGCCGGATCACGGCCGCTGCGCAGGTGCGCGGCGAGGGTGAGGCGACGGCTGGCAAGCGCACCATCGGACAGCTGCCGCATCACCGGTTCCAGGCCGGCGGCCCGGTCGGTCAACGCCCGGGCCCGGTGCAACCGCCGCCCCTCCCATAGCGGCACCAGCCGGGCGATCAGCCGCTGTGCGGCCTGGTCCACCCGGCTTTCCGGCTCAAGCGCTGCCTCGGCGCCGGCAGCGGGGCAGCCGAAGCGGGCGAGGGGCGCTGCCTGGTGGGCGGGTCCGTCAGACACCGAACGCCCCCAGAAACTCGCGGCGCAGCGCACGGTAGAGGCGCGCCGCCACCGGTGTGGCGCCGTGGTCGAAGCGCACGAACGCCCGGTCGCCGATGGTCCGCATCGCCGGTTCGACGGGAACGCGCACATCCACCTCAAAGAACGGCTGCAGCGCGGTGCGCCTTTCCGGGTCGGTTGGATCCAGTTCCAACGGCCCGCCCACCGCCGCCGCCAGGGCCGGGCTCGGCAGTTTCCGGGTGGCGGTGGGCACCAGTCGTTCGATCGCGGCGCCGGCGATGATCGTTCCCGGCACCTGCTCGAAGCGCACGTCGACCCGACGGGTGCTCTGGCGGATCCAGTCCACGTCCGACTGCTGCACGGCCACGCGGACCACCGGGGTTGCGTCCTCGACCACGTAGCCGAGCGGCGTGCCGCGGCTGACGTATCGGCCGCGCAGGTCGCCAGCCGGCCGTTGCAGCAGGAATACCCCGTCGAGCGGGCTGCGCACGGTCAGCTCTGCCACCCGGTCCCGGAGGTAGGCCTGGCGGTGTCGAGCGCTGGCCAGCTCCTGACGGAGAATCCGCGCTTCCGCCGGCCGCAGACCTTCGGCAGCAGCGAGGCGGCGGTCGAGAACCTCGACCGTGGCGTCGAGCAGGCGCAGCTCGGCCTCGAGCAGCGGATCGTCCAGACGGAACAGACCTTCGCCGGCGGCGACGCGGGTTCCACTCGGCACGACCACGTCGGCGACGATCCCGTCGACCCCGGCGGTGATGCGGCCCCGTTGTGGCGCCCAGACCACGCCCTCGGCGACGGTCCCGTGGGGCAGGGGGAGGAGGAACAAGGCGGCAGTGACGGCCGCGGCGAACCCGCCGGTGGCGACCAGTGCGCGGCGGCGGCGACCGCTCAGCCGCGGGCTGGCGAACAGAAACCCTGCGCCCTTGCCCAGCGGGATCACGAACATCTGGATCGCTGACCAGACTGCGAGCAGCACGCCCACGAAAAAAAATGCCTGGGCGATGAAGACGGCAATCCCGATCATGACAACGACGCGGTAAGCCAGCGAGGCCGGGGCGTAGAACAGGAACCAGAGCCGCTCGCCGCTGTCCTGAGCCGGTGAGAGCTGTTCGCGCAGGCCCGCGACGTAACGCTGAAAAAGGTAATAATAATAACGGTTTGCGCGGGTCGCCAGGTTGGGGACCTCAATGGCGTCGCAGAGCATGTAATACCCGTCGAACCGCAGCAGCGGGTTGCCGTTAAAGATCAGCGTCGAGACCCCGGCAATCAGCATGACATTGAAGGCAGCGGCCCGGACCAGCCCGGGCTCGGCGGCCAGCCAGACCTGCATCGCCGCGGCGGCGAGCGCCAGCTCGACCATCATCCCGGCGGCGCCGACGAAGAACCGTCGCCACTTGTCGCGGAACGCCGAGGCGCTCGAGGCTTCGACGTACGGCACCGGCATGAACACCAGCAGCATCACGCCGATTTCGTGGACCTCGCCGTCCGCGGATTTGACCGCGTAGCCGTGGCCGAGCTCATGCAGGAGCTTCACCAGCGGGAAGGTGACGAGCAGGATGATCAGGTTTTCGGTGGCGAGCACCCGGTCGGCGAGATTGTCGGTGAGGGCCTCCCAGTGCACCGCCGCCTCGCTGCCCGCCCAGAGAACCAGGAGGGCCCAGGCCAGCAGCCCCCACACCGTGAACAGCGGCCGGACGAGCGCGCACGTGGCCGCCAGGAACCGGTCCGGATCGACCAGGGGAATGCGAACGAACAATGGGTTGCGCAGGCTCTGCCAGCGGCTGCGGCGGGCCTGACGCTCGCCGCGGCGGGCGATCTCCTCCACCGAGGGGGGCAGATCGGAGACCAGGGCATCGGCCTTGTGCAGCTGGCCGAGCAGGCGGATCACGTCGTCCTGGGTGGGAACGGCGCCGCCGAGCCGGTCGGCCGCCGCCGACCAGATCTCTTCCAGGGTGCGGCGGCCGTCCATCAGCCCGATCATGGCGTAAGCGGCCGGATCGAAGCGGTGGAACCGGCCGGTGGCGTGGTCCTGGAGCACATACCACACCCGATCGCGGAACACCTGACGGTGGATCCGCGCATGCGGGCGGAGGCGGGGCCGCAACCCCCGCACCTGATACCAGTGGCGACTGAACAGCGGTGCCGTGGTCATGAAGGCGCCTCCGGCGAGCCCTTCACGGCAGCCAGGCCCAGGCCTGGAGCCTGAGCCAGTCCCACAGCCGGTGGGTCCAGATCCAGATCAGCCGCCGCTCGCCCACCTCCAGCTTGCCAACCCCTTCCATGCCCGGTCGCAGGCGGTCATCGCGTGCCTGCAGCCGGGCTTCAACCCGGAAAGCGTTCTCGCCGTCATGGACTTCGGTGACCGCGGTGACCGTCTCGACCCGGACCGGGAACGACTGATCGGCGAGCGCGGACAGCAGCACCTTGCCGCGCTGGCCGGGGTGGACATCGCCAACGTCGCCGTCGCGAACCCAGAGCAGCACCCGGTAACTGTCGAGCGGGGCGATTTCGAACAGCAGGTCGCCGCGCTGCACCGGCGCGCCCTCTGACTGGGAGAGATCGCCGGCGACCACCAAGCCGTCGAACGGTGCGGTGATTTCGGCGCGGCTCAGCGACTCTTCGACCAGGGCGATCCGGGCGTCCGTCTCGGCGATCTCCGCCGAAATGATCCCCACCTCGGCGCGGTTGTTCTCGGCAAGCGCGGTATCGCGGCGGACCTGCCGCTGGCCGCGCTCGGCCAGGTAGCGCTCGCGCTCCAGCAGCAGCTCGGTGTCATCGAGGGTCACCAGGGTCTGGCCGGCCGAGACTACCTGGCCGGCGCGGGCATGCTGGGCGACGATGTAGCTGTCGAACGGGGCGACGATGAACCGGCGGACCTCGCCTTCGAGCCGGGCTTCGGCGCTGATCCGGTAGGTCTCGGTATAGACCGCAAAAAACGCCGTCGCGGCGACCACCAGGATCACGGCCGCCTTCGCCAGCAGCCGTCCCGGGCCGACGAGCAGTGCGCCCTGATTTTTGAGGGCGACCGCCAGCTTTGTGAAAACGCTGCGGTCGTTGCGCCGCTTCTCCTCCAGGATCGGCCCGAGGACCGCCGCGGCACCGTCGATGATGTCGACGGTGGCATCGTCGACGACTCCTGTTCTGGCCATCTCCACGACGAGGCCGCCGACGATCTCATTGCCGACACTCAGCGGCACGGTCAGAATGGCGCCGGCGCCGTGCAGGCGGGCGAGTTCCTCATGGGCACGGGTGATGAGCACCGCGTCGCCTTCGGCCAGCGGATAGCGAATGGAGGTCCGCTGGTCGACGGCTTCCTCAAGCACTGCCTCGATCGTCCGGATCAGCGCCATCTTCCGGCCGAACCCACCCGAGTGGGAGAGCGCGACGGCCCGGGGCCGGCGCCCCTGCATTCTCGCCACGGTGACCCGGTTGGCGTCGAGGCGATGCGCCATATCGGTGGCCAGAGCCTGGCAGGCGGCCTTGTACCCCACCGGCTCCAGCGCGCTGACCATGAACGCAAAGGCCGCCGCCGTGCGCTCCCCCTGCTGCCGGGCTTCAGCAATCTCGAGCCGCCGCCACGCCAGCTCGAGCCAGCCCGCGCCCCACTGGATATCCCGCATCGCCTGGCGCAGGGCCGACTCGGTGCGTGGCTGCAGCTCCAGGGCGAGGGCACCCGGGGCCTCGCCATCGATAAGGATCGGAAAGCCGGCGAAGACGCGGTCGCGCTTGTCAGCGCCCGGGGCGACGCCGGTTGCGGGGACTTTGCGGATCACCCCGCGGGCCTGCTCCCGGGCCAGGGTCGCCACCTCGGCAAGCGGCGGCTCGTCGATGGCGTCGGCGGACGGCCATGTCGCCAGCGCCTGCGTCTGCGGACCGGACCCGCTGCCGAGGGTGAGCCGCGCCGCTGTCACCCCGCCGACCATCCGGCACTGCAGGGTCAGCCAGGCTTCCGCGAACGCCGCAAGCGAAGTCTGCTCGCCGAGCGCCTGCCACAGCGCCTGATCGGTAAAGGTGACATTTTCCGCAGTGCTTGCCGCGCTGGTCATCGCCGCTGCGCTCTCGCGACCTGCCTTCACCCCTCAGGACGGGGCTTTTCCGGACCCTAAACGTTCAGGCGGCCGAACCGGGCCTCGTAGTCGGCGATGCGCTGCTGCAGCAGCCCGGCCAGGCGTTTCGCGGCATGGGGAGTGAGGACGATGCGGTTGCTGAGCGCCACCCGCAATTCCTCGGCCTCGAGCACATTCCAGGTCTCGTTGGCCCCGAACAACAGCGTGAATTCCTCCCGGGTGTTCAGGACGTTGACCACGTTGGCGAACGACGACGACATCTTCGAGTCATCCCAGTGGACCCGTTTGAGGCCGGCCGCCGGCTGGGTCGGCCGCTCCGCGTCCGTCGTTCCGGCAGTCTGATCCCGGGACTCGTTGTCGTCCGTCATCACCCTCTCCGTGGCCGTGTCTGGCTGCGCCGCGCCACAACCCTAGCCGATCACCATCCATCCGGCTACGCCGCCCGACACCGGCGGCGGTGCGGGCATCGCCCGGCCGGTACCCCCCACCGGGACAGGTCCGAGCGTTCCCGTGGCCAGGTCGAAGACCAGCGTTTCGCCCTCGCTTCCGGTCGCGGCCGCGGCGATTGCGCCGCCGGTCGAAGCGCCTTTGCGACTCATTGCGGCGTGCAGCGTCGCGGCGGTGGTCGGCGCCGGCAGGGGAGCGAACGAAGCGGTCGGAGCGCCGGCGCTGACCGGCGGCGATACCGCCACGCCGGTGCCCCGGACGCGGTCGACGGCAAGGACGGCGAACTCGGGCGGAGCGGCGACCCGACGGGGCGAGCCGTCGGGGTCGACGATGACAGGATGGCCGGTCGCGGAACTGCGGACCAGAAGCTCGTTCCCGGGATTGGCGTCGAAGTTGCCGATCGCTGTGACCGGAGATCCGGCGATCGGCAGCGCGGTCATTGTTCCGGTCGCGCCGTCGACGATGAACCGCTCGCCCGAACCGGGGATCACGAAGACCAGGTCGTCGGCGCCGTTGCCGACGACATCGCCCACCTGCTCCAGGTCTGACACCCACATCGGCAGGGCGATCGCGGTGCTGTCCGTGGGATCGCCGACGAAGTAGCGGTTGAACCGGGTTCCGCGTAGCAGAACCTCGTCGCGTCCGTCGTTGTCAAAGTCGCCGACGGCGGTGACGTCGACGCGCGGCCACCAGCGCACCGGCACGATGCTGGTCCCTGCGCCGTCGAGCCGCAGGAAGCGTCCCGTCGCCGGGTTCCGGAACAGCACATCATCGCTGCCGTCGCCGTCGAAGTCGCCGATAGCCCGGGGCTCGGCGGCACTCACGTCAAGCCGGGTCCGCGCCTGGGTGTTGCCATCGACCCGGAACCAGGCGCCGGTGATTTCGTCCCGCATCAGCAGGTCGTCGGCGCCGTCGCCATCGAAGTCGCCGATGCCGCCGAGCGTGCCGCGGACGAGGCCGATGGGCCTGGACGACTGGTCCGTGCCGTCGACAACGAAATAGCCGCCCGTGGCCGGATTGCGGTAGAGCAGGTCTGTGGCGCCGTCGCCGTTGAAATCGCCGAGACCGGTGAAGACCCGGCTGGCGAAGCTCAGGACCGTCGGCGTCCCGGTCAGGCCGTCGACGATCACCGCGTCCCCGTCAAGGTTGGTGAACAGCAGGTCATCGACGCCGTCGCCGTTGAAGTCGACTCCGGCATTCTCGCGGATATCCGGAGCGATGGTGAGCGCAAAGGTCTGGATGGCGGCGATCTGGCCGTCGCTCACCGAGACGTTGACCTCCACGTCGCCGGCGGCACCCTCCGCCGGGGTCCACTGGATCAGCCCCGTGGCCGGATCGATGGTCATGCCGGCCGGCACCGGGTCCACCAGGGCGAAGCTGAGCGGATCGCCGTCGGGGTCTGTGGCCTCCACGTCGTAGGTATAGAGGGTATCCTCGGTGGCGTCCGTCACCGGCGCCGAGGTGATCACCGGCGCTTCGTTGACATCGTCCAGATCGATGGACACCGTGGCGCTGGCGGACAGGCGGCCCGGATCGGTGACCTGGACCGTCAGCGCATAGGCGGGCGTGGTCTCAAAATCGAGCACGGTCGCGGGTGCGACGGTGACCAGCCCGCTCGCCGGGTCAATCGCGAAGGCGCCCGCGGCGTTGCCGGCCAGGATCGCGTAACCGAGCACATCGCCCGGATTGGGATCAGCGGCGCTGACCGTGCCGACGGTGGATCCCGGCGGGGCGTTCTCGGCGATCCTGAACGCCTGGTCGGCGATGGTCGGTGGCAGGTTGCCCGGCAGCACCGTGATCGAGACGGTCGCCGGGGCACTACTCAGCACCCCGCTCAGCGACCCGTCCGGGTCACCCCGGTCACGCACCGCAAAGGTGAACCCATCGGGCCCTGAATAGGTGACGAGAGGCGTGTAATCGAAGGCATTCGGCGTTCCCGCGACCGGCGCGAGCGTGCCGTTCGCGGGTTGGGTCGCAAGGGTGTAGGTGAGGCTGCCGGGTGCCGTCTCCAGGTCGGTTCCGGTGAGCACGATCCGGGTCGCCCGTCCGGCGACGGCGGTGAGCGACTGGGGATCGGCGGCGGGCGCATCGTTGACCGGGGTGACGGTCACGGTGATCTGCCCCTCGTCGACACCGAGATTGCCGTCGTCGGCGCGGAACCGGAAGGTGTCGATGCCATTGAAGTCCGCCTGCGGCGTATAGCGGACGGTGCCGGCCACCGGATCGAATTCCGAGAGGGCGCCGGATGCGGGACTCCCGGGCAGGGCGAACAGCAGCGGGTCGCCATCGTCATCGGTTGCGCTCAGATCGATCACCACCGAGCCGTCTTCGGCGACCGTGGCGGTGTCATCGCCGGCCACCGGCGGGGTGTTGACGGTGCGGTCGATGGTGAACAGCAGCACGAAATCATCGCCGCCGGTGCCGTCGGCGTTGCCGTCGAGGGGGTTGCCGGCGGCATCGAAGATCGCCCGGGTTCCGGACAGGGTCAGCCGGTACAAGCCGTCCGCCAGCACGCCGTCGCGCAGGCTCACCACCAAGTCGGTCTCCGGGAAGGAGTAGCTGGGTTCGACGGCGACGACCACGTCGTCGATGTCATCGAAGCGGCCGTTGGCGCCGGCCTCGAGCAGCTGGAAGTTCGCCGGGCTACGGGCGCTGATCAGGTCGAGCGGCTCGCTGGTCGCGAGCACCAGGGAGGTGAACGCCCGGGCCGTGGTGGTGCCGTTGCCGAGCGGGGCGCCGCCGGCGGCGACGCCGGTGATCACCGGCGGCGTCATGTCACCGGAGTTCCCCTGGAACTCGAACGCACCGATATCGTAGAAGTCAAGGCCTTCGCCCGGAACCGGCGCCCAGGTGAGCGACGGGCGACCGCCCAGATCGGTCTGGCCGTTGTACTGGGACAGCACAAAGGTATCGCTGTTGCCGGCCGAGATGCCCACCAGCACATCATCGCTCTGGTTGCCGCCGCCATAATCGAACCGGAAAGTGCCGTCGTCGAACAGGATAACGGCGAAGTTGGCCTCGCCGCTGGTGGCCGTGATGGTGGCAGCCCAGCGGATCGTCACCGAGGACGAGGTCTCGGTAATGAAGACGTCGTTGCTGCCGCCGCTGGTCGACAGGTTGGTCCAGAACGGCGCGATGCGCTGATTGCGGAGGAAGATCTCCTGACGGTTGTCAGCCAGGGACGGCGTGTCGGGGCCAGCGAAATGGAGATAGCCTTCCGAGGAGACCCGGACCTCCGTGTAGCGGCTGCCGTAGAAGTCGAAGGCGAAGGGCAGGGTGTAAAGCCATGAGCTGCCACTGCTGCGCCAGTTCTGCGCGGCCCCGGAGGCAGGATCAAACAGGCTCGTTCCCGCGGCAGTCTCGGCGAACAGGTCCCAGCCGGCGCCCGTGTCGGGGACGTCGGCATCGTTGTTGCGCTGGCGGCCGAACAGGTCCTCGCGGAGGGCCAGGAAGGCCTCGCCGGCGTCGATTGCCGGTGATCCGGCGCTGAGGCTGAGGTTGTCGTCGAACCCGGTGGCGGCGATGATACCCGGCTGGCCGCGCAGATCGCCCAGGGCGTTGTCGGCGCCGTCCGGATCGAGGAACAGGGGATCGCCCGAGAGGCTGTTGGCGTCCTGGCTGGCGAGGGCCTGCCAGGCGGCGAGATCGCCGGCGACCGGACCGCCCCAGTTGATCAGCGAGACCCCGCCGGCGGCGCGGTGGAAGACGTTAAAGTCGGAGTCGAACCCGGTCCGGCTGTCGGCGGCGACACTGACGATGGCGCCGGCGCCGGACTGAAGGATGTTGTTACGCAGCACCACGTCGCGGCTGTTCAGGGCAATCTCCAGGGCGGAGCCGACAGTCTGGACGATGGTGTTGTTGACCACCTCCAAGGGCGCCTCGACCCGGCTGAGGGCGAGGCCGATGTTGGTGTTATCGTAGATAAGATTGTTGATCACCCGCGCCGAGAGAGGACTGAACGCCTGCTCGACCCGGATCCCGGTGTTGTTCGAATAGATGCGGTTGTTGCGAGCCTCGGCATTGTCGGCCGTGATCCGGATGCCGTCACCGACGTTGGCGAACACCTCGTTGCCGGCCATCATGCTGGCGCTTGCCGCCCACAGCCCGGTGTCGTTGCCATAGACAATGTTGCCGCGGATCAGCCCGCCCCGGGCGTCGTAGATGCCGGCGTCGTCGCTGCCCGAGTGGCCGAAGATTTCACTGTCGAGAACCTGATGGCCGTTGCCTGCGGCGAGATAGACGCCGTAGGTCTCGTTGTCGTGGATCAGCGCATTCTGCACGGTGAGCGCTGAGGCGCCGCCGCTAGTGCGGACGCCAAAGGTGTTGGCCCGGGCTTCGAGGCCGTCGATGATGGTGCCGGTGGCACCGTTGACCAGGACACCGTCACTGGCCTGGAAGACCTCGCCGCCCTGGATCAGCGCCCGGTCGCCGAGAATCTCGTAACCGGCGTCGTCACCACCGTCCGCGTCGAAGACGATGTTATCGATGAACGCCGCGTCGTCGTTGCCGCGGCCGAGGAAGACGGCCTCGGAGCTGCTGCCGTGGAGACGGCTGGCCCGGACCTCCAGGACGTCGCTTTCCACGCCGGTCGGGACCCGGATCAGGGTATCGGCATCGCGGATTTCCAGGTCGCTGATCGTCAGGTCATCGGCGCCGTTGATCAGGAAGGCGACGGCGTCGCTGGTCCGGTTGCCGCGGCTGAGCTCGGAGACGGCACCCGGCGCCGTCGCCCCCTGAATTCGCACCCGACCGCTGGCATCGCCGCCGTCGTCCGCGCCGATGTGGACGTCGGAGGACAGGGTGTACCGGCCGGTATCCACAAAAATCAGATCGCCCGGATCGATGTCATAGGCGCGGAACAGCGCATCCAGGCTTTCCATCGGCTGGTCGGGCGACTTGCCGCTGTTGGCGTCGTCACCGACGGCGGTGGTGTACTGGTCGTTGGCCGTCGTCCGGTCGTTGACGTAATAGACCGTGCCGTCATTGGCGATCAGGAACGGTGCGTCGGACAGGTCGATGTCGGCGGTCCCGGTGCTTTCCACGCGGACCAGGGCGGTTGCGCCGGTTGTCTCCGGGCCGGCGGTCCAGGTCACCCGGCCGAAGCCGGCGCGGTTGATGCCGGCGCTGCCGGCGACGGGGGACCAGGTGGTCCCGTTGTCGACCGACGCCGAGACGTTGAATGCGGGCGCCGCCAGGCCATTGGGGTTGACCTGGAGGATTTCCAGCGCCGCCAGCACCGGTGCGCGGCCGGCGCCGGCCGTCGGGCGCAGGTCAAGCCGCAGGCCCTCACCGTTGCTGGCGGTGAAGCCGATGTCATCGAGAGTCACGGCCTGCAGGGCCGGCGCCTGGCCGCGGATGTCGTAGCCGGCCACCCGGACCTGATCCTGGACGACGATGTCGAAGGTGCGCTGGCCGGGGGCCACGGAGGCCGTCGGTTCGATGAAATGCAGGCGCAGGCGGTAGCTGCCATCGCCAAGCGGCACGGCGAAGCTGAGCGCATCGGTGGTGGTGCTGCTGGTGGCGTATTGGCGGAAGATTTGTTCCGGCAGCGCAGGATCCACGGTGCTGCGGTCAATGGCGATCGAGTCGCCGATCGCGGCAGTGGTGCCGGTGAACTGGCCGCCGTTCGCACGCCACAGCACTTCGTCGCTGCCAGCCAGCTTGACCCCGCCGGCATTGAACGCGGCCAGAAGCTCTTCGCCGAGGAAGCCGCCCGCATGCCAGGTGATCGCCACCCGCTGGCCATCCTCCACCTTCTCCAGGCCGTTCGGCGAGAGCACCTGCAGCAGCCGGGTGCCCGGCGTTGGCGTCGCTTGCGGCGTGTTGCCGTAGGCGCCGAGGTTGACCCGTTCGCCATTGAACGCCGGCTCCAGGGTATAGAGGCTGTCAATGCGGCCGCGGTCGATGGCCGGCGAGGCCGGCTGGACGCGGAAGTCATCATCGGCGCCCTGATCGCCGGTGATCGGCTGGATCAGCACCGCATCGGCGATCAGCGCATTGTTGGCGGCGGTGCGATCGAGACCCACGGTCAGTGTATCGCTGGCAATGACGAAGTCGCCGATCAGGGACCACGGGCGGCCGCCGACGGTGAACACGGGATCGGTCGGCTGTGCCTGAAACGAGACGCTGGGCGTGAGGGCGATCGGGCTTGCGCCATCGTCGACGCTGAACCGGGCCTGGCTGGCGATGCCGAAGACCGGTTCGGCGGACCAGGTCGCCGCCACCCGGTACGTACCGCCCGGAACCAGACCGCTGAAGGTCCAGTTCGCAGCGGCATCGGCGCTCGTCGAGACCCGCTGCCCGCCCAGGTAGCCGGCGGCGCGATCGCTCCACTGGCCGGTCTCGCTGTAGCCGGGGTCGCTCTGGTCGATGACCTGCGGCGGCGTCAGCGGATCGCGGCTGTAGCCGAGACCGCCGTCGGCGCCGTCCGGATCAACGAACAGCGGGTCACCGGTGAGGCTCTCGCCGTCGAAGCCGGTGGCATAGAACCAGTCGGCGGGAACCGCATAGCGGACCTGCTGCCAGAGGGCGACAGCGCCGTTGCCGGTGCCGGCGGCGAGGTCGAACAGATTGTAGTCGCTGACGAAACCGGGCTGGCTGTCGTCGGCGACCACCAAGGCGTGACCGTCGCCGATCGAGAAGATGTTGTTCCAGACCGCGACCCGTTGCGAGGCTTCATTCACGATCAGGCCATCGCCGGAGAGGAGCTGAATCGTGTTGTTTTCGACGATCGGGTCGTCGGCATTCCGGAGAAGAATTCCGGTGCCGGCATCCCCGTAAATCAGATTGTTGGCGAGGTTCAGCCGTGTGGTGGAGCTGAAGGAACCAAGGGTCGCGAGACCCGTTGTGTTGTCGTAGGCGATGTTGCCGCTGACGAGCAGGTCCGTCGCCGATTGGACCATGATACCGACAGTGTTGTTATAGAGGCGATTGTTGCGAACGAGGTTTTCACGGCTAATGCTCGTTGATGACCAATAAATTCCGTTGTTGGTGCTGAACACCTCATTGCCGTCGGCAATGCCACCGCTTACGATGTTGATGCCGCTGTCCGTATTCCAGATCCGGTTGCCGGTTGCACGGCCGCCGGTGCTGGTCTGGATGCCCGCATTGACGATATCGTGGATGGTGTTGTTGCGGGCGACCCGGTCGGTACCGCCGGTGAGGAAAATTCCAAACTGGGTGGCAAAGATCTCGGCGTTCTCGACCACGCTGTTGGCCCCGGAAAGCCGGACCCCGGCGTAGGTGTTGAAGAACCTCCCGCCGCGCACCACCATGTCCCGGCCGGCCAGATCCAGCGCCTCGAAGTTGAACGCTGTGCCGGTGTCGTGGACCGTCAGGTTCTCGAACAGACCGGCATCGTTGGATGCCGCGAGCAGCACGGCCTCCCGGGCGATGTCGCGCATGTGAACGTTGCGGACGATCAGGTGGTCGCTGTCGGCGCCGGAGGCGAAGATGGCGTGGAACGCGTCGGCGAGTTCGAGGTTCTCCAGGGTGATGAAGTCGGCGTTGTGGAGTTCGAAGACGTAGGCGCCGGTGTTGCGGTTGCCGCGGTCGAGGACCGATGCGACCGGGCCGTCCGCGCCCACGAACCGGACCCGCTGACCGGGGGCATCGCCGCTGCCCGAGTTGGTGTCGTCGAGCACGATGTTCGTCGGCACGGCATAGCTGCCGGCGTCGATGAAGACCGTGTCGCCGGGCTCCAGGTCGTAGCTGCGCAGCAGCGTCGCCAGGCTCGCCATTGGCGCATCCGGGCTCTTGCCGGTGTTGGCGTCGTTGCCCGGGGCTGAGGTGTAGACGTCGCCGGCGATGGCGCCATCGTTGATATAGAAAAGGTTGCCGGCATTGCCGATGCGGATGCCGCCGGCCGAAACGCCGCTCGCCCCCGTCTCCACACTGGTGATTCGGATCAGCGCGTCGGCATCGGCAAAAACCGGATCGGGCGTCCAGACGACGCTGCCCTCGCCGGTCGGGGTCATGGCGACGCCGCTCGCCACCGTCTGCCAGGTCGCGCCACCGTCGGCGGAGACGTCCACATCGGCAGTCGGAGCCGGCACCCCGGTGATGGTCTCGAGGACTTCCAGCCCGGACAGGATCGCCCGCCAGGTCGGGCCCGACTGATTGCGGAGGGCGATCTCCACACCCGCCCCGCCGGCAACCGCGACCGGCAGATCGACAGTGACCACCCGGTCGCGGGCACCGGCGGCGGCGATGATGTCGAAGTCGTCAACGACGACCGAGCCATCGACCTCGATGTCGAACAGCCGGTTCCCCGGCGCCAGATTGGAGGGCTCTACGAAGTGGAGACGGACGGTGTAATTGCCGTCGGCGAGCGGCAGATCGTAGACGATCCGGCCACCGGCTGTGGCGGCCGCCTCAACGTACGTGCTGTAGACCGCAGCGGGCGCCGCGCCCGGGTCCGAGGCATCGACGACGGACGACAACGTCCGGTTCGCGCCGAACGTCCGGTAGCGGTCCTCCAGCCAGCGGCCGGCGTCGCTGGTGATCACCGGCGCAGTCGCGCCGACGTTGATTGCGGCGGCGCGGCGCGGGTCGGTGAGGCCGGCGGATCGCCAGTCGATGGTCACTGGCGTGCCCACCTCGATCTTGTCGAAGCGTCCGGGTGTCAGGATCTGGATCAGCGCGCTGGTGGCCGTCGGGGCCGCCTCGGCGGTGTTGCCATAGGCCCCCTGGTTCGCCCGGTCGCCGCTTGGCACCGGCTCGGCGAGGTAATAGGAATTGGGGTCGCCGGCGTCGATGGCGGGCGAACCGGTGGCAAGGTGGAAATCGTCATCGCTGCTGCGATCGCCACCGATCCGCTGCAGAAGCACGCCATCGGCGATCACCGCATTGTCGGCGGCGAGGCGCGGCAACCGCACCGTGATCCGATCCGATCCGGCCATGAAATCGCCGACCAACTGCCAGGGGCGCCCGCCCGTGTCGAACACCGGATTCGCGGGGGCGGTCCGGAACGACAGGTCCGCCGCCAGGCCGACCACCTCGCCGCCTTCCCGCACCTGGAACTGCGCGTTCGAGGCGATCTCGAACGAGGAGTCCGGCGACCAGGTCACTGCGAGGCGGTAGGTGGCGCCGGGAACGAGGCCGGTGAAGGTCCAGGTGGCTTCCGCGTCGGTGCTGGTTGAGACCCTCTGGCTTCCCAGGTAGCCGGCGGCGCGGTCCGTCCACGTGCCGGTTTCGGCGTAGCCCGGATCGCCGTTGTCGATGATCTGCGGTGCGCCGATCGCCGCCGGGTCCCAGCCGAGGATCCCGTCCGGGCCGGCCGGGTCGACGAACAGCGGATCGGCGGTCAGGCTGTGTTCATCGACACCGATGGCATAGAACCAGTCGGCAAGGGTGGCGTAGAGGGTGCTGCCCCACTCGGCGACGGTCGCGCCAGGAGCAAACGCGTAAATGGTGTTGTCGTCGCTGGTAAAGCCTGTCTGGCTGTTGTCGGCGATGCTGAGGCCGACCGCATCGCCGAGCGCCATGATTGTGTTGCGTACGCGGATGTTGCTGGCGCTGTCGGTCCCGCGGATCGCGGTGCCGCCCTCCACGTAGAGGGTGTTGTTCTCGATCAGCGTGCCGATACCGCCCTCGACAACGATCGCTTCGGCCGCCTGGTCACCGGAGCGGCCCGAGTAGACGATGTTATTGCGGATTTCACTGGTGAAATTACTGAAATAGTCGGCAACGATCCCGCGAGTGTTGTCAAATACCCGGTTTCCTATAACCAGGTCATTGTTGCCGGTAGACTCGATGCCCACCGTGTTCCGATACACGGTATTGCCCTGAATGCGCGCCGTTTCGGCGCTGGTATTCGTTGTGATCCCGAAAACGTTGTCGAAGACGACGTTGTTTTCAGCCTCGGCGCCCGACTGGAGGCTGATCCCGCTGGCCGATGTCTGGCGATTGTGGCTGTAGACCGTGTTACCGCGGACTAGGGCGTCGTTGCTGGCATAAATGCCCGTCGTCGTGTTGCTGAACACCCGGCTGTTTTCGATGACTGCGCCCGGATCGGTCGTGGATACATAGAGTCCATAGGTGTTGTCGTAGGTCCGGACGCTGCTGACCAGCCCATCGCGGCCGTCGCTGATCAGGATCCCATAGAAAAAGCCTTCGGCGAACGTGTCGCGAATGACGGATCGGTCCCCCGACGTCTGAATCCCCGCGAAACCCTGACCGGTGCCGCTGAATCCGCTGTCTGCGATGAGCAGATCATCGTTGTTTGTCTCGAACAACAGTCCTTCGCGGACGGTATCGAACACCCGGACCGCCTGGAGCTCGACAAAATCGCTGTCGGCGGCAGACGCCGCATAAACAGCGCGGAAAGCGTCGGTGATCTCCAGGTCGGCGATGGTGACGAAGTCGGCGCCCTGGAACTCGAACACGGAGGCGCCGGTCGCGCGGTTGTTGCGGTCGAGGATCGCCCGCTTGTCCGCATCGGTGGGACCGACGATCCGGAACCGCTCGCCGGGCGCGGGACCGGAACCGGAGACGCTGGCATCGAGAACGATGTTGGTGGTCAGCGCGTAGGTGCCGGTATCGACGAGAATGGTGTCGCCAGCGCCAAGGTCATAGGTGGCGAGAACCGACTGGATCGATGCCTTGGGCCGGTCCGGCGAGCGGCCGTCGTTGGCATCGACGCCCGGTGCCGCGGTGTACTGGTCGTTCGCGGTCGAGCCATCGTTGACATAGAAGACGTTGACCGGCGCGTCGACCGAGAACGGTCTGTCGGACAGATCGGCGATCGCCGGGTCAGCCGTGGCGGCAACACGGATGCGGAAGCTGTCGCTGGCGGGCACGGTGGCGGGATCGATGACCCAGTCGAAGCGGCCGTCGTTGACCTCGCCGGTGGCGATCGGGGTGAAGGTCGTGCCATCCGTGGTCCAGGCGAGCTCGACGCTGCCGGGGACGCCGTCGGAGCGCCAGTCGATCACGCCGGTCGCTCCCTGCTCAAAGCGTTCCCCGCCGTTCGGGGCCAGCACCAGGATGGACTGGTCCGGGCTCAGCGAGGCCTCCAGGGTGCCGCCGAAGGCACCGAGGTTGCGGAAGCCGCCGTTCGGCGCCGGCTCGGCGTCCACATCGTCGCCGGGCGCAGCCCGGTCGATACCGGGGGATTGCAGCGGATCGGCCGCCGTGGTGAGCGTCGCCGTCACGGGCAGGCCGGAAACCGGATCGATCACCGGCGCCCGGGTGCCGCCCTTGATGCTGCCGATGGTGCTCTGCAGGTGGTAATTGTCGTCGCGACCGTCGCTGGCGGCGTCTGCATAGCCGATGATCCCGTCAGCACCGGCCGGATCCACGAACCGCGGATCGTCCTCGAGGCTGCGGGCGTCGGTGAACGCTGCCCCGCGCCAGTCGCCGAGAGTGGTCCGCACGAGGCCCTGCCAGACCCCCACGCTGCCGCCGGGGCCGGTGAAGAACAGGTTGTAATCGCTCGTGAACCCGGTCTGGCTGTCCGGCGACACCTGGATCGCCGCGCCGTCATCCGTGACCAGGATGGTGTTGCGGACGTCCACCCCGGTGGACGCGCCGGAAATGGACAGAGCGACCCCGCCCGGCTGGACGATGGTGTTGTTGACCAGGTCGGCGTTCACCACGCTGCTCACGTCGAGGCCGCGCGCGGTGTTGGCGTAGACAAGGTTGGTGCGAATGTCGAGGTTGGAGGTCAATGAGCCGCTGACCAGGATGCCGGCGTCATTCGAGTAGACGACGTTTTCCGCGATCGTCGCCGAACCGGCAAACGCGGAGACCTGGATGCCGGCAAGGGAATTGTCGTAGACGCGGTTGCCGACCGCGTCCCCGGAAAAGATGTAGACGCCGCGCTGGTTGCCGAATGACACATTGGACTCGGCGCGGGCGCTGCCCTGCAGGTAGATGCCGGCCCATTGCTGTGCCGCGGGATCCGATGAGAACAGGCTGTTGCCGGCGACAACGACATTGCCCGAGGCCTGGATGCCGTAATCGTTGGTGCCGCTGTCCGAGACCCGCAAGCCGTCACCCGCGCTCAGGTCCCGGCCGCCGATAATGGTCGGGGTGCCGCTGCCATTGTTGCTAACGAACAGGCCAGACCCGCCGCTGTTGTCGATCTCGCCGCGGCGCACGACAGCTTCACGAACGTCGCTGAGATAAACGCCGTAGGACCGGTTATTGCGGCTGACGAAGTCAGCGAGCTCGGTTATCTGGCCGTCCACAACAATGCCGTCTTCGTTGCCTTCGGCGGTGACGTTGGTCACCGTCCCGACCACGCCGTCGATGTGGACCCCGTCATCGGCATTGTTGCGGGCAACGACGTTGGTCAGGCCGGCGATCTGACCGTCAATCCGGATGCCGTGATCGCTGTTGCCGATGGCCGTCAGGGCGTCGAGAACGGCGGTCGGCGACTGAGTGGTGATGTCGATGCCGACGGTCACCGCGGTGCTCGCCGAAATCCCGCCGAGCGTGAGGGCGGTGCTGTCGTTGTGCACCCAGACGCCGCGGTCACCGCCGCGCACGGACAGATCGCGGACGGTCATGTTGTCGGCGTCGTTCAGTTCGACCACAGCGGCGACCTGCCGGCCGGCGACGGCGTCGAACAGCTCGGCAGTCACGTCCGGGCGGTTGGGGCCGAGCACGGCGAAGCCCTCCTCGGTGCCGGAACCGAAGTCGGTCGAGCCGGAGATCCGCAGCGCATCGATCAGCGGATAGCTGCCGGTGTCCATGAACAGCGTGCCGCCGGACAGGTCGTAGGCGCGCAGCAGGTTGACCGGATTGGGTTTGGGGGCGTCGGCGCGTTTGCCGGTGTTGCGGTTGTCGCCGGTTGCCGTGGGGGTGTAGACGTCGGCCGCCTGGTCCGGATCGCGGTCGTCGGCATAGAAGCTGAGGCCATCCTCCGGAACGCTGAACGGCTCGACGCTCTGGTCGGTCACGCCCGGATCAGTGACCAGGCTGATCCGGATACGCAGACCGTGGGTGCCGTAGGGAATGCCGCTGCGTGCCGGCTGCCACTCGAAGACCCCGGTGTCCGGTGTTGCCGTCGCGAGGACAGTCCGGACCGCCGGACCGTCGGCGCCGTCCTGGAGCAGTTCGATTCGCACCGATGCGTTGCCGGCGTTGCCGAAGCTGTCCCAGAGAATCTCGCGGGTCGTCTCCCGCTCCCAGTCGAGGTACAGGTCGGGGGAGCGCAAGGCCAGCCGCGCCCCCTGCATCTGCGTGCCGGCACCGGCAGCCTGTGCGCCGATCGCGGTGCCGGCGGTGCTGTTGGTGAGGGACAGGAAGGCGTTGTCCAGGTAGGCGCGGGCCTCCTGGGTTGCCGAGCCGCTCTCCCGAAACGCCTCGTAGCGGAACCGGATGTAGCGGGCGCCCACCGGGACATCGGCGCGGTCGCCGACCAGGTCCCAGCGGTCCGCCGGATTGGTGGATTCCGAGCGGACGGTGGCGAGCAGGTTGGCGGGGTTGGTGAAATCGAGGCTGGTGCTGAACGTCACCGCCACCGCGCCCCGGTCCGGGGGGAAGGCGGCGTTGGAGCGGATCCGGCCACCGAACACCAGGTCGAACACCTGACCGTCCAGGTCGCCCGGGTCGAAGCCGGCGCCCACCAGATCGATGATCTGCTCGGCAAAGCCCTGCTCGACGCTGCCGACCCCGAGGTAGTTGCTGCCTTCGAAGGCCTCCGGGCCGGTGCTGCGGATGACGGCGCCGACGTTCGTCGACCAGCCGCCGGCCCCCGTCTCGAAGCCGGGATTGGCGAGCAGGTTGGGATGGAACGCCGGGACATCGCGGCTGGTCCGGGGATCGCCGTTGTCCGCCGGCGCGCTGCTCGTGCGCTGGCCGCCGACCTGCCCGAGCACCCGGTAATCGTCGATGGTGGTGCTGAAGAATCCGGGGTCGGAGAGTTCCGGATTGATCACCGTCGTGCCGATGGAGTTCCGGTCGAAGCGGGCCACGTCGGCCTGCCAGTCGAGGATGTCGGTGAAGCTGTTGAACGCCGTCCAGCGGGCCAGGGTGCCGCCGCCGGTGACGTGGAGGAGGTTATAGTCGCTGAAGAAGCCGGTCTGGCTGTCGTCCGCGACGAACAGGTTGGTGCCGGTCTCGGCCCAAAGGATGCTCGAGCGGACCTCCACCTGGCTGCTGCCGCCGACCACGCGGACGTTGTCGCCGGTCGGTGCGTAGAAGGTGTTGCTGGTGGTCCGCACGTCGCTGACCCCGTCGGCAACCAGTGCCACATCGCTGTTGCGGTAGAAGACGTTGTGGCGCACCCGCTGGCCGTCCGCGGCCGCTAGGCCGACGGCGTTGCCGGCAAAGCGGTTGAACTGGATCGTGCCGGTAAATGCCTGAACCCCGACGGCGTTACCGGCGATCAGGTTGGCGGCCTCGAGGCGGTCGCCGCCAAGCAGGCCGGACCCCGTCACACCGATGGCGTTGTCGCGGATCTCCTGGCCCTGCATCCGTCCGGTCAGCTCCACGCCGGTGGCGTTGTCGCGGATTTGGTTGGCGACGGCGCCGGGGCGGAAGCCGAGCGCCGCGGCGGGGTCGGCGACCGTGGTACGGATCCCGACCGTGTTGTCGTGGATGTCGTTGGCGTTGAGGTCGGCGGCGGCGGCGTAGATCACCCCGCTCGCCGCACCGGAGATGTCGTTGGCGGCGATGGCGCCGGCGAACGCGGCGGCGATGTCGATCCCGGTCGGGGCGCTGATCCGGTTATGGGCGATCGCGCCGGTCGATGCGCCGGCGATCCTGAGCCCGGTTCCGGTTGCAGCGCTGATGGTGTTGTCGTGGACCCGCAAGTCCGCGGCGGCATCGACGGTGATCCCGCCGGCGACGGTGTTGCCGGTCAGCGTCACGCCGCTGGCATTGGCGATGCGCACACCGCCGTCACCGATGGCGCCATCGCGGACGGTCAGACCATCGGCGCCATCGATGACAACCGCGTCGACTGCCAGGCGCTGCAGGGTGACATTCGGCGCGTTGACGGTGATCGTGCCGGTGAGCAGGGCGGCGAGGCGGGGCGCACCGATCAAGGTGACCCCGGCATCATCGGCGGCAATCGCAACGTCGGTGGCATAGGTGCCGGTGTCCAGATACACCACGTCGCCGGTGCCGAGGGTTTCGCTGGCGAGGATCGAGAGCAGGTCTCCGGCGCTGGTCGCGACGAACAGCCGCTGCTGCTGCAGCAGGTTGCCGACAATGCGCACCCCGGCCACGGACTCGGCGGCACCGGCGTATGCGGCGAATGGCCGGCCGGCGGAGTCCACCGTCAGGGTCAGGCCGTCGAGGGCGTAGGTCGCCTGCGCAACCCCCAGCGCCGAGGCATCGCCCGGGACCTCTTCGACGAAGCCGGTGCCGTCCCAGCGCTTGACGAAGAGCCGGGCGGTGCGCTCGTTGTCCCCGACCCCGCCGTCCTGCCAGACGACCGACAACGTGCTGCCGCCGGAGGCCAGCGCCGGCCGGGTGGAGACGTCATTGGTGGGGCTGACTCCGCGGCCCGTGGCGGCCCCGGCACCGGCTTCTTGCCACTGATCGCCGGCGGTGTCGTAGACCAGGACGTGGATCGCCGAGGTGCCGGCGGTGAGGCTGGTGAGCGCCTCGATCGCCACGTACAGCCGGCCCTGGTGATAGGCGACGGACGGCGCGCGGGCGCCGACCCCGGTGAGCCCGATCCCGATGCCGGTCGCCGAGCCGCCACGCTCCTGCCAGGTTCCGCCGGTGAATTCGAGCAGGTGCACCCGGGCGACCCCGTCGACGGTGGTCGTGAAGGCGAGGGCGATCTCCTGACCGTCGGTTACGGCGGCGAAGTCGTCGACTTCGCCCGGTGCCTTGGTAATCCCGCCGCCGCTGGCCGACCCGGTTGACACCGGCACCCAGCCGGCGCCGTCGAACCGGCGGCCGAACACCTGGCGGTTCCCATCCAGATCCTGCTGCCACAGCACCACGGGACCGGTGTCGAGCAGCACCACCTGAACATCGACGATATCGCCAAAGCCGCTGATCCCGCCCGGCTGCTGCGCGCCGCCCGGCGCGCTCCACGAGCCGCTCAGCGGATCGAAGGTAACGACCTGCACCGCCCGGCCCCGCGGCGAGGCTTCGATCCAGGCCACGAACACCCGGCCGTCGGCGGCAACCGCGATCGAGGGCGCGAACGAGGCTTCGTCGCTGTCGGAAACACCGCCCTGCCCGGCACTGCCGGCGAGCGGCTCCCAGGCGCCGTTGCGCAGCACCGCCACGGAGATCTGGGCGACGCCGTCGCGGCTGTCGGCAAAGGCGGCGTAGAGCGCGTCGTTCGGACCGGTTGCCAGGGCCGGCGGGTCAGCCGGTCCCACCGCCTGCCCGAGGGTGAGGCCGAGCGGACCTGCCAGCGGCGTCCACCGGCCGCCTGCTGTGACGTCCGCGGGCAGGGTCGGCTGCGCGTTTGGATTGGCGAGCGCGGTGGGATCGGTCAGGACCGGCGGCGAAACACTGGCTGCGCCCGGGAAGCCGGGAGGATCGCCGGCGCCCAGGTCGACCCCGTCATCGCTGCCCGGACCCGGATTGATGGCATCGTCGCCAGGCCCGCCGAACATCAGGTCGTTGCCGGCGCCGCCGAAGATCTGATCGTTGCCGCCACCCGCCGCCGTCTCGCCGGCGCCGAAGTCGCCGTAGATCAGATCCGCTTCGTCGGCCGCGCCGGCATCGCTGTCGCTGCTGCCGTACAGGATATCGCCGTCGGCGCCGCCGGCGAGCAGGTCGTTGCCGGCGTCACCGGCGATCAGGTCGTTGCCGGCGCCGCCGTCGACGATGTCGTCCCCGTCGCCGGCGCTGACTGTATCGTTGCCGGCGTTGCCGAAGATCCGGTCGCGGCCCGGACCGCCGGTGAGCACATCGGCGCCTTCGTCGGAGCCGTGCAGGATGTCGAGGCCGGCCCCGCCGTCCAGCCGGTCGCCGCTGCCGCCGCCGGCGCGGAGCACGTCATCGCCGGCCTCGCCGCTCAGGCTGTCGGTGCCGAAGCTGCCGTCCATGTCGTCGCGGCCGTCGCCGCCGGTAAGGGTGTCATTGCCGCGGCCACTCCGGATCATATCGTGGCCGGCCCCGCCGCCGAGGGTCAGATCGAGCGAGGAGGCAGCTGCCGCGATCGTATCGTCGCCGGCCCCGCCGGTGACGGTGACCGCCGGGTCGGTTTCGGTGAGGATGTCATAGGTGCTGGTCGCATCCGGGATCGTCTCCCAGGGGAACACCAGGGTCAGCCCGGTGTCGGTATTGGCGGCGACCGGACGCTCCTGGCCGGCGCCGGTGCCGGCGGTGATCCGGACGATCCGCCCGATCAGTTCGTCAACCGCGAAGGCCGCGTCCAGGTCGACCAGGGTTCCCGCCAGCGCCTCTTCGGCGGTGCCGGAGAGGATCACGGCCTCATGGCGCTGCGCCGAGACCGTCAGGTCGTCATCGCCGCCGCCGCCATCGATCAGGACGGACTGCGGGACCCGAGCTCCGCGGGAGAACGCGTCGGTCACCTCGAAGCGGTCGTCACCGAGCCCGAGGTAGACGTTGAAAGTCTCGATGTCGCCGTAGGTGATCCCGCCGGGCAGCAACCGGCCGGCGAGGATCAGATCGCCGCCCATGCCGAGGCCGGAAAGCCGGCTTTCCGTCAGGAGGCCGCGGTCGTCGGCGACGCTTTCCTCATTGTAGACGTGGACCACGTCGGTCTGGGCGGCTTCGATGACGAAGAAATTGAGGCTTTCGGCGGTGATCGCGTAGGCGGAGACCAGGGCCAGATCCTCGCTGCTGAGCCCCCAGTCGGCGTTGAGCAGAAGCTCGGTGGTGGCGCCGGTCCGGTTGACCCCGGTGATCAGCCGGAATGTTCCGTCCCCCGGCCCCGCCGTGATCTCCACCGTCCGGTTCAGGGTAACCAGGTCTTCGACGACGGTGATCCCGCTGAGCGCCAGCACGTCGGCGGTCTGTACGACCAGCGAGGTGGGGGTTGCGGACACCACGGTCCCGGTCGCCGGGCGGATGTTGGTCTCGCCGGGGAGGAGGATCGGTGGTGTCAGACCGCTGAGCGAGCCTTCGCCGCCTTCGCCTTCGATGAGGATCGGACCGCGGAGCTCGCTCACCCGATGGACCCGGGGGGCGAACACCTTGGTGTCGCCGCCGTCGACCACGTCGTCATTCAGCGCGGTGACGGTGACCCGTTGCGCGACGTCCCAGTTGTCCGGGGTGAAGACCAGGGTGACGGTGCCGTCGCCGGGGTCGATCGCTCCGGGCGCGGTGCTGGAGACGGCAACTTGCACCAGGTCGTGGCGGATGCCGCCGGTGCGGGTGGTCTTGGTGATCTGCGGGGTGATGTCGACCATTACCGGTGCCGTCGGCCGGCTGGTCAGCACCACGTCATAGGTGTCGGTCCAGGGCACGCCGTCAGCGGGCTGGCTGCCCGGGATATCGGTGCCCGCCTCGACGACCCGGGTCGAGCCGCCGGTCTCGCGGATTTCCACGCCCGGGGTGTCGTTGTCGGTGATCCCGGTCTCAGCGGCGGCGACGCTGATGCCGTCAAAGCCGGGCGCGATTGCGCTGTAATTGACGGTGACCTGGCCGCGGAACTCCACCGGGATGCCGTCGGCGTCCAGGAACACGACCTTGTTGTGGATGACCTCGAAGCCGGCGGGCGCGGGGGCGTCGGTGACATCGAGCGTCACCGCGAAGGTGGTGTCGGGGATTTCGGTGAGACCCACGAACGGCGCGGATTCGACCCGCAGGTCGAACGACTCGGACGCGGTCCGCACCGTGTCGGTGTCGGCGGCGCTGATCACCTCGATGAAAATCTGCTCACGGCGGAAGCCTTCCCTCAGGTCATCGTCGGTGGCGGTGATCGTCACCGTCTGTGGGGCGTCCCAGGTGGCGGCGGTAAAGGTGAGATCGGTCGCCGACAGGGTGATCTGTTCGGAGACGGACAGCCGGACCGTAACGTCGCCGTCCGGCTGCTCGCTCAGGCGCAGGATCAGGGTGTCGTCGGCACCGCCCTCGGCGACCTCGGCATCGAGGAGGCCGGGATCGCCGGAGACGATCAGCTCCGGCGCGTCATTGTCGCGGAGGGTGGCGGTGACGCCCGGCAGCGCCAGGCCGTCGTAACGCTGGATCACGTAGGTGCTCGCCGCGGTCGGCAGTTCGGACCACTCGCCGGACAGGGTCAGCCCGGTTGCGGTGTTGCCGAGGATCAGCTTCTGCTCCCCGCGTCCCGGGCCGGCGATGATCCGCAGGATCGCCCCGGTGAGCGGTCCGGTGGTGGTCTCGCCGCCGGTGGGGAAGGGGGCTGAGGCGTCGGAAAGCGTGTTGGCCGTTGCCGCGGTCGGGCTGCCGCGCAGGGTGGTGGCCGCACTCTCGACCACATGGTTGATGATCGCGAACCGGGTGCCCTCGACGGTGGCGTCGTCGAACGCGCCGGTTGCTTCCAGTTCCACCGTGCGCGGCCGGAACCAGTCGGTCTCGTCGAAGACGATCCGCACCGACCGGCCATCCGAGCCGTTGCTGGCGGTCGGATCGTTGCTGAACACCCGGACCGCGCGGGACTGGCGTTCCCGGTCCTCCTGGGTCGGCAGAGGCGCGGTCGCCAGGATCGTCACCCGGCCGAGCGGGGCGTGGGCAAGCGCGATGGTGTAGGAATCGCCGGTGATCCCGCCCTCGCTCAGCACCGTCGAGCCGTCCGACTCGGTGATCACCACTGCCGGCTCGTCGTTGTCGCTGACGTCCGCGGAGATGCCGTCGATCCCGATGCCTTCGTAGGCGCGGTCGGTGGTCTCGATGCCGTGGACGATAAGGCCGCTGTGGCCACGCAGATCGTTGCTGACGATCGGCGGGGTATCGCCGGCGGCGCTGAAGAAATCGCTGCCGAGGCCGCCAAAAATCCGGGTCAGCAGGTCGCGGCCGGTGCCGAGCACGAAGAATCGGTCGTCGCCTTCGGCGCCGTCCACCTGGAGCGATTCGACATTGACGAAGTTGACGTTGAGGCCGGCGCCGAACACCCCGTCTTCGGTCACCACGAAGTCGTCGCCGAACTCGGTGCCGATGACGATCACCGTGTCGAAGCCGTCGCCGCCGTCGATGTTGACCGGGGCGTTGACCGCGTACTCGATGGTGTCGGCGCCTTCACCGCCGGACAGGTCGGTCATCTCCCGCTGCGGCTCTTGGGATCCGGCAAGGGCGAAGGCCCGGACGGCGAAGTTATCGTCACCCGGACCGCCAAGCAGGCTCAGCACGGCCAGGTTGTGGAAGACGACGAAGGTATCATCGCCGACCCCGCCATCGGCGACCATCGGCAGGGTGATGCCGTTGCTGAGCCAGCCGCGGGTGGTCTCGATGGTCGCGAATTCGTCGTCGACGGCGACGCTGGCCGCCGCCTCCGTGCGCTGTGATTTGTAGAGCTGGCCGATCTGGAAGACGTCGTTGCCGACCCCGCCGTCGAGCAGGGTCTCCGAGCGGACGTCGTCGACGGCAAAGCGGTCGTCACCGAGCGAGCCGCTGACCACCATCCGCTCCACCTCGCGGTAGTCGGCGCGCTCCACTTTGGCCTCGCTGTTGACCAGGGCGACGAACGCCCGGCCGGCCGGATCGAGGCTGGCGCGGAGCAGGAACTGATCGTCGAAGACGCTGCCGAACACGAACATCACGTCGGTGTCGGCTTCCGGATCGCCGCTGTCGAACACCGTGATCCGGGACTCGTTGTCGGCACCCTGGAGCTTGAGGGTATAGGTGTCGGCGCCGCCCTGGCCGTCCAGGGTATCGGAGCCGATGCCGCCGCGGACCCGGTCCTCGCCGCCGCTGGCGGAGCGGTCAAAGGGATCGCCAGGCCCGGTGATGTAATCGGTCGGGCCATTGTCGCCGAACACCAGATCGGCGCTGGCGCCGCCGTCCAGGTCGTCCGTGCCGCCGCCGCCGAACAGCTGATCCGGGCCACCGTCGCCGCGGATGAAGTCATCGCCGTCGCCGGCCCCGCGCATCACCCCGTCGCCGAAGAGGCTGTCGGCGCCTTCGCCGCCGAGGATCAGGTCGTTGGCGTCGCCGCCTTCGATCCGGTCGTTGCCGCCGCCGCCGATCAGGCTGTCATCGCCGCCGTCGCCAGTGATCACATCGTCGTCGCCGCCGAAGCTGGCGCGCGGACCGATCGGGGTGACTTCGCCGTCATCGCCGAAGATCAGGTCGTTGCCGCCGCCGCCGGCGATCGTGTCGAAACCGGCCTCGCCGCGGACCTCATCGTCGCCGTCGCCGCCGGCGATGGAGTCATCGCCGAGCCCGCCGAAGATCAGGTCGGCGGCCGCGCCGCCGAGCAGGGTGTCGGCAAAGCCGCGGACGCCGCGGCCGGTGTCCTCGATGCCGGTGACGTTCGCGCGCAGCTTGGCGGCGCCGGCGGCGAACAGCACCCGGCCACCATCACCGATGAGAATGTCGGCGCCGTCAGCGGCACCAAGGTCGGCGAGCGGGATGGGATCGAAGCCGGACGAAAGGCCGTCGTCACGGGCGGGGCCGCCGCCGAGGAGAATATCGGCGCCGTCGCTGCCGAGCAGGATATCGTCGCCATCGCCGCCGATCAGGGTGTCGTTGCCGTCGGCGAACCGCGGGCGGGCGCGGACCGATTCGTCACCGAACTCCCCGGAGTCGGCGATCAGCAGGTCCGAGCCGCCGCCGCCGAACACCACGTCGCTGCCGTCCTCACCGGCGAGAGTGTCGTTGCCGGTACCGCCGACAATGGTGTCGTTGCCGAGGCCGCCGACAACGACCGAATCGCCGTCGCCGAGGCGGATCAGATCCGCCCCGGGGCCGCCTTCGATTTCGGCGGCAACCGCGCCGGCGGCGCTTAAGTCGATGACGTCGTCGCCGAGGCCGCCCTTGACGATGATCCGGCCGCCGGCGCCGAGCTGATAACGCTGCCAGGGCTGGGCATCCTCGCCGAGATTGAGGGCCCTGACCTCGATCGCCCCGCCGCCGGCGTCGCGAACCTCGATGTGCTCGCCGGTATCGGCCGTCGGCCCTTCGATGCGCTGTTCGGCGAACGGACCGATGTTGATCTGAACATCGCCGGTGTCCAGTTCCTTGGCCAGGTCTGGCCGGCGGAAGAAGTCGATCTCCCAGTCGACCAGCGTCGCCGGCGGGGTGATGTTGAATTCTTCTCGGAACTTGAAGAACAGCAGATTGATTTCGAGGAAGGCGAACAGCCGTGCCGTCAGATCGCCGCTGATGTCGAACAGCGCCAGCGGCGCCAGGAACCGCTCGGCCACGTTCGGGGCCTGGAGCTGGTTGGCGATGCTGCTGACGATTTCCTTCAGCCGCACCCGGCCATCGTCGATCGGGTCGTGCAGGTCCGCCCAGAGGTTGGCGAAAATGCCGCCGGCGACGCCGGCGCGGGCCACCAGGAGGTTCAGTTCAGCCGCGGCGTAGACGCCCGCCGAAAGGGTGATCTCGGGAACGTCCTGGCCGGTGACCGGATCGTCGTCGGCGAAGAAGAAGCCGTCGAGCAGCAGCGAGAAGTCGCGGAAATCGCTCGCCACCAGTTCGCGGATGCCGAGCGTGTCGTAGCCGAAGCGGAAGGCGATATCCCACTCGAACTCGCCGTTGAGGGAGACGCCGAGCGGCCCGAAGATCGGGAAGAACAGCGAGAACATCAGTTCGCCTGAGAAACTTCCCGGATCGTACTCGACCAGGGAAACATCCTTGCCGAACAGCAGCCCGAACACCTCGGTGGGGTCTTCCCAGATCGGGAAGCTGAATCCGCCGGCGCCGCTGCCGTCGACCGTGCTGCCGAGCACGGCCCGGACCTCGTCGCTGCCGGCGAGACCCGACAGCGCATCGCCGAAGTCGTCGATCAGCCCGTTGATCAGGTCGCCGGCGCCGCTGAGGATGTCGTCGAACACGTCGTTGGGAACGGTAAAGGTGTCCCACAGTGACGGGGTAAAGGTGTCGCCGAAGATGGTGATGTCGCCGAAGTTCATCACCAGGGTGCCGGTATCGGGCAGGGCGTCGATCCGGTTGACCAGATCGACGATCTCGGCGATCGACTCAATGAACGTGAGGTCGACGCTGCCGAGCGAGGCCACCAGGTCGAGCAGAGTGACCTCGAAACCGAGGTCGGACAGGACCGGTGCCGGTTCGGTGAGCAGCTCGATCAGCGGCGCGATCGGGTCGGTGAACTCCTTGACCGTGGAGGCGATCGGCCCGAGCACGTCGCTGAGGAAGGTGCCGAGGTCGAGCGAGACGTCGTTGAAGCCAACGTAGCGCAGGCCATCGTCGATGGCATCGCCGGCCGCCGACAGAGTCACGAAGCTGCTGTTGTCGGCCAGCTCTTCCAGGGTTGCCCCGGAGCCGCGGGTGCCGATCTCCCACAGGAACGCGAAATCGGCGAGCAGCCGCGGGAAGCCGGCCGCCACGTCGTCGGGGATGATCCCGCCCAGCTCCAGCGACATGCCGAGTCCCGCAGAGGCCGTGGCAGCGACCCCGGTCGCAAAGCCGATGTCGAAGAATTCGGACAGCCCGAGCTGGGTGTCGGCGGGCGCCTGACTGTTGATGATGTCGAGGGCAAAGGTGGCACCGAGGCCGGTATTGATGCTGCGGTTCTGGCCGCCGACAGTGATGTCGACGACGGTGTCCTGGGCGGTGAAGGCAAGGAAACCGAGCGTGCCGGTCAGCGTCGCCGGCACGCCCACCTGGACATCGACGAGGAGTTCGTCCTGATCGTCGATGACGATGTAGAAGCCGTCCTGGAAGTTCAGGCCGAAGCCGAGATCGAGGGCCCATTCGAGATCGAAGGTGATCTCGCCCTCGGTCTCCAGGCCGAGACCGGGGATGCCGAGGTCGAAGCCGATGTCGGCGTCCACATCCACCAGGGTCGAGCCGAGGGTGGTCTCCCATTCGATGAAGATGTCGCCGAGCTGGGTGTCGACCATCGGGTCGACGTCGAACAGGAAGTCGTCGAGGTTGGTGGTGAGGCCGATCCGGTCGCCGGGGCTGTCGGCCACGGCGCTGCCCGACAGGATGTCGAGGCCGTCGGGGCCGAGCAGGGTGAACAGTTGCTTGGAGATGATGTTGCGGTCCGGGTCCGCAAAGTCGCGAGCGAAATCGCCGATCAGGTTCACGTTGTCGCGGAACGGCGCAATGAAGTCCTCGCGCAGGTCCTCGATGAACCGCGCGCCGTCGGCAAGCTTGTCGCCGAAGAACGGGATCTCGATCCCGAACACCTCACCGTCGAGGACGTCCTGGAGGCCGCCGAGGAACAGATCGAGGCCGTCGACCAGATGGCCGACGCTGTCGAACAGGCTGAACTGGGCGAGATCGAAGTTGGCGAAAAAGTCCTCGATGCCGCTGACCACCTCGCCCGCGTCGAGGAAGTCCTCGAGGCTGGCGGAACCGTTCAGCAGCGCGCCCAGATCGCCGTTCAGGCCGATGGTGCCGAGGAACCGGTCCTCGTTGGGGAAGTAGACCGGCAGCGCCGCCGCCATGGTTCCGGTGGCGGAGTCCAGTTCCAGGGCATCGAGGATCGGAGTGGTGCCGATCCGGCCGCCCGCAATGTCGATCACCGCGTAGTTGCGCCCTCCGGTGAACACGCTGTCGGCCAGGTCCACGGCGATGGTGCCGCTGAGGCTGGCATCCCCGTCGCGGACGAACAGCCCGAACGGGCCAAGGGCGGCGCGGAAGGCCAGGTCATCGCCGGACAGCGCGATGGTGCCTGACAGGCCGGTGGAATCGAAGACATACACCCGGCCCGGGGCCGACAAGTCGAAACCGATGTCCAGGTCGAAGTCAAGGATCCCGGAGGCGGCCAGGTTGGCAGAGCCGGCCAGGTCCAGGGGCCCGCTGCCAAGGCCGGGGACGTTGATCCCCGACAGCAGGTCAGGAATGACCACCGGCAGGCCTTCGTTGAAGCCGGCGTCCAGGTCCAGATCGACCCGCAGGATATCCGTCCCGGCGTCGCGCACCAGGCTGAGGCCCACCGCGTCCGGGCTGCCGAACACGTCCTCGATCGCCGTCTCCAGGACCTGGAGGGTTGCCGCCGGATTGCCCTGCACCGCGTTGATCGCTCCGGCGAAGTCATCGACGAAGTCAAACAGGTCGTTGACGCTCTGGTCGATGATCGGCAGGGGATCGTTGAGGAAGCCGAGCGCCTCGAACTGATTGAGAAAGTCGCGAACGGCGAGCAGGCCCTGAACAATGCTGGCAAACCCGAAGTCGGGGTTCTGGAAGGTCAGCAGATCGTCCAGATCAGGGAAAGCGAATGAAATATCCGGGGCCACCGGGGTCGCCGCGAACGGGTCGCCGAAGTCATTGACGGCGATGGCCACCTGCGGATTGGCGCCGAGGCTGAGGCCCGGGAAGGCCGGGTCGAGGCCAAGATCGAGAACCAGGCTGCCCGAACCGGTCAGCGACGGCGCGGCGAGCAGCGCCGAGGGACTGGCCAGATTGTCGATCAGCTCGGTCAAAGTGATCCGGCCGTCGGCGGTGGCGCCGGTGCCGGGATCCTGGAGGGCGGCGGTAAGGCTGCCGGAGAGGGTGCCGCTGCCATCGAGGGTCACGCCGACGAAGCCGAAGCCGGCCCGCGCGTCGATGCCGTCGTCAGTGCGGCCGTTGCCATCGGCATCGTCGGGGCTGCCGTCGCTGTCGGTGTCCGCTTCCGGGGTGGTGAGCTGGAAGCCGGCGGTGAGGCCGGCGTTTTCCAGGAAAAACCGGTCGGTGAGCGCGATGCCGCCGATCTGAGCGCCGCGGATCTCGCCGTCGAGCGAGGCCTCGGAGGTGGAGTCGAGGCCGACGATGCCGAGCTGCCAGCCGGTGTCCGAGAGGTTGGCCGGCTCGACCATGAAGGTCGCCGTGTTGGGGTTGGCGGTGACATTGCCCTGTTCGTCCACGCTCACCGCCTGGAAACTGGCATCCGTCAGGTCGATGGCGGTCGCCGAGGCGTTGACGGCTGCGGTGACCGTTCCGCCGGTGGCGGCGGAGATGGCGGTGAGCACGTCGGCGACGGTGGCCGCGCCGTCGAGGGCGACGGTGTGGATCATCCCGTCGCTGGTGGTGATGACCAGGTCGGTATGGGTGGCCGCCAGCGGCGCCGGACCGGAGAATCCGAGCTGGGCAAAGCCGCCGGTATCGGCGGACCGGGGAGCCATGCTGAACGGGGTCGTTGTCCGCGACTTGAAGATCAGGGTGTTGCCGGCCGAGCCCACCTCGATTTCGGTGTCGAGGCCGGCCTCGCGGAGCGCCGCTGCCACCGTGCTGACCAGGCTCAGGATCGTGGACACCTGGGCGGTATCGGCAACCGTCAGATCGACGGGCGTGACGGTCCCGCCGATGTCGAACGCGAATGCCGCATCCTGAGTCAGGCGGCCGACGATCAGCGGTACCGACCGGCTCGCAGCGAGGATGATCGCACCGGTACCGTCCGCGGTTGCGGTCGCGGAGGCCGGCAGGCCGATCTCCCGTACCGCCGGGTCGCTGGCAACCGCAGACACCTGGAGGGAGGAGATGCCGGTGCCGGTCACCCGCAACTGGACGCTCCGCCCGTCGGCGGCTGATTCAGCGACCAGGCGGCCGTTGAGCTGCGGGACGCCGGCGATCGCGGCGTTGAGGTCGGCGAGCAGGTCATTGAGGGTCAGGTTGTCGGCAGCGGCGGCGGCCGCGACCGTCACCGTGTGGGTTGTGGTCCCACCGTCGAGGCTCGCGGAGAAGCTGGCATCGCCGCTGAGGAAACCGCGAACCGACCGGACCGCTGCCGTTGCGGCGACCGCCGGCCGGTCGTCAACGGTGATCCCCAGGTCGGTGAGGGGCCGGCTGTCCGTAACCCCGCCGTCGGCGCCCGGGACATCACTGCCCAGATAAAAGCCAAGGGTCAGGCCCGGGTCGAGGCCGGCCGAGCCCGACAACCGCACCAGGGTATCGCTCTCGACGGCGATCAGTGGCCCTAAGTCCACATCGAAGGCGATCGGCAGGTCCACCGAGGCCATCGCCGCCGGGAAGACTGCGCCCAGCTGGACCGCGATCAGATCGTCGGTGGGCTCGGGCAGGGCGCCCGGATCGTAGGTGACGATATCGGTGCCGGCGCCAAGCAGGTTGGCGATCCGTACGGCCAGGTCCTGGATTGAGGAGAAGGTCGCCGCGTTGTCGACGTTGAGCAGTTTCGCGCGGTCGTCGCCGACAGCGGTGTTGTCGGCGGTGGTGCCGGCGGCCAGGGTGACCGTAACCGGGTCGAGCGCCACGCCGTTGCGAACGCGGCTGACGGTGAACGCCGTATCGCCGCTGATGCGCCCATCGGCCGGCGCGGCCGTCCCGGTCAGGGCGATCCCGGCGCTCGTGTCTTCGGCCGATTGCGGGTTCGTGAAACCGAGCGCGGCGTAGCCGCCCCGGTCCCCGCTGGCAACCGCCAGGTCGAAACCGGTGATGTTGGCCCTCAGCGAGACGAGGCGGATTGCCCCACCAACCGCTTCAGCAAGGAGGTCGTTGCCGAGGCCGGCGGCGCCGAGGGCGTCGTTGAGATCGGTGATCAGTCGGGTGGCATCGTCCCTGACGCCGTCCGGGCCGTCGTCGAACAGGATCGCATCCCCAAAAGAATCGGCAAGCCCGACGACGCTTTCCAGGCCGCTTGCCAGGAACGGGATGTCGATCCCGGCAAAGGTCTCACCGCCCTGAAAGTCTTGCAGCCAGTCCCGGATCCGCCCGAGCATGCTTACGAACCCGCTGGCGCTCATGTTGCGGAAGTTGAGGAGCTGGGTCATCGGCCCGGTGCTCGGGAACGAGGCTCGCACCGTCTCCAGGTCGCCCAGGTCATCGATGATCACGCTGACTGTGGTATCGGCGGAGGCCGGAACGGTGAGGAACGGCGCATTGACCGCCAGCGGCAGCGAGAACTCCGCCGAGCCGGAGACGCTGGGAGCGGAGATGAACCTCTCGGGGGTGCTGAGGTTGGTGAACAGCTCGCGCAGGGTGATCCGGCCGCCGTCGGCATCGCCGGTGTCGCCATCAGGGTCGGTGAGGCCGACGGTGAAGGTGAGCGGGCTGGTGGTTCCAGCGAAGCCGTCCTCCACCGCAACGTCGATGAAGCCGAGCCGGGCCGCGGTGTCGATATCGGCAGCGGCAAACGACGCCGAGCCGCTGAGGTCCACACCCTCAATGAAGAAGGTATCGGTGAGCGACGCGCCGCTGGCGAGACCGGCGAGATCGAGCCCGAACGTCATGTCGAAATCGACGGTGCTGTCGAAGATGGCGTCCGCCTCGAAGGTCAGGTCGGCGAGGCCCTCGGCGAGGTCGAAGTCGAAATCCAGGGTATCGGAGAAGCTGGCGACCTGGTGGCTGAAACCGATGTCATAGCTGAGGATACCGTTCTCCAACCTGAGGCCGATGTCTTCGAGGCTGATCCCGAGGAGGCCGGCGAGCTGGGCAGCCAGCTCCTGGGCGGTGGGGAATGTGGCGGCGCCGTTGAAGCTGAGGGGGTCGATGATCTCTGCGTTGAAGGCGTCGATGACCTGGATGACGTTGCCGATCGCATCGCCAATGAACGGCACGTCGATGCCGAGGAATGCCTCCGACTGACTCAACTGGTTCAGGCGGTCGCGGACACTGATCAACTGGTTGCGGATGTCGTTGCCGGTGACATCGAGCAGGCTCAGGAACTCGCCGGGGCCGCTGCGCAGCTCGGCCTTGATGCGGTCGACCTGCTCGGCATCGGGCCAGGCGATCGCCACGTCGGCATCGAGCAGTTCGAAGCCGTCGTCGAAGCCGGGCAGGATGGCGGAGACGCTGAACCGTCCGTCGAGGACCACATCGTCGATGCCCTCCTGGATCGCGCCGGCGGTCTCATCGCCGGGATCGCCGATAACATCCAGGTTCAAAAGGCTGAACGGGTCATCGAGCAGCAGTTCAGGGGGCCGGATCAGGCCGTCGGCGGCCTCGGTGCCGGGGTCGACGAGGCTGAGGTCGATGCCGATGTCCGGATCGCTGGTGAACGAGGCCGACTCCAGGTCGACCCCGAGAAAACCGAGCCGCCCCGATCCGACCACACCGCCGTCGATCGCCAGGTTGCGGATGCTGAGCCAGGTCTCGCCTGCGCCCGTGGGTCGGACGAAGAAGCCGGAGCCGTCGACGCCGAACTGAAGGTCGAGCGTGAAGTCGGCCAGAACCTCAGCGGCGCCGGAGAGCTCGATGTCGGCGAATTCGGCGATGGTGCGCCCGTCAAGGGCGAGTTCGACAATGGCGTCCAGCGACTTCTCGATCACCGCATCGAAGCTCACGTCGGCAAGGCCGTCGCCGTCCACGTCGGTGGTGGTGTCGAGGGCAACGTTGCCGTCGATGGTGTCGAGACCGTCCAGGGCGTCGCGGAGCGCCTCAGGCGTGTCGATGAGGCCGTCGCTGGCAATGTCGTCGAAGTCGAAGCCGCCAAGGCCCTCCTCGATCATCCGCCGGAACACCGAGGTAGCGTTGTTGATCTGCGCCACGCCGGCGCCGACCTGGGCGACCGCGACGAACGGCGTATCCTCGGCCCGGGGGGTGCCCTGGCGGACGCCGTTGTAGCCGGCCCCGAGCGACTGGCCGTCGATCGCCGCGAACTGCACCCGCGACATGGCGTCGCCGAACGATTCGCCGGCGGCATCGCTGGTGATGTCCAGGCCGTCGCGCAGGATGTCCATGTTGAAGGCCAGCGCGGCCGGATTGGCCGGGTTCTCGACCCCGGTCCAGCTCACCCGCTCCCGGCCGCTCTCGCCGAACGGGTCTTTGGCGACGATGTTGGACGCGCCGTTGGCGACGCCGGAGCGGTAGACGAGCTTGCCGCCCGCCGGCCGCTGGAAGCCGATCTGGTCGGTATCGCCGCCGCCGCGGACGCTCACGCCGCCGGCAACGGCGATCGGACCATTGGCGCTGTCGATGATGAAATCGTCGTTGCCGGAGAGGCCGTCGATGGTGATCCGCTCGATCGAGGCCAGCGGCACGGACAGCGTCGGGGTCGCCGGCCTCGCGGCAACGGTGGCGTTCAGGCTGGCCGCCGCGGTGTACTGGAAGATATCGAGGAGCCACGGCCGGTCGGCGTTCCGCTGCAGATAGACGGCGTCGTTCACGCCGTTCGAGCCGCGGATTTCGAGCAGCGCCACCTCGGCGATGGTGTTGCTCACGTCCGGGACGCTGAAGGCACCGCGGCCAAGCGTCGCGGCGAGGAGGAGGTTGTCGCCAGCGAGGGCGGCGTGTTCGATCTCCGTGACCATGGCGTTGGGGAAACCGTCCCCGTATTCCACCCACGGATTGACGCCGGCATCGATCCGCCGGAACACCCCGCCGTCGCCGCCGACGAAGACGATCCGGCTCCCGCCGCTGACCACAACGTCGATGGACTGGAGGTTGGTGGCGCCCGGCAGGCTCGACAGGTTACGGGTCTGCTTGGTCCAGCCTGCGCCGGCCGGCGAGCTGCCGGCGTTGCCGGAAAACCAGACGTCGCCGTTGACATCCAGAACATAGACCCGGCGCCAGTCGAGGGGATCGACGGCGATATCGCGGACCGCACCGCGGGTGATCCCGCCGCCGTTGGTGTAGGTGGTGACCGCGACGAAGTTGGCGCCGGCCATCTGGCGCACGAACAGCTTGTGGTTGCCGCCGGGCGCGCCGGTCGTGCCGACGTAGGCGATATCGGGGCGCGGGGTCGCGCCGAGAAAGCCGCCATAGGCAAGCGCGGTAATCTGCCCGACGTTGGCGCCGCCCGGCGGCGCCCAGGTTGCGCCGACCATGACCGGCGCCCCGTTCATCAGGTTAAAAGTCTGGCCACCGTCCTGCGATTCATAGATGAAGCCCCGGCTGGCGGCGCCATTGAAGCCGGCGCGACCGCTGCCGACGAGAATCCGCTCGGCGCCCGCAACGTTCACGCCGGCCATCAGGCCATGCGGCGAAGGGATATTCTGCTGCACGGTCAGAGTGTTCCCGGCCAGCGCCACGATCGTGTAGGTCGTGTTGTTGGCGGCGGCCGAGCCGGTGACGGTGATCTGCTGCCCGACCGTGAAGCCGTCGGCGGCCCAGGTGGTGGCGTCGTTGCGGACGATTGTGTCGACGCCCGCGCCGGGACCGTTGTTGTTGAACGACATCATCGGCGCGCCGGTGACCGCCGCTGCGACGGCATTGATGCGGTAGGGCTGCACGAACTGCAGTTGCCGGTCGAAGGCGGTGAGTGCCAAGCCGCCGGCGCCGTTGACGATCGCGCCCGGCTGGACGCGGGTGAACTGCTGGACGGCCGCCTGGACCCCGGCTTCGTTGATCAGCCGCTCGAACCCGGCCAGGGTCAGGATGGTGCCAGGCGCGTTGATCGCGGTGACGACGTAGGTGCCGTCGTTGAAGTTTGTCCCGGTAACCGTGATCTGCTGCCCGGCGACGAAGCCATCCGTGGTCCAGCTCCCGGCTGCGCGGGTGATGGTGTCCGGATTGGCGCCGTTGTCGGCAAAGGTCAGGTTGGGGTTGCCGGCCATGGTCGCCGACAGGGTGTCGCGGCGGAAGCTGCCGAAGCCGATGTACTCGTGATAGAAGTTGGCGTTTCGCGCCTCGACCACGAAGCCGTCGCCCTGGGACAGGGTGCTCCAAACCGGACTGCCGGTCGCGGACTGGAGAATGTTGCCGATGTCCTGGGCGCCGCCGATGATCCGGTCGGTCTGGGCATCATAGGAGACATCATAGAGTTCGGTCAGATTGAGGGTGCCGTTCAGCGACTGCCATTGCGGCGGCTGGCCGACGGCAGTGAAGATATTCGCCGGGCCCTCGGGATTGACAGCGTCGGTTGCAACCAGGGTCAGGACCGTACCGGGGCCGTTGATCGCATCGATGGTGAACGTCCGGTTGTTGCCCACCACGGAGCCGCTGATCGTGATCGCATCCCCGGGACGGAAGCCGTCCACCCGCCAGTTGCCGGCCGACCGGGTGATCGTGTCCCGCGGGTCGGCCATACCGGCGTTGTTGGTGAACGTCAGGTTGGGCGCTGGCGCGGTGCTGAGGGTGGCCAGCCCGACGACGCCGATCTGCCCCGCCGGGCCCTCGTTGGTCAGCGCCGCGCCGGCGAGGGTCAGCTGCAGGGGGGTGACGGCGCTGACCGTGTAGGTGCCGTCGTTGTTCTGCGAGCCGTTGACGACGATCTGCTGGCCGGCGACGAAGCCCTCGGCGACCCAGCTTCCAACCGAGCGGCCGATTGTGTCGGCGGTGAACACGTTGTTGGTGAAGGTGATTGCCGGGTTGCCGCGGAGGACCGCCCGCACCCCCGGGTTGCTTAACTTGAAAATGCCGCCGTCGTCCGCCTGGAGGATGTCGCCGCGGGCGTCGAACACCATGAAGCGGGAATCGGCGTGGGGGCCGGTCCCCTGGGCGCGGCTGTCGGTGACCGCCACCCACTGGCTGCCCGGTCCGGTGTTGGCGATGTTGGCATCACCCCGGAACAGCCGGCCGGTCCAGTTGGTGGCGCCGATCGAGTTGGTGGCCAGCGGCCCCGCCTGGCGGTCGCCGCCGACGTAGACGACGCTGGCGTCGAACTTGTCCGCGACGATGGAGAAGTGGCGGTTGGCCTGGCCGCCGGGATGGATGCTGATGAACCCGCTCGGCTCGGTTGTGCCCGGCTGCGACATCGCCGTCCAGGTGGCACCGAAGTCGTTGGACCGGTAAACGGCGATGAGCTCTTCCTGGCCGAACCGGGCGGCGCCGGTGACCGGATCGACGCCGGTCGGGTTGACCAGGGCCGGGCCGCGTACACGGGGCGGTTGCCGGTGACGACGTCGACGGTCTCGCTCACCGCCAGTTCGATGCGCACCGTCTGCTCGATGTTGGGGATGCCGTTGCTGGCCGCCATCCAGGTCTGGCCGCCGTCGGCGCTGGTGAAGACGCCGCTGATCGGCGTGAACTGCAGCGTCCCCATGCCCTGGCTGGTGAGCGGGATCACCGGACCGCCAAGGCTGGTCTGCACCTGCACGGTGTTGGCGTCGACGACCGAGAGATAATAGGCAGTGTTGGCGGCAAGCCCCCCGGGGAGCGCCCCGCCGACGGACGCGGAGATCCGGAACGGCCCGGAGAGTCCGTTCAGGCCGTGACCGGCGAGGCTGATCCGGTTCGGCTGGGCGGCGGCGCTGGTGCTCACATCGGCGGGGACGAAGCTGTACACCCGGGTGAACCGGAAGTCGCCGACGCCGCTGCCCGGCCCGATCGCCAGATCGGCGCCGCCCGGAGCGGCGCGCAACGCCACGGTGTTGTTGTTGACGGGGCGGAGCCAGTAGAGAGTCCCGGCGACGAGCCCGCCCGGCAGGGTTGCTGCCGGATCGACGGCGGACAGTTGGAACGGCCCGGTGATCCCGGCAAGGCCGTGGTTGGTGATGGTGATCCGGTCCGTCACCGGATCGACATCGTTCCGGTCCGACGTCTGGGAGAAGGGAAGGCTCAGCCACTGGCCCGGCATCGCTGCATAGAACCGCTGGGGATTGGCGCCGGCGCCGGCCTCACCTTCGATGTCGGTGACCGTGCCGGCGGGGAGGCCCGTGGCCTCGGCGGCATTATCGGTGGCACCGCCGCCCTGGTTCAGGGTGTCGTTCTGGTTGCCGGAAATCTTGAACCAAGTCTGGCCGCTGTTGGTGCTGCGCAGCAGCCCGCCGCCGTATTGAGTGAGCGGGTTGCCCCAGGCGGTCGACTCCATCGCCACCAGCACCACCGAATTGCCGGCGCCATCGACGATCGAGGTCGGCAGAACCCGGTGGATGGTGCGCCCCTCGAACACGCTGCTGCGGATCAGCGACCAGGTATCGCCGCCATTGACCGACTTCAGCACGCCCACGGCGCGTCCGCCCAGATCCGAACTGCTCGCCTTGCCGGTGCTGGCATACAGGATGTCCGGGTTGGCGGGATCGAACTCGATCGAGGTGATCGCCAGCGACGGGAACTGGTCGGTGAGCGCCTCCCAGCGCACTTCGTCCAGCTCGTCGATCTGGCCGTCGCCGTCGTTGTCGATCCCGTCGCCGCCCTGCAGGGCGTTGCGGGTCCGCCAGATGCCGCCGCCGATGGTGGCGACGAAGACGATGTTGGCATCGGTGGGGTGGGCGGCGATCGCCTCGATCGCTCCGGTGACCGGACTGCCTGGCAGTCCCGCCACCTGACCGCCGGAGATCGGGCCCGGGCCCTGGGACGTCCAGTCGGGAAGGCCGGTGGCAACCGGGCCGCTGAAGCTGCCGGCGCTGACCGATGGGCTGCCGATGATCGCCGCGTCGATGCCGTTGAGGGTGACGACAAGGGCGCCGATCCGCAGCTGGGCGTCGCTCAGGGTCACATTCTGATTGGTATTGACGACAAGCACATCGTCGCCGGCGCCACCGGTGATGGTCAGCGCCGGCGCGAAGCCGGGGGCGATGCCGTCCAGGATGATCGTGTCATTGCCGGGGCCGGCATCGATGGTGAGCGATGTCGCCGGGGTGGCAAACTGGACCTGTTCAAAGGTGGGCGGGGTGTTGAGGCTCTGGAGCAGCATCGCCCCGCCGCCCTGATCGCTGAGGCGGATGATGTCGCCGGCGTTGGACGCGCCGGGCGGCCCGCTGGCCACGTCGTAGGTGCGGTTGGCGGACATGTTGCCGTCGGCGATCGGCTCAAGGCCGGCGAAGGCGATTGTCTCGCCGTCGATCGTGATCAGACCGGAATCGGGTCCGGTGAAGGTATAGGCGACGCTTGTCGCCTCGCCGCCAACCAGCTCCAGGCTGTCGAAGCCGCCGGCGCCGCCGTCAACGCTCCCGCTCACCCGGGCACCGGCGGCGATCACGAAGGTATCCTGATTGTCGGCGGCACCGGCCAGCGTCTCGAAGTCCGCGAAGCGCAGACCCAGAACCTCGCCGGCGTCCTCACCGTTGATCAGCCACCGTACGGCGTTGCCGCTGCCGCGCGGGCCCTGCAGGGTGTCGGCGCCGGCGCCGCCGCGGACGATAACGTCGCGATCCGACGACGCCAGGCCCTCGCCAAAGATCAGGGTGTCGTCGCCGGCACCCGCGTCCACGTCGATCGCGGCCCCGTCACTGGCAAAGGTGACCCGGAAGCCGTCGCCGCCGGCACCGGTCAGGGTGAGGGTCAGCCGCTCGCCGGACCCGCCGGCAAGCGCGATCGTCCGGCCCTCGTTGCTGGTGTCGACAAACCGCCGCTCGCTGGCCTTGAGGCGGTCATCGACGGCCTCAACGCCGTCGAAGGTCAGGCGGAGCGCCGCTCCCTCTCCGAGATCGATGAACCCTGAGGTGGCTGATGCGCTCCCGTAATGGAGATGTCCGGCGGGATCGCCAGTGAGGACCAGGGTATCGGCCCCGCCACCGCCCTCGAAGACCACCCCGGCCGGGAACGAGAGCGCCGGGCTGAAATCGACGACGAGGGTGTCGTCCCCCCCGGTGCCGCTGATCCGCAGCGGTGCAGCCGGGTCTGGAACCCCCTGGGCGATCGGCTCGCTGCTGGCCCGCTCGTCGAGAATCTGACAGGTCTCGGTGAGCGCATCGAAGCGAAGGTGGAGTTCACTCCCCCCTCCCGCCGCGACGTCCTCCATGTCCACCGCCAGGGGCAGCAGGTCGGCGGACAACAGATACCGCGGCTCGAGCGGCTCGAAAACCGGCTGTCGCCGGGTTCCAGGTGGCTGCGCCTCCGCTGACCCCGGGTGACGCGACACGTCCTTGGGAGCGCTTCGGATCAGTCGCCGGACGGCGTCCGGCCAGGGCGTGCGGGTCCGCGGACGGCGATCGACGCAGCCCGGGTGCGATCGGAAGAAAGGGAAGGCCATGATGTGTCGTCCGTTGGCGCGAACGCCGGTGTCCCGCGACAGTCGCGCAATTATTCGGTGGGCTAAAAACCCGCTACTTCAATCAAGAATTATCAAACCGTGCCGGCTCAGGATGTCCCCTCGCGACCCCGTCAGGATAACACAAGTAAATTGCCGGCGAAATGTGTCGAAAATGGATCAGCCGGTTGAGAACGCGGGGGACGGAACTCAGGGGCTAAAGAAGAATAACGTGTTCCACCAGCGGTTCACGACTTGCGGAGAGGCTCGGGGAGGCGTTGAGAGCAATTCGCAAACAGATCCCCGCAAAAAGTAACAGGCCGCATCAGCGGCTGTCACGACCAGCAGTAAGCCGGCTCACCACCTGATCAGCAATGCAGGGACCGAATGCCAGCAGAAAAAAGCCCGAGAGTCGGGACAAGGGAATGGTGTGCAGCGAGCGCTCTGCCAATGTGTCGCCACCTGCGATCCCAGGGCGAGCGCTCAACGACGGCGGGATGCTGGTGGTGCGATGCGGACGGGATAAGTCCAATCCGTGAAATGAATCGAAATCCACGATCAAAAACTCAG
>CAYVUM010000002.1:0-68133 GCA_964454795.1 uncultured Rhodospirillaceae bacterium
CTTGAATCACCTTTCGCCCTCAAAGGGAATCCCCTTTATGAGTTTACGACCTAGCAAACGACGCGGTTCAGCGGGGCGCGATCACCGCCATCGAGCCCTGAGCGATCGCCGCAAGGATCGTGTCACCCTCGGGGGTATCGACAATCACGTCGGCGCGGCAGACGATCAGCATCCGGCCGGACTTGACCACCCGACCGCGGGCGGTGAGCCGCGGCCCGAGCCCCGGGGCGAGCAGGTCAAGGCGAAAGGACGCGCCAACCACATTGGCACCCGGCTCGACCAGGGTAAACGCCGCCGCACCCATCACCGCCTCGGCAACGGCACCGATCAGGCCACCGTGGAAGAAGCCGTCCTGCTGTCCGAGTTCGGGCCGGAACGCGACCCGGTACTCCACTTCTCCCGGCTCTACACCGCCAGGCTCGACTCCGATCAGCGAAAGGAAAGTCTGGGCGGCCACGTAGGCGTCCAGCGCCGCCCGGTATGCCGGATTGCGCGGCGTGAACGCCGGCGCCGAACCCGATGCAGCCAGGCGGCCGCCGCTCATACCGCCACCAGCGGCGGCCTCAGCGCCCGGATCGCCTCGGCATACTCGGCGGCCCCGAACACGGCTGTGCCGGCGACCAGGACGTCAGCACCGGCTGCCACTACCTCCGGCGCCGTTGCCGGATTGATGCCGCCGTCCACCTGCAGATCGATCGGCCGGTCGCCGATCATCTCGCGCAGCCGGCGGATCTTCTCCAACTGGGCCGGGATGAAGCTCTGGCCGCCGAAGCCGGGATTGACGGTCATCACCAGGATCAGGTCGAGGCGATCGAGAACGTGCTCGATGGCGGCCTCCGGGGTCGCCGGATTGAGGGAGACGCCGGCGCGCTTACCGAGGCCGCGGATCACCTGCAGTGACCGGTCGAGATGCCGGTCCGCCTCGGCATGGACGGTGAGGATATCCGCCCCAGCGGCCGCGAACGCCTCGAGGTACGGCTGGGCCGGATCGATCATCAGGTGGACGTCGAAGGGCTTTTCCGACCAGGCGCGGATCGCCCGGATGACCACTGGCCCGATGGTCAGATTGGGGACGAAATGGCCATCCATCACGTCCACATGAATCCAGTCGGCGCCGGCCTCGTCGATTGCCCGCACCTCCTCGCCGAGCCGGGCGAAGTCGGCAGACAGGATCGACGGCGCGATCTTCACCGGAGTTGTCATCGGCGCACGCCGCTCCGTCCCGGTGCTCAGGTGACCACGTCGATGCCGGTCTGGCGGCTCACCCGGCCGGTCGTCGCCCGCCGCCGCGCCACCGCCTCGCGGGTCTGCAGCACCACGTTGTCGGCGGTGATCCCGAAGTATTCGAAGAGGGTCGGCCCGGGCCCGGACAGGCTGAAATCGGTCAGGCCGACGAACACCCCCTGGTCACCGATATACTTGTCCCAGCCAGGGGCGATGGCCGCTTCAATAGCAACCCGCACCCCGTGCGGCCAAGCCGGTCCCAGCACTTCGCGGCGGTAGCGCTCCGGCTGCATCTCGAACAGCTCCCAGCACGGCATCGAGACCACGGCGGTGGGGATGCCCTCCGCCTCGAGCCGGTCCCGGGCGAGGCAGGCGAGATGCACCTCCGAGCCGGTGGCAAACAGGGTCACCTCGCGCTCGCCACCCTCCGCCTCGACCAGCACATAGGCGCCGCGGGCGCAGAGGTTGTTGCTCACATGCTCGGTCCGCACCGCCGGCACCGCCTGCCGGGTGAGCACCAGCGCCGACGGCATGTCGTATTCGGTGAGCGCAATCACCCAGCACTCGAAGGTTTCGACCGCGTCGCAGGGGCGGAAGACGAGCAGATTGGGCATCACGCGCAGGCCGGCCAGTGTCTCGCACGGATGATGGGTGGGCCCGTCCTCGCCAACGCCGATCGAGTCATGGGTCAGCACATAGATCACCCGCTGCTTCATCAGCGCCGACATCCGCACCGCGCCGCGCATGTAGTCAACGAAGACCAGGAAGGTGCCGCCATAGGGGATGAACCCGCCGTGCAGTGCCATCCCGTTCATCACCGCCGCCATGGCGTGCTCGCGCACACCGTAGTGGATGTAGCGCCCCGAGTAATCGCCCGGGCCGATCTCGGTCAGGTGCGACGTCTGGGTGAAGCAGGATTCCGTCAGGTCGGCCGAGCCGCCGATGATCTCCGGGAACATCGAGGTGAGGATTTCCAGCGCCTGGCCTGAGGCCTTCCGGGTCGCCCAGGTGGGCTTCTCGTCGGCAAGCTTGCGCTTGAACTCGTTGAGCGGCGCCTGCCAGCCGGGCGCCAGCCGCCCGGCGCTGGTCCGCCGGAACTCCGCCTTGCGATCTTCGGCCAGCGCCTCGAAGCGCTGTTCCCAGGCCAGCCGCTCCGCCGCGCCGCGGCCGCCGGCGGTCCGCCACGCCTCGAGGATGTGGTCGGGAATGTGGAACGGCGGATCGTGCCAGCCGATCGCCTCCCGGAACCGGGCAACCTCATCTTCGCCGAGGGGCGCGCCGTGGGCCGCTGAAGTTCCCTGTTTGTTTGGTGCACCGCGACCGATGACGGTCCGGCAGGCGATCAGCGACGGCCGGTCGGAGCGGCGCGCCTTGACAATGGCGGCAGCCACGGCGTCCGGATCGTCGCCGTCGACGGCGATGGCGTCCCAACCTGAGGCCTCGAACCGGGCCAGCTGGTTATCGCCGGTTGCCAGAGCCGTGGGCCCGTCGATGGAAATGCGGTTGTCGTCCCAGAACACGATCAGCTTGTGCAGGCGCAGGTAGCCGGCCAGCGAGATCGTCTCATGGCTGAGCCCTTCCATCAGGCAGCCGTCGCCGACGATGCAGTAAGTGAAGTGGTCGACAATGTCGTCGCCCCAGCGATGGTTGCGCAGCCGTTCAGCCAGGGCCATGCCGACCGCATTGCCAAGCCCCTGGGCGAGGGGGCCGGTGGTCGTCTCAATGCCGCGGGCAACGCCGTATTCCGGGTGGCCCGGAGTGCGCGAGTGGAGCTGGCGGAAGCGGGTGATCTCTTCGAGGGTATAGTCTTCATAGCCGGTCAGGTAGAGCAGCGCATAGAGCAGCATCGAGCCATGGCCGGCGGAAAGAATGAACCGGTCGCGATCCTCCCACTCGGGATGGCAGGGATCGAACTTCAGAAACCGGGTCCACAGAACCGTCGCCACGTTGGCCATGCCCATCGGCAGGCCCGGATGCCCGGATTTCGCTTTCTGCACGGCGTCGGCAGCCAGGATGCGGATCGCGTCAACCATCTCCGCGTGGGTCGCCACCCGCCGGTCCTCGCTGACGTCCCGGGCGAACGGAACCCCCGCGGCTTCGATCCCCGGATCGTCGACCGGCGTTACGCTCACACCCGACATCGATTTTCTCCCTTCAGCTGACATGCTGGTCCAGCGCTGCCGTCAGCAGATAATGGGTAATGAGGAGTTGCGACAGCGCCAGAGGCGGGCTGTGTTGTTCGCTGCCGCTGCGGTTGGTGAACTGACCGATCTCCGCGTGACTGCGGGTCTCGCCCGGGATCATCTGCCAGAGCGCTTCCTCCAGGGCTGCCGCCTGATCGGCTGCCAGGCCGCCCGAGACATGGAGGATGTCCACCGGCCGGCCGTCGACGTCGCGCGCCAGTTCGAGAACCAGCCCCCCGTCCCGTCCCGCCTCCAGCAGCGGCGTGAGATCAAGATGCGGGAGGGTCGGGCGCAGGATGTGGGCACAGTTCAGGTTCGCGTCGGCCACCTCCGGGTTGCGGTCGGGCGCATAGAAACTAACGACCATGTCGGCATGGCGCCGCTGGGGGATCACGTACCGCTCGCTGTCGGCCCGGAGCCGCTCAATGGTTGCCTGAAACTCCGCCGCGGTGTAGCCGCTCCGCCCGGTGTCACGCTGGAGCTTCCAGCGCAGTCGCACCGCCTCCTGCGGCTCCAGATAGAGTTTCACATCATAAACGTCGAGGAGTGCCGGGATCGCGTAGCCGAGCAGACCCTCGAGGACGATGAACGGTTTCGGCTCCACATACTCGGGCGGTTCGAGCACCCCGCCGTTGTGGTTGTAGACGGGCTTGAGGATTGGCTGGCCCTCGCGCAGCAGGGTGATGTGCTGCTCGAGGATGTCCATGTAATTGCAGGCGGGATCGTGGGGGGTCAGCCCGTTGATCGCCCGCTGTGTGCGGTCATAGCGGTGATAATCATCGATGCAGATGTTGAGGGTGCGCTCGCGGCCGAGAACCTCGGCGATGCCGCGGGCGAGGGTCGTTTTGCCGGCGCCCGAATCGCCGACTATGCCGATGATGACGGGGTGCTGGTTGTGATTCATGGCCCGATGTTTCAGCCGATTCGTCGCCGCGGTGGTGGTTCCCGCACCGACGGCCGACCCGGGTGGGGTCGCGGCCGGCGCATTCCGGCGCCCCTCATCAAAGCGCCCGGTGTTCCGGCGCCGCGTTCGTTCCGTCCCCGCCCTGTCTCGCCCCCGCGCCGCCGGGCCCCATGCCGGTCTCACCGAGGCCGCAGGGTCCGCCGGCGAACAGGTCTGGGCACGAAATAAAGTGGACGACGCGCCGGTCGCGCGTCGCCGTGATGGGCGCCCGCTGTTCACGGCGGGAGAAAACCGCCGCGGACCCGCAGAGTCAAGGAGCTATCCGCCGCGATCCTCACGCTTTGCGCCCGTTGCGGTCACGAAACCTTAACCCGGCAAGCCCAGACTCGTGCATCCGCTGGCTGCGGTCTTCACAAACCGCGGCACGACCTCTGTGATGGGCCGCCGCCGATGACCTTCATGCCATGGACTGAAGCGCACGCCAGTCAGATCGAGTTCTTCGACGCCGACCACAAGGCCCTTTACGACTGCTTGAACAGCCTCCACACCACCGCCGCCGGCGGCGATCCGGACGCGATTCGCCGCCGGCTCGACTGGCTCAGCGCGCGCATCGAGGACCACTTCGAGCGCGAACAGCTGCTGATGGAGCGGTCGCGCTACCCCCACACCCGGGCCCATCTGGATGAGCACCGGGACTTTCTGCGAACGATCCACGCCATCCGCCGCCTCTATACCGAGCGGCCTCAGCGCGTCGAACTCGCCAAGGTGGCCACATTCCTCAAATCGGCGATCGGCAACCACGTGCTGCGCAGCGATGCCGTCCTCGTCGCCTATCTCAAGGGCGGCGGCTGCGGGCCGGCGATGCTGGACCCGGACTCGGAGGACGCCCCGCCGGCCCGGGATCGCGACAGTGAACTGGTATCGGTGATGGTGCGGGTGCCGGCGCACCGGGTCGACGCCATTCGCGGCTGCGGCCGGCTGCTCCGTCAGGGCGGGCCGGAGGCGGAGCAGATCTGTGCCATGGCCGCGCCACTGACGACGATGTCGGTGGACGAGGCCGCGAGTATCACCGCCGCGGCAACCCGCTGACCGCGGCTCGCGCCGCGAAGGCCCGCTGACCGCGGCTCGCGCCGCGAAGGCCCGCTGACCGCGGCTCGCGCCGCGAAGGCCCGGACCACCGCTTAGTCCTCATCGCGGCCGATTAACCCCCGGGCGTGGCGCACCCCGAACCAGACCAGCCCGACGACCACCGGGATCGCCAGACCGGTCACCAGATCGACGTCGAGGGCGACCCCGCCGGCCTTGATCGCCTTGGCCGCGTAGGCGATGAGGCCGAGCACGTAATAGCTGATCGCCGCTGCCGAGAGGCCCTCGACGGTCGCCTGCAGGCGCAGCTGCAGCTGCGCCCGCCGGTTGATCGCCTCGAGGAGTTGCTGGTTCTGGGCTTCCAGCGCCACGTCGACCCGGGTGCGGAGCAGCGTGCTCGCCCGGGCGACCCGGTGGGCAAGACCGTCGATCCGGGCTGCCGTCGCTTCGCAGGTGCGGATCGCCGGCCAGAGCCGCCGGTCCAGAAAGATGCTGAGTCGCTCATAGCCCCCGGCCCGCTCCTCCCGAAGTTCGCTCAGCCGCGAGCGGACGATCGCCGCGTAGGCCTCGGAGGCGCTGAACCGGTAGCTCGTCGCAGCAGCGATCCGCTCCACTTCGCCGGCGAGTGCGGTGATCGCGTCGAGCAGCGCCCGCTCGTCGACCACATCCTCGAGCCGACCGAGCCGCTCGGAAAGATCGCCAAGCGCCTTCTCCACCTGGCCGAGCCTGGGCGCCATCGCCTGGGCCAGCGGCAGGCCGAGCACCGCCATCTGGGTGTAGGTGTTGATCTCCAGCAGCCGCTGGATCGACCGGCCGGCCCGACGGTCAGAAATGCCGCGGTCGCGAAGCAGAAAGCGGGTAAAGCCGTCGTCATCGGGGCGGAGATCAGTGAAGTATTCAGCCGAGCCGCCGGCGATGACGCTGCCCAGCACGGTATGGTGGTTGAACAGCCGCGACAGCGCCTCCGGGTCCCGCTCCGGCGCATTGGCGGCATCGAAGGCAAGATGGGCAGCAACCAGCACTTCCCCGGGAATGGCATCACGCCACTCGCGGGGGACGAGGTTGATCACCGGATCGGCGAACGGATCGGCGAACGGCCCCGGACGGATAAAGGTGTAGGTGCAGAACTCGGTGTGACGTTCCCAGCGCAGCTTGAACGGCCCGAAGTCCTGGATGAAGTGCTTGGCACCCTCCGCAGGCGGCGCGACGTCGTAGCGGCCGCAGAGGTGCTTGAAATGCTCCCGCTCCCGCTCCGGAACGGTGGCGCCGGCGGGCTCACCGGTGATGAGCGCCAGGTAGGACAGCCGCAGCGGCGCCGTCGCCGGATCGTAAGGCCGGGAGTGGACCTCGTTGACCACCGCCGCGCGCAGCGGATGCGCCGGTCCGAACAGGGCCGATGCAGGCGACCGGTTGGAAAGCGAAGGCGGCTGGTCGGCTGGGATCACGGCTGACGGCGGGCCGGTTGCGAGGCGACGAAGAACTCTGATCCCTGCCCCCGGAACACGATCAACGGATGGACGACCGAAGCCGGGGCGACCGGGGATATTCCTGGATCCCGACCCTGACAGGCAGAACAGCGGCGAGGCGGCCGAACCGCTGTGCGCGATGGCACCCGCACTGGACCGGAAGCGGACTGCTGATCATAGCCCGAGCGCGCGGCCGATCACAACCTGCCGGGCGAAACCTGGGTGCGGAGGCGGGATCAATCCGCCGGCTGGCCGTCGGCCGGAACCGGCGCGACCCGCATTCCGGCGGCGACGGCGATCCGGCCGCTGCGTCGGTGGGCGTTTCGGCATCAGACGGCGAAGCAGGAGCAGCCGAGGGCGCCCCAGAAGGACTTGAGGTCGCGCACCGGAATCGGCTTGTTCCAGGCGATCCCGTGGTCGTGGCCGTGGACGGCGCAGCGATTCGTGCAACCGTCGTGGCAACTGCGCGCCTGCTGCAGCGGCGCCGTCGCCGCCGCTGTCCGCATGGCCGGCGTGTCGAAGCTGCCGACCGGCGTCCAGGACGGGCTTGCCGGCGGCAACGGCGGATCAAGATCGGCGAAGGCACCGGCAGCATGGACGATCCTGCCGCCCACAATCGTCAGCAGCGAGGCGATGCGGCGGATGTCTTCCGCACGGACCGTAAAGAAATCATCGGACAGCACGGCGAGGTCGGCGTACTGGCCGACCGCCAGCGTGCCTTTGCGGTCCTGCTCGCCGGAGAACCAGGCCGAGCCCGCAGTCCACAGCCGCAGCGCCGTCTCCCGGTCGAGCGTACTGGCCTCGGGGTAGAGCCTCAGCCCGCCGAGGGTCCTGCCGGTGGTGATCCAGTAGAGCGCAACCCAGGGGTCGTAGGAGGACACCCGGGTGGCGTCCGTCCCCATGCCGACGGGCAGGTCGGCCGCCAACATCTGTTTGACCGGGGGCGTGCGCGCCGCGGCCCGGGCGCCATAGCGCTCCACGAAGTACTCGCCCTGAAACGCCATGCGATGCTGAACAGCGATGCCGCCGCCGAGCGTCTTGACCCGCTCGATGTTGCGCTCGCTGATCGTCTCGGCGTGATCGATGATGAAGCGGGTCTCGAACGGCTGGCGGCCATTGACCCGCTCGAAGACCGACAGGAACCGGTCGATGCTCTCATCGTAGGTCGCATGGATCCGGAACGGCCACTTGTTGGCGGCGAGAAGCTCGACGATCGGTTCGAGCTCGGCTTCCATCACTGGCGCGAGATCGGGCCGCGGCTCCAGGAAATTCTCAAAATCGGCCGCCGACCAGGTGAGGTTCTCGCCGCCGCCGTTCATGCGCAGCATCGCATCGCCCGCCCCGGGCGTCGTCATCGCCAGCCAGCGTTCATAATCGGACAACTCCGAGCCGGGCTTTTGCGCGAACAGGTTATAGGCGATGCGAACGGTCAACTGGTCGGCTTCGTGGAGCCGCTGGATGACGTCATAGTCTTCCGGATAGTTCTGGCCGCCGCCGCCGGCATCGATCACCGAAGTGATCCCGAGGCGGTTCATCTCGCGCATGTAGTGGCGGGTGGAGTTGATCTGGTCTTCGAGCGGGAGCTTCGGCCCCTGCGCCAGGGTCGAATACAGAATGAACGCCGAGGGTGTTGCCAGAAGAAGGCCTTTGGGTAAGCCGCTGGCAGTGCGCTCGATGGTCCCACCCGGCGGATCCGGCGTGTCGCGGGTGATGCCGAGCGCCGCAAGCGCTGCCCGGTTCAGCAATGCCCGGCCGTAGAGGTGGAGGATGAACACCGGCGTGTTCGCCGAGACGGCGTTGATCTCGTCCAGGGTCGGCATCCGCCGCTCGGCGAACTGGAACTCCGACCATCCGCCAACCACCCGAACCCACTGCGGCGGCGGCGTCCGGTCGGCCTGCCGCTTCAGCATTCGCAGCGCATCGGCCAGCGACGGCGCCCCCTCCCAGCGCAACTCCATGTTGTAATTGAGGCCGCCGCGGATCAGGTGGGTGTGGCTGTCGTTCAGGCCGGGAATGACCCGGCGGCCACCGAGGTCGACGCTCCGGGTGTCCTCGCCGGCCAGCCGCAGGACGTCCGGCTCCGTGCCGATGGCGGCGATCAGCCCGTCGCGGATGGCGATCGCCGCGGCTTCGGGACGGCTCCGGTCGAGGGTGGTGATGCGGCCATTGCGGAGCACGAGGTCGGCGGCATCGGCCATGGTCTGGCTTCCGGCAGGGCTGGACCCGAGGAACGGCAGCGCGGTCGTCACTGCCATACCCCTGACGAAATCGCGGCGGCGGATCGGCATGGTGCGGTCCTCTTCACGGCAAGACACGGGCGAACGCCAAGAGTCTGGCACAAGCGTCTGGCGAATGGCGAGCGGCGAGGCCACCCGGCGTCGGCTCCGGTCGCGGGACTATTCAGCCGCCCGAGAAGCCGACCCGCTCACCGGCTCCAGCCGGCCGCCGAGGCTGACCCGCTCACCGGCTTTGTGGACCATGGTGCCGGCGTCGTCGACCTCCATGCCGCAGGCGCCCGAGTGCTCCCTGACGATGCCAATCACGGCGTCCTAGCGGTTCGATGCTGACGGATGGGTCCCATCCGTCAGCTGAATCGAACAACAGGATGAGGAGCTTAGCCGATCGACCGATCCTTCGCTTGGGAACCAGGCGGAGGATCCGATCCACTGGCTCAGGCCCGGCTCGCGACCTCGGCCACCCGGGCGCAAAGCGTGAGCTTTCGGCTCAATCAATATATTCCTTAGCGAAATGTTGCCAAAAACAGACAAATAGTATATCCATGTTAATGTGATGCTGTGACAGGGCCCTAGTTTTAACGGCGCATGCGCTGTCCCGTGGGGACGACGTTGCGTCGTGTGCGGGGGGTCACGATGAAGTTTGCCGTGACTGGCAAGATTGAGTCGGCCAAGGCTACTCCTCTATGCAGCCGCTTTCGACGCAGGCTCCGCAAATCGAGGGCTGCGCAGAAGCCGGTTGGAGGACCGGGGCTGTACTTGCGCGACAGGGCGACTCCCCCTGCGGACGCATGCCAGCGCTCCTGCCATCCTGATCGATGCCGAGCGGATGCCGCTGCGCCGATCGTCGCCCGGCGTCAGGAGCCTTGCCCAGTCACCCAAGTGCCCCGGCAAGCCGATCGCAACCACGCCCATCCGGTGGTGACAGCCGTCTGGCCATGCCGCGCGGCCGGCAACCAAGCCGTATTGGAGCGCCGCGGTGCCCGGGACAAGCCGGTGCCGCATCGAACGCCGCGGGGACACCCAGTTGAGGTCCGGCACCGGCCGGCTCATCGCCGCGGCTGGCGGCTGCCGGCTGGCGGGCCGCCCTCGCCTGTCGTCGGCCGTCACGACGCGTTGATCATAACTGTCGACCCTGAGGACTGAGGAGGATCGCCATGGAATTCCATGACTGGAAGCAAAATCTGGTTGCGGAGGTGGAGGACGCGGCCGCCCGGTGCGGCGAACGGGCGCTTGCCGACCGCCATGATCCCCGAAATGAAACCGCCCAACAGGTTCTCGCCCGACTGGCAAGCGAGCTCAAAACGCTGCCGGCCGATCATCAGGGTCTGACCGCTCTCTACAAAGAGGAGCAGGAATTCGCCAATCTGGCGAGGCCGGAGGCCGGGGAGCCGGAACACCGGTATCGCGATGCCAAAGAGGCGATCCTCAGGTCCATTGGCTACGAGAATGAGCCTTTTGAGACGGCAGACCAGTTCCTTGAGGTCCTTCGCAATGTCGCCGACGAAACCATCACCGAGTACCGCTATCGGCCGTAAGACCGTCAGCGGCGCGGGAAAGCCGGGCCCTTTCTTGGACCGTAGCCGTGGAGATGATGATGAAACGAAAACTGGGTCGGGGTGTCACCGTTATCGGCGTTGGAAAGTCCAGGTTCGGCATGTTCAAAGACCGGGACTCAAAGGATCTGTTTTCGGAGGCGCTGACTAAAACACTCGCATCCGTCGACAAAGGCATCGATCCGAACGACATCGACGCCCTGTACCTCGGCAATTTCTCGAACGACTACTTCGTCCGGCAGGCCCACTGGGGGCCACTCGTCTCCGATGTGGCCGGGTTTATACCAAAGGCAGCAACCCGGACCGAAGGCGCCTGCGCGTCCAGTTCCCAGGCGTTCCGCGAAGGCGTCTTCGCGATCGCCTCTGGCTATTACGACATTGTGCTGGTTGGCGGCCTTGAAGATATGTCAAAGCGAACCACCGAAGATGTGGCCGAGGGACTGGCACTGGCGGCCTCGCCTTATGAGATCCGGGCGGGCTTTACCTTCCCAGGCGTTTTCGGGGCGATCGCGACGGCGTATTTCGCAAAATATGGTGCCGCTCGCCAGCACCTGTGGAACGTGACCATCAAGAGTCACAACAACGCCAAACTCAACCCCGAAGCACAGTTCAATACCAGCCTTCGCGATATCATGGCGATCAAAACCGAATCGGCGAAGGACAAAGGAAAACCAATACCAGAATGGCGTGATGAGAAGGAATTCCTCGCCGATATTAAGGCAAACCCCCCGGTTGCCTGGCCGATGCACCTGTTCGATTGCTGTCCGATCAGCGATGGCGCCGCGTGCGCGATCCTGGTTGCCGAAGACCTCGCCCGTAGTTTTACCGACAGGCCCCTCCACGTCATCGGTCTCGGGCAGGGAAGCGGCCGCGGTCTGCATGACTGCGAAGACCTCACCTCCTTCGAAGCCAACCGGTATGCCGCACAGGAAGCGTACGCGATGTCCGGACTCGGCCCTGAAGACATCCAGTTCGCCGAAGTTCACGATTGCTTTTCAATCGCAGAACTCATCCACATGGAAGATCTGGGCTTCTACAAGCCGGGCCAAGCCTACAAAGCTGTGGAGCAGGGTGAATCCAGGCTCGACGGGCCGCTGCCGATCAACACCTCAGGGGGACTGAAGTGCAAAGGGCATCCGGTCGGCGCCACGGGCGTCGGGCAGATGGTCGAACTGTGGGCGCAACTGCGCGGCGAAGCGGGCGACCGGCAAATCCCCAAGGGCGACCTGCGGATCGGTGCCGCACAAAATCTCGGCGGCACCGGCGGCACCTGCACGTTTACGATCCTCGAGAGGCGGTAGGGCCAAGATGAACGACGCGCGCTTCAACGATGTCTCGTACGAACGGTTCCTCAGTGAGGAAAAGCTGATGGGCTGCCGATGCAGCGGATGCGGGCAGCATTACGTCCCGCCGCGGCCGATCTGCCCGAAATGTTACAGCAGCACCATGGAGTGGGTGCAGATGAGCGGAAAAGGACGCCTCGCTGCCTTTACCTGCATTCGCGTCGTTCCGCCGAACATGCAGCAATGGGGATTCAACCGTGATAATCCCTATTGTTCAGGTGTTGTTGAACTTGAAGACGGCGGCCGGGTCGTGGCGCTGATCGATGATGTCGACCCGAAGCAACCGGAGACCATCCGGATCGGCACGCCCCTTGCCGTGAAATTCCTCCACCGCGGCGAAGGCGAGGGAAAGCAGACCATCCTGGCCTTCAGCCCGGCGTAACTTCCGCGGGGATGGGGACGTTGGAGCGCGGGCGTGAGCCGACGTGAAATCCGGTCCCGGCTTTCCGCCCCCGGGTCGCTCCGGGGCAACGGCTTTGATCCTGTCGTTACCGATCCGGATCCGGGTGGCGGATCGTGATCGCGGGTGCTTGGGGCGAGAGATGGGATTCGAACCCACGACCCCCTGGACCACAACCAGGTGCTCTAACCGACTGAGCTACTCCCGCCGCCGTAAAGGGTGATGTACGGGAACCCCGGGCCGGCCGTCAAGCGGGGCCATGGCGGCCGGCATCGCGGCGCCCGGATCCGGCTGCACCGGTCGTGCGGTCGCGCCTTGTCCTTTTCGTCGAAGAAAGCGCTGAGGTGGCACCACTGCGCTGGATTGCGTTGGTGCGCTCGCCACCACGCAAGCGTCCGCAGGCAGCGGCCGCGCCGCTCGTCGATCGGATCCTTCGCCCGGTTCCCAGGCGAACGACCGCTCGGTCGGCCAAGCTCTGGATTTTGGAGTTCTAGTCAGCTGACGGATGGGACTTTTCCGTCAGCATCGAACCACGAGGACCAGTCCGGAGCGTAAGTGCGCAGCGGGTTGTCGAAGTCGAAGCCGAACAGGCGGGGGTTCTCGCCAATCACTGCCGCCGAAATGATGTAGAACACATAATGGTAGGTTTCCTCGGGGATCTCGTACTTCTGCAATAATGCCCAGAAGTTCCGCTCCCGCGGGTTTTCCGGCATGGTCCGGATGCGCTGGATGATCCGGTGCGGACCCCAGTTATAGGACGCCATGACCAACAGCCCGGAGGCCTGGGCGTCGGTGTTGTAGATATCGCGCAGGAACCGCGCCGCCGCGCGGGTCGCGGCGAGAAAATCGAAGCGGTCATCGTGGGGATCGAACACCCGCTGGTCTTTCAACGGCCCGATCCTGAGGCCGTATTCCTGGCCCGTCGCCGGAATGAACTGCCAGGCGCCCTTGGCGATTCCGAAGCGGGTTTCGGGACCAATCGCCCGGATGTTGAAATTGCTTTCCTGCAGGCCGAGGTACAGGAAGTGGGGCGGCAGGCCCTGGTCGATGAGCGCCCGGGCGACCACGTCCAGGTGCCCCCGTTCCTCGAGCGCCCGCAATGCCCGCTCCAGCCGGTCCGTGGCTTGCCATTTCCGGATGTAGGTCTTGACCTCGCGAAGGAACGACGGCGGCATCTCCAGCTCACACTCGCCGAAGATCCGGGCGATCCGCAGGATCAGCGCGTCTTCGTCGTCCAGGTCCGGGTCGATCAGCCCGGCGTCCTGAATGAAGCTGTCGTAGCGGGCGCGCATCTGGCGCATCTGCGCCCGGTTGCGGCGAAGCTGGGCGATCAGCTGTTCCTCACCGGTGGCACGCACCGCCGCCTCCAGCCGGCCCAGCTCCACCTCCAAAGTCTTGATGTCGTAGAACAGGTCGATGGCGAGCCGGCGGCTCTGGTCCTCCTGCCGCGCCTGATAGAACAGGCCGCCGACGGCGGCGAGCAGCAGCCCCCCTACCCCGCCGAGGGCCAGCAGCCAGCGCCGGCGCTGGCGCCTGTGCTGCTCGCGCCAGACGAAGCGGACCGCGCGAGTGTGCTCTCCCACCTCGTCGTCGCCCGTATCCGAAAAGTAGTGGTCGCGGATCTCCTCGCGGCTCATCGGCTCGGCGTCCGGCTCCCGGGTTCCGGCCGCCTGTTCCTCGCCGGGCCCGGACGGAGCCGCCGGACCCGCTGCCGACCTGCGGTAGTGGGCGGAACGCCCGGGCTGTGGCAGGGGCTCGGGCTCCGGTTCCTCCTCGTCGCACCGGCCGCCGCCCCTGCCACCGCTGCCGAACCAGCCGGACCGCCCCTCGCGTGCATCAGGGAGACGGGTGGCGTCGTCCCCGGCCGTGGCCCGGACCCCGCCCGGTGCCGTCCGACACACCGACAGCACCGGCCCCTGCCCGCCCAGCTGGATCCGGGCACGGTCCGGCAGGGCCGCTTCGCCGATTCGCCGGCCGTCGAGGAACGTGCCGTTGCTGGAGCCGAGATCACGGACCGTCCAGCCGCCGCCGGCCGGCACGACCTCCGCATGTCGCCGGCTTACCCCCGCATGGGGAAGACAAACGTCATTTTCGGGATCGCGGCCGATGCGGACGGTGCGGGCGAACCGCCGGGTGACCGGCCGGCCGTCGCCGCCCGTCCAGATAATCTCGATTTCGTCCGGGATCCCCGGGCCACCGCCCGACCGTCCGCGCCCGAACATCCTCTCCCCGCCTCGCTGTTGACCGCCCGGTGAGTCCCTGCCAGTGGATCGGATCCTTTGCCGGGTGCCCAAGCGAAGGATCGGTCGATCGACGAAGCTCTTGATCCTGTGGTTCGATTCAGTTGACCGATGGGACTCATCCGTCAGCATCGAACCCCTGGGGCGAAGCAATCTAGGGCGTTTGCCCGCATGCTGTCCACGCCAGCCGACCGGGCCGGCGGGCCAGCTCAGGCGCCGGGGCGTGCGAAGGCAACGGCGCCGCCGGATTGCCGATCCAGGCGGCGACGTCCGCCCAGACCCGTTCGGCATCCAGGTCGCGGAGCAGCATGTGGTAGGCATCCGGGTAGAGGGCGGTCCGTCGCACCCCCGTGTTATCGTAGCCCAGCCGGCTGAGAAACCGGCACATCGCCACATCGGGCACCAGCTCATCCCGGCCGCCGAGCAGGATCAGCACCGGCCCGCGAAGCTGCGGAGCAGACGCCTGGGCCGCATCCATCAGATTGACCAGGCCCTGGATCGCGTCGATACGGGTTTCCTTGATCACCAGCGGATCGCGGCCCAGCGCCCGCAGCATCTCGACATTGTCGGAGGGCTTGACCCCGAGGCCGCGCCCGGAGAGGGTCATGCTCGGAGCGATCCGGCTCGACACCCAGAGGGCGGCGTTCTGGTACCAGGGCATCGTCTCCCGGCCGCGGACCGCCGGCGCCGCCAGGATCAGGCCATCGGCATCCAGCCCGGCCGGTCCGGTCGCCGCGACGATCGCCACCGCGCCGCCCATGCTTTCACCGAGCACGAACAGCGGCGTGGCGGGGTGGCGGGCGCGCACAGCAGCGACGGCATCGCGAAGGTCTCCGACCAGAGTGGCGGTGCCAGGCCAGATGCCCGGGTTTGGCGCGCCCCCGAAGCCGCGCTGGTCGTAGGCATAGGCGGCGATGCCGCGGGTCGCCAGCCAGGTGCCGGGCTTGGCGAAGAACCGGCCGTAATCATTGAATCCGTGAAGCGCCAGGATCACCGCCGCGGCCTCACCGTCCCCGGGCAGCCAGCTGTGGAGTGGCAGCGCCGCGCCGTCGCGGACCAACAGACTCTCGCCCGCCAGGGCCGGAGCCATCCGCTCGGGGCCGGCAGGGATGACCGTCGCCGTACAGGCGCCGATCCCGGCCAGGGCGGCAATCAGCAGGCCGCGGAGAAACCGCCCGACGGCGACGGCGGCTCCTGCCGGGTCAGGACCGCCCGGCGTCCCTTTCGATGTCGGAGTCATCATCTCTCTGGCTGGTCAGGCGGACGAAGACGTCCTCGAGGTCGGCCTCGCGGGTCGCCACGTCCAGCACCGTCAGTCCCGCCTCGCGGACGGCGGTCAGCACCTCGCCGCTCTGCACCGTGCTCGGCGGAAACAGGAACTCCAGGCGGCCGGGTCGCGGCACGCTGACCTTGAACCGTTGCAGCGCCTCCGGTGCGGTGGTGACCGGTTCGGCTACGGTGACCGCCAATTCCCGGGAGTCGAGGCGGCGGAGCAGCGCCTGGGTGGATTCGCAGGCGACCAGCCGGCCGTTGTTGATGATGGCCACGGTGTCGCACAGTTCCTCGGCCTCGTCGAGGTAGTGGGTGGTGAGCAGGATCGTCGTGCCCCGTTCCTGCAGCCGGCGCATGGAGGCCCACAGCCCGCGGCGCAGTTCCACGTCGACCCCGGCGGTCGGCTCGTCGAGAACAAGGATCGGCGGCGAGTGGACCATCGCCTTGGCAACCAGCAGCCGCCGACGCATGCCGCCTGACAGGGTCCGGGCATAGGCGCGAGCCTGCCGGGTGAGGCCGACCAGCTCAAGGATCTCGTCGGTGCGGCGCTCTTCCGGTGCCACGCCGTAAAGCCCGGCCTGAACCTCCAGAAGCTCGCGCGGGGTGAAGAAGGGATCGATGTTCAGCTCCTGGGGCACGATCCCGATTGAGCGGCGGGCCGCCCGCATGTTCCGGTCAATGTCGTACCCCCAGATCCGCACCTCGCCGCCCGAGCGTACGACCAAGCCAGCGAGGATGTTGATGAAGGTGGACTTGCCGGCGCCATTGGGGCCAAGCAGCCCGAAAAACGAGCCCTTTGGGATGGTCAGATCGATGCCCTTCAGGGCATAGACCACCGGCTCATCCTTGCGCCGGTTGTAGGTCTTCGTCAGATTGACGGCTTCGATCGCGGCGTCCGGATCGGGCGGGTGCGCCGCCGCTGCCGTTTCGAGGGCCGGGGTGGTCATCGGGTGGCGCGATCACTCCAGACGCCGGCAGTCACGCCGGCTCACCGCGGGCGTTGATCCGCCGCAGGCATTCGCTATCATCACGGGCCATCCGGGGCAACGCTCCGCGTGTCCCGGAACTCAGCCAACCTTTCACGACGGTCATCCGCGGAACCCAGTCCATGTCCTCAGCCAACGGCGCCGGCCCGTCTTCCTCTTCCGCGCCTTCGGGCGAAGCTCACCGCTTTGACGAGACGGTGGTCGTCGACACCCCGACCGTTGCCTGCGATGGCGGTGGCGGTCCGCTCGGCCATCCTCGGGTGTTCCTCACCCTGGGCGATGACGGGGAGATCGTCTGCCCTTACTGCTCGCGGCGGTTCGTTCTGTCGCCGGATGCACCAAGGGGCGCGCACTGACCGGCGTGAACAGCGCCGCCGGTCCGACGGCTGCAGCCCCGCCGCCCCGCCACGTCTTTCTCGTCGACGGCTCGGGGTTCATTTTCCGGGCGTTCCACGCCATTCCCCTGCTGACCCGGCCGGACGGCACCCCGGTCAATGCCGTGTTCGGCTTCGTAAACATGATGGTCAAGCTGTTCGAGGAGACTGACGCCGACCATCTGGCGGTGATTTTCGACAGCGACCGGGTCTCGTTCCGCAACGCCATCTACCCGGACTACAAGGCACACCGGCCCGAGCCGCCGGAGGCGCTGATCCCACAGTTTGCGCTGCTCCGCGAGGCCACCGCGGCCCTCGATATTGCCTGCGTCGAGCTTGAGGGATTCGAGGCCGACGACCTGATCGCCACCTATACCCGGCTGGCCCGCGAGGCAGGGGCCGAGGTGACGATCGTCTCCTCGGATAAGGATCTGATGCAGCTGGTCGGCGATGGCGTCGCTCTCTACGACGCGATGAAGGACCGGCGGATCGGCCCGGCCGAAGTCGCCGAGAAATTCGGGGTGCCGCCGGCGCAGGTCATCGACGTCCAGGCCCTCGCCGGCGATTCCGTCGACAACGTTCCGGGGGTTCCCGGAATCGGCGTCAAAACCGCCGCCCAGTTGATCGAGAGCTATGGCGATCTGGACACTCTGCTCGCCCGCGCGGCCGAGATCCCTCAGCCGAAACGCCGCCAGAACCTGCTCGACCACGCGGAGGATGCCCGGATCTCCCGGGACCTGGTACGGCTGCGCACCGACGTTCCGGTGCCCGAACCTCTCTCGGCACTGGCCAAACGGGTGCCTGATCTCGGCGCATTCCGGCGGTTCTGCGAAGCCCAGGGCTTCCGGTCGGTGGTCGCCCGCATCGATGCCAGATTGGCTGACGGTCGCGGCCCATCGGAGGTGGAGGCGCCGCCGGAAGTTCCTCGCAACTACGTCCTGGTTCAGGACGAGTTCACCCTCGAGGACTGGATCGCCGCTGCCCGGCAGCAGGGACTGGTCGCCGTCGACACCGAGACCACCTCGCTCGATCCGTTCCGGGCCCGCCTGGTCGGCGTCTCTCTGGCGCTTGCGGCCGGCCAAGCCTGCTATATCCCACTGGGGCATACGGCGCCCGGGCGGGCCCATGAAGGACTCGCTCTCGAGGCCGGGCCGCCGCCGCCGGACCAGATTTCCCTTGACCGGGCACTTGAGCTGCTCGGTCCGCTGCTCGCCGACGACTCGGTTCTCAAGGTCGGCCAGAACATCAAGTACGACCTGGAAGTGCTGGGCCGCTACGGGCTGACGATCGCGCCGATCGACGATACGATGGTGCTGTCCTACGTCATCGACGGCGGCCTGCACGGCCATGGCATGGACGAGCTGTCCCGACTCCACCTCGGCGTTGACACGATCAAGTACGCCGACGTCACCGGGACCGGCAGGGATCAGGTGACCTTCGACCGGGTGTCGCTGGACCGGGCCTGCGCCTATGCCGCTGAGGACGCCGACATCACCTTTCAGCTCCACGCTGTCCTCAAGCCGCGCCTGGTGGCGAGCCGGGTGATCAGTGTCTACGAGAATTTCGAGCGTCCGCTCATTCCGGTGCTCGCGGCCATGGAGACGGCCGGCATCCGGGTCGATGCCGACGCCCTCCGCGGGCTCGGCACCGAATTCGGGGCCCGACTGGCCGCGCTGGAGGCGGAGATCCACGCGCTGGCCGGACGGCCCTTCAACGTCGGCTCGCCCAAGCAGCTCGGCGAGGTGCTGTTCCTCGACATGGGACTGGCCGGCGGCAAGAAGGGCAAGACCGGTGCCTATGCGACCGGCGCCGAGGTTCTCGAGACCCTCGCCGCCGAGGGACACGAGCTGCCCACCCGGGTGCTCGCCTGGCGACAGCTGGCCAAGCTGAAAAGCACCTATGCCGATGCCCTGGTCGGCGAAATCAACCCGGAGACCGGGCGCATCCACACCTCCTACGCTCAGACCGTCGCCGGCACCGGCCGGTTGTCCTCCACCGACCCCAATCTCCAGAATATTCCGGTGCGCACCGACGAGGGGCGGAAGATCCGCCGGACGTTCGTCGCCGAGCCCGGCTGGCTGCTGCTCAGCGCCGACTATTCGCAGATCGAGTTGCGCCTGCTCGCTTCCGTCGCCGGCATCGTGGCACTCAAGCAGGCGTTTCGCGACGGCCATGACATCCATGCGATGACCGCCTCGCAGGTGTTCGGGGTCGCCATCGAAGGCATGGACCCGATGATCCGCCGCCAGGCCAAGGCGATCAATTTTGGAATCATCTATGGCATTTCGCCGTTCGGCCTGTCGCGGCAGCTGGGGATCTCCCGGGGCGAGGCGGCGGCCTATATCGACGCCTACTTCGAGCGCTATCCCGGTATCCGCGACTACATGGAGCGGACCAAGGCGGCAGCACGCGAGCGCGGGTTCGTCACCACGCTGTTCGGGCGGCGCTGCCACGTGCGCGGCATCAACGACAAGAACCCCTCCGCACGCAGCAACGCCGAGCGGGCGGCGATCAATGCGCCGATCCAGGGCGGCGCGGCCGACATCATCAAGCGCGCGATGATCCGGATACCGCCCGCCCTGGCGGCGGCCGGACTGTCAGCGCGGATGCTGCTGCAGGTCCACGACGAGCTCGTATTCGAGGTGCCGGAGAACGAGGTGGAGGACACTAAGGAATTGGTAATCCGGGTCATGGAACATGCCGCCGACCTGGATGTTCCTCTCGTGGTCGACACCGGCGTCGGCCGGAACTGGGACGAAGCCCACTAAGGGCCTCGATGCCACAGGGGCGTTGAGGGGATCGTGCCGTCGGAGGCCTGCTGATGCCGATGGAATTGCGCAAGATCGTCTTCTCCAAGGACGAAATCCTGACCGCTGTCTACGACCACTGTCTGCGCAACCACAAGGCCATGCCGGCGGCGGCCGTGACCGACGTGGAGGTCAGCAGGACGCACGAAGTCACGGTCGTCCTGCACTTCGACGTCTCCGATCCGCAGGACGAGCGCAGCCTTGAGATCGGCAGCGCCGACGTGGCGGCGGCGATGATCCGCTACTGCAGCCGGATCGGCGTGCCTCTGCCCCGCTCCGCCCGCAAGGCTTTGCAGCCGGAAGGCTCAGGGCTGGCAATGTTGATCAACCTCAACTACCGGCCGGCCCCGGCAGCCCAGGATCAGGCCACCGCCGAACGCCCGGACGAGTCGGAAGCAGCCTGACAAGGCCGGAGAAGGCCCCCCTGCCTGCAGGCCCAGCCGCGCTCGCCCGCCCCTTCATGGATGAGCCTCCGGAGCCTGCTCCGCAGGCTGCCGCGCCGGCGCGCTGCGGCGCTCGCCCTTGATCCTCTCACGCAGCCACTGGAAGACGACATAAAGTACCGGGATCAGGAAGATCCCGAACAGCGAGGCGAACAGCATGCCGCCGAACACGGCGGTGCCGACCCCGCGCTGGCTGGCAGCACCGGCGCCCACGGCGGTGATCAGCGGCACCAGCCCGAGGATGAACGCGAAACTGGTCATCATCACCGCGCGGAACCGCATCCGGGCGCCGAGGGCCGCCGCGTCCTCAATGCCCATCCCCTCCTCCCGCCGCTCCTTGGCAAACTCGACGATGAGGATGGCATTCTTGGCCGCGAGCGCGATCAGCACCACCAGGCCGATCTGGGCGTAGAGGTTGTTGTCGAGACCGGCGACCCACAGCGCCACCATCGCCCCCAGCACGCCGACGGAAATCGACAGCATCACCGGCACCGGGATCGTAAAGCTCTCGTACTGGGCAACGAGGAACAGGAACGCGAACAGCACGGCGAGGCCGAGGATGATCCCCACCTGGCCGGCCGCCTGCTTTTCCTGAAGGGCGGTCGAGGTCCACTCGTAGGCGAATCCGGGCGGCAGCACCCGCGCCGAGACCGCTTCCATCACCTCAAGCGCCCGGCCGGTGCTGACCCCCGGAGCGGGACTGCCGTTGATCGTGACGCTGCGATAGTTGTTGTAGCGGATCAGGGTCTGCGGGGCGAGGAACAGCCGGGTCTCGGCAATCGCCTGCAGCGGCACCATTTGGCCGTCGCGGTTGCGGACGTAGATGCGGTTGATGTCGTCGACAGAGTTCCGGTCGGCCGCCTCGCCCTGGATGATCACCTGCCAGACGCGGCCGAACTTGTTGAAGTCGTTAACGTAGAACCCGCCGAGGGTGGCCTGCAGGGCCTGGAACACATCGCTGATCGCCACCCCCAGTGTCTGCGCCTTTTCCCGGTCGAGATCGAGGAACAACTGCGGGGTGTTGGCAGCGAACGTGCTGAACACGCCCTGAAGCTCCGGCTGCTGGTTGGCCTCGAAGACCAGGGCACGCATCACTTCGGCGAGCTCTTCGGGACTGGCGCCGGTCAGTGATTCAAGCTGGTATTCGAAACCGCCGGTGGTGCCGAGACCGACGATCGGCGGCAGATTGAATGGAAACACGTTGGCCTGGGGAATCGCGTAAAGCTGGCCGGCCAGCCGGTCAATAATCTGCTCCACATGAAGACCCGGCGTCTCTGTCCGTTCCGAGAACGGCTTGAGGGTGACCACGAAGAAAGCCGCGTTGGATTGGTTGACGCCGTCAAGGATGTTGTAGCCGATCACCGAGAGGAAACTCTCCACACCGTCCGCTTCGTCGAGCAGCTGTTCGATGTCCTCCACGACCGCCTTCGTGCGGTTGACCGATGAGCCCTCGGGCAACTGCGCGGCCACAAAGAACGCCCCCTGGTCCTCGGACGGCAGGAATCCGGTCGGGGTCTTCTCGAACAGCCAGCCGGCAGCCAGGATCACCGCGAGCAGCGCGACCACGCCGAGCAGGGCCATCCGCACGAGCCGCGTCACCACCCAGGCGTAACCGTCGCGGGCCTTGTCGATGCCGCGCAGCACCGGCCGGACCAGGGCCGGCGGCCGCGTCCCGCGCTTCATCACGATTGCCGCCAGCGCCGGGCTGAGGCTCAAGGCGTTGATCGAGGAGATCACCACGGCCACCGAGATCGCCACTGCGAACTGCTGGAACATCTGCCCGGTGATCCCGGGGATGAAGCCGACCGGCACGAACACCGCGAGCAGCACCAGGGTGGTGGCGATGATCGGGCCGGTGATCTGGCCCATCGCCGTGCGCACCGCCTCGCGCGCCTCCAGCCCCTCCTCGTCCATCAGCCGCTCGGTGTTCTCGACGACGATGATTGCGTCGTCGACGACGATGCCGATCGCCAGAACCAGCGCAAACAGCGACACCGTATTGGCGGTGAAGCCAAGCAGCAGCATCACAGCCACGGTGCCAACCAGGGAAACCGGCACCGCGATGAGCGGGATCAGGGTGACCCGAAGCTGGCCGAGAAACAGGAAGATCACCAGGATCACCAGGGCGAACGCTTCGATCAGGGTTTGGACGACCGAATTGATCGTTTCCTTGACGAAGACCGTGGTGTCGTAGGTGATGTTGTAGTCGATGTCGTCCGGAAAGCGAGTTTTCAGCTCCTCCATCCGCGCGACCACGGCGTCGGCGGTGGCGATGGCGTTGCTGCCGGGTGCCTGGTAGATGCCGAGCGCGGCCGTGGGATCGCCGTTCAACCGGGCGACCGAGTCTGACGTGCGCGCGCCCAGTTCCACACGGCCGACGTCCCTGATGCGCAGGACGGATCCGTCCGGGTTGGCGCGAAGGATGATGTTCTCGAACTCCGCCACATCGGTCAGCCGGCCTTTGGTCTGCAGCGAGAGCTGAAACTGCTGATCATCGCCGATCGGCTGAGCGCCGATCCGCCCGACCGCCGCCTGAATGTTCTGCCCCCGGATCGCGGCGATGATGTCGTTGGCGGAGAGTTCCAGCGCCGCAAGGCGGTCCGAGGACAGCCACACCCGCATACTGTAGTCGAGCGGGCCGAAGAGTGTCGCATCGCCGACCCCGCCGATCCGCGCCAGCTCGTCGCGGATGTTGATGGTGGCGTAGTTGCTGAGGAAAAGATTGTCGTAGGTGCCGTTCGGCGAATAGATGTTAACAACCTGCAGCAGCGCCGATGACTGCTTGCGGGTAATCACCCCCTGGCGCTTGACATCTTCGGGTAGTTGGGCTGTGGCCTGTGCGACCCGGTTCTGGACGTTGACGGCATTGATGTCGGGATCGGAGCCGACCTCGAAGGTCACGGTGAGGGAATAGCTGCCGTCGTTGCCACTCACCGATTTCATATAGATCATGTTGTCCACCCCAGTGACCTTGGACTCGATCACTTGGGCGATGCTCTCTTCAACCACACCGGCACTGGCACCGGGATAAGAGGTAGTGACCCGCACCTGCGGCGGGACGATGTCGGGAAACTGGGCGGTCGGAATGACCAGGATCCCGATGACGCCGGCAATGGTGATAACGAGAGAGATGACGATCGCCAGCCGCGGGCGGTCGATGAAGACCCCGGAGATCACTCTGCGCCACCCTCGGCGCCACCCGCCTCCGGCGCCGCCTGTTGGTCGTCGGCGACAGTGGCGGCGTCCGTCTCGGGAGCGGCGTCCGTCTCGGGAGCGGCGTCCGGGCCCGGCTGGACCTCCTGACCGGGGCGAACCTTCTGGAGGCCCTGGACGATCACCGACTCGCCTTCATTCAGGCCCTGCTTGATTTCCGTCTCGCCCGTCCGCTCGACGCCGGTGGTGACCCGCCTGACCTGCACGGTGTTGTTCTCGTCCACGACCAGAACGAAGCGGCCGCTCTGGTCGGTCTGAAGGGCGCTCTGCGGCACGAACAGGGCCATCGACGGCTCTTCGCGCTCAATGAAGACCGGACTGACCTGGCCGTCGATCAGCAACCCATCGGGATTCGGAAAGACAGCGCGGACCAGGAGCGTGTCGGTGGTGCGATTAATCGAAATGTCGGCAAAGTCGATCTTGCCCGGGTGTTCGTAGGTGGTGCCATCGGCGAGCCGGAGACGAACCACGAAACCGGCTTGATTTTCTCTCTGTTCCGCAGTCTGTTCTGCGGTGAGCTTCTGATAACTCAGAATTTGCAGACGGCTGATCGGGAAGGTCACGTAGATCGGGTCCTCACTGACGATCGTCGCCAGCACTCCGCTGTCCGGTCCGACAAGGTTGCCCACCGAATACTGCTCCGCGCCGATCGTGCCGTCGATCGGCGCGGTAATGTCAGTGTAATCGAGGTTGATCTCCGCTATCTGAACGTCGGCGGCCGCGGCCATGATCTGGGCTTCGGCCATTTCCTCAGCGGCGATGGCTTCATCGAGCTGCTGACGGCTGACCGCCCCCGATTTCACCGCCTGCTCATTCCGGGCGCGGAAGGCCTTGGCTTCGGCGAAGCGGGCTTTGGCCTGTGCGAGAGCCGCCTCGGCGGCATTGACCGCCGCTTCGAACGGGGCTTTCTCGATCACAAACAGGAGTTCACCGTCGCGCACCGGCGTGCCTTCGGTGAACAGCCGCTTTTCGAGAAATCCGGTGACGCGGGCGCGCAGCTCCACCCGGTCAACGGCCTCGACCCGGCCGATGAACTGAGTGGATGCGGTCAGCTCCTTTTCGACAACCGGAGTGACCATGACCGAGGGCGGCGGCGGCGCCGGCGCCTGATCGTCGCCAGGCTGCTGATCGCAGGCGGACGCGACAAGCCCGACCACAACCAGAATGGCGAGCGGACGCACACCAGCGCGGAGCCACGGAAATCTGTCCAAGGGATGGGTCCTGCGGTGAAGTTGCGGCAGCGACCTGCGCCAGCGGGGAACCGGATCGCCGGTCACCCCCGGTTATGCCACCTGTAAGCGTTGCAGAAAAGGCAAATACGCGCGCCGGGTCAGGAGGCCGCCGGGCTGCGGGCCCGGACGCGGTGGCGGAACCGCCCCACCACCCGCCAGCCGAGCAGGATGCTGAGAATGCCGGCGTAGATGGCCGGCTCGCGCAGGTCGGCCTTGACCATCATCAAGAAGTGAATCACGGAGAGGATCGCCGCCGGATAGACCAGACGGTGCAGGGCCTGCCAGCGGCCGGCGCCGAGCCGCTTGATCCATCCCTTGGTCGAGGTCACCGCCAGGGGCAAAAGCAAAAGGAACGACAGCATCCCCACGGTGATGTAGGTGCGTTTCAGAACGTCGGACCAGATGTGCGACCAAGCAAAGAACTGATCGAGGCCCATGTAGCTGAGCAGATGCAGCGAGACGTAGAAGAACGCAAACAGTCCGAGCATCCGCCGGAACTGCAACAGCGTTTTGAGGCCGGTAAGCGCCGCGGCCGGGGTGACCGCCAGAGCGATCAGCAGAAGCCGCAGCGCCCAGTCGCCGAGCGCCCGGGTCACCGCCTCGATGGGATTGGCTCCCAGCGCCCCGGCGCTGGCCTGCCAGGCCAGCCACGCCAGCGGCAGCAGGCAGGCGATGAACACCGCCGGCTTGGCGAGGTAGCGAATCCAGGCCTGCTTCGCACTCCGTCGCCGGGTCCGCGCCGGCGCACCTGCAGACGGCGTGCTGGCGAACGCTAGTACCACCGGCTTAAGTCCATTCCGGTGTAAAGCCCCGCCACCTCGTCAGCATAGCCATTGAAAGGCAGGGTATCACGGCGGAAGAACTCGCCGATCCGCCGCTCCCGCGCCTGGCTCCATCGAGGATGGTCCACCTCCGGATTGACGTTGGCGTAGAAGCCGTACTCTTGCGGTGCCGACCTGTTCCAGGCGGTGGGTGGCATCTCTTCCGTAAAGCGCATCCGGACAATCGACTTGATGCTCTTGAAACCGTACTTCCAGGGCACCGCCAGCCGCACCGGGGCGCCGTTCTGGTTGGGCAGCACCTCCCCGTAAAGGCCGACCACGAACAGGCTCAGCGGGTGGACCGCCTCGTCGAGGCGCAGCCCCTCAACATAGGGCCAGTCGAGAATGCTGCGGCGCTGCCCGGGCATCTGCTCCGGATCATGGAGGGTTTCGAAGGCCACGAACTTCGCGCTGCCGGCGGGCTCGAACCGGTTGATGACGCTGGCCAGTGGCACGCCGACCCAGGGGATCACCATTGACCAGGCCTCGACGCAGCGCAGCCGGTAGATGCGCTCTTCCAGCGGAAAGCCGGTCAGCAGCGTCTCGATGTCGAGAACACCGGGTCTGGCACAGGCGCCGTCCACCTCGATCGTCCACGGTCGGGTCCGCAGCGTGTGGGCATAGCGGGCCGGATCCTGCTTGTCTGTACCGAACTCGTAGAAATTGTTGTAACCGGTGACCGCGTCCCGGTCCGTCAGGTCTTCGTCGGTGCTGAACGCCCGGTTGAACGTTACCCCGTCGAGGGTGTTCGCCGGCTCCTCCGCCCGTGAGGGCGACATCAGCCCGGGTCCGCCGAGCAAAACACCGGCGCCGGCGACAGCCGCGGTGCGCAGAAATTGCCGGCGGGCTTCGAACACTGACCTGGGCGTGATCTCGGACGGCCTGGGGTCCGAAGGTCTGCCGATCCGGATCAGCATGCGCACGGTCTCCATCGATAGCCAGATGACGAATGGGCTGAGGCACCGCGATCACCGGACGCACTCAAGCGATCACCGGGCGCGCTTGACCGTTGAAATGGCGGCGATCCTCTCGCCCGTCGAATAAAAACCGTGTGAACACAGAGCGACCGGCGGATCGCCGCCGCCCTTTCTGGCCGGCCGTCGCTCCTGTAGAACTCCCGACAAACGCCCTCCGCCGCTCCCGTAACCCAGCGGGTCCTCCACCATGTCCGCCGACAAATGGCTGCTCGTCTGGTTCCTGGCCCTCATCGTGATTGGTGCGATGATCCTGCTGCTGCCGGCGATGTCCCCCGGGGGCGGCCTTGCTCCGATCGACGCCCTGTTCACCGCTGCTTCGGCCGTCTCGGTGACCGGCCTGATGGTCATCGACATGGAACAGGATCTGACGCTTGCGGGCCGGGCCGTGGTTCTGGTCCTGATCCAGTGCGGCGGGCTTGGGATCGTCACCCTCGCCAGCGTGATGATCCTCTCGGCGCAGCGGCGACTGCCGCTGAACTATGAGGAAATGGTCGACTCGACGGTGGCGGCCGGCCGGTTCACCTCGGTCAGGGAGGTCGCCCGGGTGGTGCTGGCCATGACCCTGGCGATTGAGGCCGTAGCGGCGTTGCTGATGTTCGCGCTCTGGCCCAGCGACGGCCCCGCCGGCTTCGCCAGCTGGCCGGACAGGCTGTGGGCAGCCGTATTCCATTCCGTCTCGGCGTTCTGCAACGCCGGCATCACGCTGTTCTCCGAGAACCTGAGAGTGGTCCGCGAGGAGCCGGCGATCCAGTTGATCGTGAGTGTTCTTGTCATCATCGGCGGCTTCGGCTTCATCAACCTCCAGGAACTGGTTCACCGCCTGCGCAACGGTGCATTCCGGTGGTCGCGGTTTTCGCTCCTCCTCAAGGCCACGATCGTCCTCACCATCAGTCTCAATCTCGGCGGAGCCCTGGCGATCGGTCTTCTCGAAGCGGATGTTGCCTTCGCGGGCATGAATGCCGGGGAGCATATTCTGGCGGCGCTGTTCCACGCCGTCTCGACCCGCACTGCCGGCTTCGAGACCGTGGCCATCAGCGGCTTCACAGCGGTCTCACTGATGCTGATGATGGCGCTGATGTTCGTGGGGGCGTCCAGCGGCAGCTGTGCCGGTGGCATCAAGCTCAGCACCCTGACCGTACTGTTTGCGGTGGTCCGCAGTTACCTGCGCCACGACAGCGAGCCGGTGTTGTTCAACCGCCGGCTCACCAAGATCGACCAGCGCAAGGCCTTTGTGCTGATCGTCGCCTCGGTTCTGGTGTTCACGCTCGCCGTGCTGATCGTGTACCTCGTGGAGAATGAGCCCCAACCGCTGACCGAGTCCCGTGCCGAGCTGTTCCGGTTCGGCTTCGAGGTGATGTCGGCGATGGGCACGGTCGGGCTGTCCACCGGCATCACCGGGACATTGTCGCCGACCGGCAAGGCGATCATCATTGCGCTGATGATCGTCGGCCGGCTCGGGCCGCTTGCGGTGATCGCCGCCTGGGCGCGGCGGCCAACCCCCCGGCCCTTCACCAACCCGGAAGAATCGATGCCGATCGGATGATTCCTGAAAGAGGCGCCTGATGAGCAAACGCATCGTGGTGCTGGGGGTCAGCACCTTCGCCAACTTTCTGCTGCGCTTTCTCCACGCCAGCGGCCGCGCCGAGACGATCGCCGTGGACCGCGACGAGGACCGGATCAACGCGATCACCGAGGTCGTCGACCGGCCGGTGATCGGCAACATCCGCAATCGCGAACTGCTCACCGAAATCGGCGTGGCCAGCGCCGACATGGTCGTGGTGTCCCTTGGCGATATCGAAGGCAGCCTCGTGACCGTTCTCTATCTGCGCGATCTCGGAGTCGAACACATCGTGGCCAAGGCCCTTAACAGCGAGCATGAGCATATCCTTCGGCTGCTGGGGGTCGAGACCATCGTGTTTCCAGAACGGGGAATGGCCGAGCAGGTGGCTTACCGCCTCGTCTTTCCGGACGTCACGGACTCGATGAGCCTCCAGGGCGGGGAACGCATCATCGAAACCGTCGCGACCCCCGAACTCATCGGCACGGAACTGCACCGGCAGAAGATTTATGCCGATTTCGGGGTCTTGCTGGTGCTGGTCGTCGACAGTGACGGCGCGCCGCAGGTCGGGATGGCGGAGACCCACGAAGTGGCCGGCGGTGACCGCCTGATCTTCTATGGCACCGACGAGGCCCTGGACGCGTTCCGCAAGAGCCTCGACTGACCCGCCTCACTCCGCTTCGCGTCGCCGGCCGTCCGTGGCCCTGTTTTGGGGCGTTTGCGGCACGTTTGGATCGATGTAAGGAAGGGCCATGCGGACCCTGCTCCACGTCCTTCTCTCGCCAGCCTGTCGCGTTGTCCGGATCGCACTTGCGGAGAAACGGATCGCTTTCACGCTGGCAGAGGAACCGGTCTGGGAACGGCGCCCGGCGTTTCTCGCGCTCAATCCGGCCGGCGAGGTTCCGGTGCTGATCTCCGACGACGCGCCGCCTCTGGCCGACACCCTGGCAATCTGTGAGTACCTGGAGGAGACCGTGCCGGAACCGCCACTCCACGGCGCCGATCCGGTCGAGCGGGCCGAGGTCCGCCGGCTGTTCGCCTGGTTCCACCTGAAATTCAGCGCCGAGGTGACCGAAAACCTTGTCGGCGAAAAACTGATGAAGCGCCGCGCCGGTGGCGGCCAACCTGATTCCCGGGCGATCCGCGCCGGCCATGCCAACATCCACGCCCACCTCGACTACATCGCCTACCTCACCGGCCGTCGCAACTGGCTGGCCGGAGAGCGTCTGACCTTCGCGGACCTCGCTGCCGCTGCCCATCTCAGCTGTGTTGATTACATCGGTGATGTGCCGTGGGACGAGCACGCCGATGCGAAGGACTGGTACGCGCGCATCAAGTCCCGGCCGAGCATCCGGCCCTTACTGACCGAGTCCCTCCCGGGGCTGCCGCCGACGCCAAGCTATGCCGACCTGGACTTCTGAGCGCCCCGGAAGCGGCGGCCGGCCCCACCTGTTCTGCTTCGGTCTCGGCTACTCGGCGCTGGCGCTGGCGCGGCTGCTGATCCGCGAGGGCTGGCAGGTCTCGGGGACGTGCCGCGATCCCGCAACCATGGGAGCCTGCGCCGCGCTCGGCATCCGCTGTGTCCCGTTCGACCGCGAGCGGCCGATCGAGAAGGTCGGGGCGACCCTTGCCGGGGTCACCGATATCCTGAGTTCCGTGCCGCCCGATCCGGCCGGCGACACGGTTCTCGACCTCCACGCCGAGGACATCGCCCGGCTGCCGGGGCTGCGGTGGATCGGCTATCTTTCGACCACCGGCGTTTACGGCGACACCGGCGGCCGGGAAGTGGACGAGACCGCGCCTTTGAATCCCACCTCGGCGCGCAGCCACCGTCGCGTCGCTGCGGAAACAGCCTGGCGGCGGCTCCGCCCGGAGTCGACGGCCTCGGTGCATGTGTTCCGGCTCGCCGGCATCTACGGCCCCGGGCGCAGCGCCTTTGATGCGATCCGCGCCGGCCGGGCCCGGCGGATCGACCGGCCGGGCCATGCCTTCTCGCGCATCCACGTGGACGACATCGCGGCCGTGCTGCGCGCCTCGATCGCCCAGCCCGAAGCCGGACAGGTGTTCAATGTCTGTGACGATGAACCGGCGGAACCGGCCGCTGTGACCGCCTACGCCTGCGGCTTGATCGGGGTCGAACCGCCGCCGCTCGAGCCTTTCGAGACCGCCGCCGCAAGCCTTTCTGCGATGGCGCGGAGTTTCTGGCAGGACCGCCGCCGGGTCTCCAACGCCCGGATCAAGACCGCCCTCGGGGTCACCCTGCGCTATCCCGATTACCGCCGCGGCCTTGCCGCCGTGCTCGCCGCTGAGCGGCGGGAGCCGGTGGACAACGTGGCCGGGTTGGGCCAAGATCCTTAAGCAGCGTCTGGCGCGACCGGCGTCGGGCGCCGCCGGTGGAGGATCTGGGTTGCGCCTCGGCGTCCTGTTTCTGGTAGTCGGACTGCTTGCGGCGCTTGCCGGCAGCGCCGCCGACAGTCCTGTCCTCGTCGTCGACATCGAAGGCCCGATCGGTCCGGCGACCGCTGACCATGTCGTGCGGGGCCTGGAGCGGGCGGCCGACGAAAACCGCCCGGCGGTGGTCCTGCGCATGGACACACCCGGCGGCCTCGACACTTCGATGCGGGAGATCATCCAGGCGATCCTCGCCTCCCCGGTCCCGGTGGTCTCCTGGGTGGGGCCGAGCGGCGCGCGCGCGGCCAGCGCCGGCACCTTCATCAGCTATGCGGCCCACGTGGCGGCGATGGCGCCCGGCACCAACCTGGGCGCGGCCACTCCGGTGCAGATCGGCGGCGTGCCCGGAACGCCCGGCGACCGGCCGCCCGAAAGCGATCAGCCGCCGGGCGGTGAGCCGCCTGCGGACGGCGAGAAGCCTGCCAGTACCGGTTCCCCGTCCGCGGACGAGCAACCCGGAAACGGTGAGCCGTCCCCGGCGGACGCGGGCAGGGGCGAGCCTGCTGAGGCACCGGCCGGGGAGCTGCCCGCGGTCAAGCCCGGCTCGGCCGACAAGGCCGTCAGCGACGCCGCCGCCTATATCCGCAGCCTCGCGCAAATGCGCGGGCGCAATGCCGAATGGGGGGCCAAGGCGGTCACCGAGGCGGCAAGCCTGTCGGCAGAGGAGGCCCTGAGCGCCAATGTCATCGATGTGATCGCCGCCAGTCTGCCGGAACTGCTGACCCGGATCGACGGTCGCACCGTCACCGTCGCCGGGGTGGAACGCCGCCTCGAGACCGGCGATGCGGTCGTCGAAGTTCAGGAGGTGGACTGGCGGACCGAGTTCCTGGCGTTCATCACCAATCCCAACGTTGCCTATATCCTGATGCTGATTGGCATCTACGGGATCCTGTTCGAGTTCTACACTCCCGGGCTGATCGGGCCGGGCGTGGTTGGCGCCATCTGCCTGATCCTGGCCTTCTACGCCTTCCAGCTGCTGCCGGTGAACGCCGGCGGCCTGGCTCTGACCCTGCTCGGCCTGGCCCTGATCGTCGCCGAGGCGGTGACTCCCAGTTTCGGTGTCCTCGGCATCGGCGGCATCGCCGCCTTCGCGATCGGCTCGGTGATGCTGATGGACACCGACGTGCCCGGCTATACCGTCGCCTGGGAACTTGTCGGCGGCATTGCCATCGTCGCCGGCGGCCTGCTGTTGCTGGTGCTGACGATGGCAGTCAGGGGCCGCAAGCGGCCGGTGGTCTCCGGCGTGGCGGCCATGCTCGGCTCGACCGGAGTGGTCTCCGAGTGGCACGGCGACGAGGGCCTCGTTCATACCCACGGCGAGATCTGGCAGGCGCGCGCCGACACGCCGTTGCGGGCGGGGGAGACAGTCAGAGTTAAGGCCGTCAACGGCCTTCTGCTCGATGTGGAGCCGCTTCGCAACCTCCCCGAAGATAAGGAGAGCGGGAGATGATTCTGGAGTTTCTTTTTAACAATATTCTCGGTTTGGCGGTCGTTCTGCTCATCGTCATCCTGGTCATTGCCTCGCTTTACATCTTCCGCGAGTACGAGCGTGGCGTGGTGTTCTTCCTCGGCCGGTTCTGGAACGTCAAAGGCCCGGGCTTGGTAGTCATCATCCCGGTGGTGCAGCAGGTTGTCCGGGTCGACCTTCGCACCCGGGTGCTCGATGTGCCGCAGCAGGACGTGATCTCCCGGGACAACGTCTCGGTGCGGGTCAATGCGGTGATCTATTACCGGGTGATGGACCCGGAACGGGCGATCATCCAGGTCGAAGAGTTCACCGCCGCAACCAGCCAGCTGGCCCAGACGACGCTGCGCTCGGTCCTCGGTCAGCACGATCTCGACGAGATGCTTGCCGAACGGGACAAGCTCAACGCCCATATCCAGCGCATCCTCGACGAGGCGACCGAAGCCTGGGGCATCAAGGTCTCCAACGTGGAACTGAAGCACGTGGACCTGGACGAGAGCATGATCCGGGCGATCGCCAGGCAGGCCGAAGCCGAACGCCTGCGCCGGGCCAAGATCATCGACGCCGAGGGCGAGAAGCAGGCCGCCCAGCGCTTCCTCGACGCCGCCAATGTCCTGGCCCAGCAGCCCCAGGCGTTGCAGCTGCGCTATCTGACCACCCTGAGCGGCATCGCCAGCGACAAGACCTCGACGGTGGTCTTCCCGCTGCCGCTGGAGATGCTGCGCGCCTTTGGAATGACCAGCAAGGGCGAGTAACGGGAGAGCAGAGCCAGGCTCTTCCCTGTCAGCCGGCGACGTTCTCCGGCAGGCGCCTTCCGCTTGCGCAGATCAGTCAGCCGTACCCGCGGCCGCCAGGACGACCTCAAGGGTCCGGCACAGCCGCTCCAGGTCTGCCGGCTCGGACAGCCGGTGGCCCCCACCTTTGATCAGGGTGACCTCCACATCCTGCGCGTTCAAGCGCTCCGCAAGGGCCAGGGAGGTCTGCCAGGGGACGTCGGGGTCCTCGAGGCCGTGGATCAGTCGCACCGGCCCCGCAAACGGGATCGGCGCACGCAACACCAGGTGGTTGCGGCCGTCCTCGAGAATCCGCCGGGTCACCAGGGTGGGTTCGGGATCGTAGGGACTGGAAAGCGGTACGACCCCGTCGCGGGCGAGCACCTGTTTCTCCGTATCGCTGAGCCGGGGCACGATCAGGTCTTCCGTGAAATCGGGGGCGGCGGCGATTCCCAACAATCCCGCGACCCGCTCGGGGCGGCGTCTTGCCACCAGGGTCATGATCCAGCCACCGAGGCTGGAGCCGACCAGCACCTGCGGCCCTTCGGTCAGGTGGTCGAGAACGAACACGGCATCGTCGGCCCAGCGGCCGATCGTGCCCTCGTTGAAGGCGCCGCTGGAGGCCCCGTGGCCGAGATAATCGAAGCGCACGAACGCCCGGCCCCAATCCTGGCAGTGGCGTTCGAGCCGGAGCGCCTTGCCGCCGGTCATGTCGGAACGGTAGCCGGTCAGGAAGATCACCCCGGGAGCCTTGCCAGGGGTGCGATGGTAGGCGATCATCATTCCGTCCTCGCGTGCGATCCGCCCGGGTGCCGTCGCATCACCGCCGGTGAAGCCTGCCCTGTCCGTCATGCTGCCCTCCGAACTCGAGCCCGCCGTGGCCGGCCCGGATCCTAACATCCCGGCGCCGGTGGCGCCCACCGCTCCCGACCTGACCGGCCGGACGATCCTGCAGGTGCTGCCGGCGCTCGGCTCCCAGGGGGGCGTGGAACGGGGCACGGTGGAGGTCACCGGCGCGATCGCCGCTGCCGGCGGCCGGGCGCTGGTGGTGTCCGCCGGGGGGCCGAGGATGGCGGCCGTCCGCCATGCCGGCGGCGAGCATATCGAACTGACCGTCGATACCAAGAATCCGCTCGTGATCGCCGCCAACGCGGTGCGGCTCGCCGCGATTCTCCGGCGCGAGAGCGTCGATTTAATTCACGCCCGCTCGCGGGCGCCGGCGTGGAGTGCCTGGCACGCGGCGGGCCGGGCCGGTGTGCCGTTCCTGACCACCTTCCACGGCACCTACGGACATGGCAGCCGCCTGAAACGAGCCTACAATCAGGTGATGACCCGCGGTGAGCGGGTGATCGCGATCTCCCGTTTCATCGCTGATCATCTGGTCGCCATCTACGGGGTCGATCCCGCCAGGATCCGGGTGATCCATCGCGGCGTGGACATCACCACGTTCGATCCGGACAAAGTCTCAGGGGTCAGGGTTTCGGCGCTGGCCGGCCGCTGGCGCCTGGCCGATGGCCTGCCGGTGGTCCTGCTGCCCGGACGGCTGACCCGCTGGAAGGGTCAGACGGTGTTCCTGGAAGCGCTCGCCAGGCTCGGCCATACCCGCCTGCAGGCAGTGATTCTCGGCAGCGATCAGGGCCGCACCGGATACCGCGACGAACTGGAGGGACTGGTGCGCCACTACGGTCTCGAGACCGTCGTCCGCCTGATCGACCATTGCGAGGATATTCCTGCCGCCTACCGGCTGGCGGACGTGGTTGTCTCGGCCTCGACAGAGCCGGAGGCGTTCGGCCGGATCGCCATCGAGGCGCAGGCGATGGCCCGTCCGGTGATCGCCACGGACCACGGCGGGGCGCGGGAGACGGTGCTTCCCGGCCGGACCGGCTGGCTGATTGCGCCGGACGACGCCCCGGCGCTGACCGCCGCCCTCGATCACGCTCTCAAACTTCCCACCGCCGCCCGCGAGGCCATCGGCGCGGCCGGCCGCACCCATGTGCGGAGCCGCTTCACCACCGCACAGATGTGCCGGGAGACGCTCGCCGTGTACGCCGAAGTGCTCGCCGGAGCCGGGCGGCGGTGACCGACCCGCCAGCGATTCTGGTGATCAAGCACGGCGCTCTCGGCGATTTCGTCCAGGCTTTCGGCCCCTTTCAGGCAATCCGCCGGCATCACCGGGACGCCCGGATCGTCCTGCTGACCACCGCGCCGTTCGTCGACTTGGCCACGCAGACCGGCTGGTTCGACGTCGTGTGGGTCGACGAACGGCCGAAACCGCTGCAGGCGGCCGGCTGGCTGGCGCTTCGCCGACGCTTGCGGGGCGGTCGTTTTGCCCGGGTGTACGACCTGCAGACCTCGACCCGCAGCTCCGCTTATTTCCAGCTGTTGCGACCGGGACCAAGGCCCGAGTGGTCGGGGATCGCGCCCGGCTGCTCCCATCCCCACGATAACCCGCGGCGGGATGTCCTGCACACCCTCGAGCGCCAGGCCGAGCAGCTTGCCCGCGCCGGGATCGCCGCCGTGCCGCCGCCCGATTTCTCCTGGCTGCCGGGCCCGCCAGCCGGCGATGGTGATGATCCGCCGCCGGTGCTGCTTGTCCCCGGCGGCTCCGGCCATCGGCCCGGCAAACGCTGGCCCGCGGAGCGGTATGCAGCGCTGGCAAGCCGGCTGATTGCGGCCGGTCAGCGGCCGGTCCTGATCGGCACCGCCGGCGAAGCCGACCTGCACGCGCGGATCCGCGCTGCCTGCCCCGGGGCCGAGAGCCTTGCCGGCCGGACCGGGTTGACCGACCTGGCGCGGCTCGCCCGTCGCGCCGCAGCCGCGATCGGCAACGATACCGGCCCGATGCACTTGTTTGCGGTCGCCGGCTGCCCGTCCGTGGTGTTGTTCTCAGCGGAGTCCAATCCGGCGCTGTGCGCACCCCGCGGTCCGGCCGTCACCGTTCTGCGCCGGTCCCGCCTCGCGGATCTGGGCCTCGAAGAGGTGTTGAGCGCCGTTGCTTTTCCGGGTGCCGTCCTTGACAGCGGCGCTCTGCTCTCTAGAGTCCCGGGAGAGCCCGAGGTCGTGGTGGCCAAGCGGTAACCGCTCCGGCTTTTTTCGTGACAATCGATGGACGAACCGTCGTGGATCAACAGCTCGCTCTCGAGAGCGTCGTGCGCATTACCCTGCCCGATGGCAGCGTGCGGACCTATGACCGCCCGGTCAGCGGCGGGGAGATTGCTGCCGACATCGGCCCCGGCTTGGCCAAGGCCGCCCTGGCTGTGCGGATCGACGGGCGGCTCTGCGATCTGGCGACGGTCATCGGCTCCGACGCAAGCGTCGCCATCGTCACCCGCAACGATCCGGAGGCGCTGGAACTGATCCGCCACGATGCCGCGCACGTCATGGCGCAGGCCGTCCAGGAGCTGTTTCCTGGCACCCAGGTGACCATCGGCCCGGCGATCGAGAACGGCTTCTACTACGACTTCGCCCGCAACGAGCCGTTCAGCACCGATGATTTTCCGGCGATCGAGCAGCGGATGGTGGAGATCGTCGACCGGGATCTGCCGCTGGTGCGCGAAATCTGGGACCGGGGCGAGGCCATCGCGTACTTCGAAGGGATCGGCGAAAGCTACAAGGCGGAGATCATCCAGGATCTGCCGGAACACGCGCCGATCAGCGTTTATCGCCAGGGTGACTGGCTCGACCTGTGTACCGGACCGCATCTGCCCTCCACCGGCAAGCTCGGCAAGGCATTCAAGCTGATGAAGCTGGCCGGCGCGTACTGGCGCGGGGATTCGCGCAACGCCATGCTGCAGCGGATCTACGGCACCGCCTGGGCCGACGAGAAGCAGCTGAAGTCCTACCTGCACCTCCTTGAGGAAGCGGAGAAACGTGATCACCGCCGGCTCGGCCGGGAGTTGCATCTGTTCCACTTCCAGGAGGAAGCCCAGGGTTCGGTCTTCTGGCATCCGAAAGGCTGGACGCTGTACCGCCTGCTCGAACGCTACATGCGCGAGCGGCTCGAGGCCGCCGGCTACGTGGAGGTCAAGACCCCCCAGCTCGTTGACCGCTCATTGTGGGAGCAATCGGGCCACTGGGAGAAATTCCGCGAGGACATGTTCACTGCCGAGGCGGAGGATAAGACCCTCGCCTTGAAGCCGATGAACTGTCCGTGCCACGTGCAGATCTTCAAACAGGGTCTGAAAAGCTATCGTGACCTGCCATTGCGGATGGCGGAATTCGGTTCGTGCCATCGTAACGAAGCGTCCGGCGCCCTCCACGGGCTGATGCGGGTGCGGGCGTTCACCCAGGACGACGCCCACATTTTCTGCACCGAGGATCAGATCATCTCGGAGACCCGGATCTTCTGCGACCTGCTTCGCAGTGTTTACGAAGACCTCGGCTTCACGGACGTGGTGGTCAAGTTCTCTGACCGGCCGGAGCGCCGCGCGGGCAGCGACGACGTCTGGGACAAGGCGGAACGGGCGTTGCGTGAAGCGACGGCGGCGGTGGGACTTGAGACCCTCCTTAATCCCGGCGAAGGCGCATTCTACGGCCCGAAGCTCGAGTTCGTGCTCCGCGATGCCATCGGCCGCGACTGGCAGCTCGGCACCTTGCAGGTGGACTTCGTGCTGCCGGAGCGGCTCGATGCATCCTATATCGGCGAAGACGGCGAAAAGCATCGCCCGGTCATGCTGCACCGCGCGATCCTCGGATCGTTCGAGCGATTCATCGGCGTTCTGCTTGAGCATTATGCCGGCAGACTGCCGTTGTGGCTGGCCCCGGTGCAGGTGGTGGTTGCGACGATCACCAACGAAGTCGACGACTACGCCCGGGACGTCGGCGCAACCCTTGCGTCTGCCGGCCTGCGAACCGAAATCGATACACGTAACGAAAAAATTAATTATAAGGTGCGAGAGCACAGCCTCGCGAAAGTTCCGGTGATCGCCGTTGTCGGCGAGCGCGAGCGGGAGGAGCGCACCGTGGCCTTGCGGCGGCTCGGCAGCACCATGCAGCACACCTGTGGCCTGAGCGAGGCCGTGGCCGGTCTGTCCGAGGAGGCGAGGCCGCCCTCGGGCGCCCGGCCGTGATCCTGCCCGTGACATCGATGGGGCAGTCGCGAGGGGGCGCTGGTCAAACCGCACGCTCCTCGTGGGAGGTCCGGATGTTTCCCGAGACCGCATATTGACATGCACGTGAGCAGGCGGGCTCGGAGACCGGACCTGAATGGTCGGCGCGGGCGGCTGCCTTTTGGCCGGTGGCCTGCGGCCGTCGCCGGGATCGTGCGGCTTCGCGGATCGTACCCGGCACCCCAAGCCGCTGCGCGGCCCGCGTTGGGAGCCGCCCGGTACGGGACCGAAGCGGTGATCGCGGCCGGTTCATCGCGCCCGGCCGAGATGATCGCCGGCCGTTTTGCGGCGACAGCGCCGTGTGCATCCGGCCCCCTGCCCAACCTTTACCCGCGCGGGGGCGCTCTTGTGACGGACGAGATGTCCGCGTCTCAACAACCAAAGGAGATGTTGCCATAGCCAGACCGACGACCCCCCAACCGCCCGTCAAGGAAGGCCCACGGATCAATGAGGAAATCACCGTCCCGAAAGTCCGGGTGATTGGTGCCGCCGGCGAACAGCTCGGGATTCTGTCGATCACCGAAGCGCGTCGTGCGGCCCTCGATGCGGGTCTTGACCTTGTTGAGGTGGCCGGCACCGCCGATCCGCCAGTGTGCAAGATTCTCGACTACGGAAAATTCAAGTACGAGAGTCAGAAAAAGAAAAACGAAGCCCGGAAAAAGCAAAAGGTCATCGAGGTCAAGGAGATTAAAATGCGGCCGGGAATTGACGAGCATGATTACAATGTCAAGCTCGGTCATATGCGCCGCTTCCTTGACGAGGGTGACAAAGTCAAGGTGACGATCCGCTTTCGCGGCCGGGAGCTTGCCCACCAGGACCTGGGTCTCAAGGTCCTCGACCGGGTCCGGGAGGAGCTCGACGAACTGGCCAAGGTCGAGCAATTTCCGAAGGTCGAAGGCCGGCAGATGATCATGGTGATTGCGCCGCGCTGAGGCACCTCCGCCTGCCCTTGCATTCCCCGGGCTGCACCCGTATAAGCCCTGGCTTCAGGCCAAAGCTGCCGGGGTCGGGGCCGGGTTGTCCGGGCCGCGAACATCCGTCGTCCGGCAGCAGATTGCAGAAGCCTGTCGCTGCCGGCAACGGTGGTGGAGCATCGATCCGCGCCAGCCAATTAAGGAGCGCCACATGCCTAAGATGAAGACGAAGTCCGCGGCCAAAAAGCGGTTCGGCGTTACCGGCTCGGGCAAAATTCGTGCCAATGTCGCCTACAAGCGCCATAACCTTCGCAAGCGATCACAAAAAATGAAGCGCAAAGCGCGTGGCACCTTTACTCTTGAGAAAGGTGACTCCCGTCTCGCCAAATCGTGCCTTCCCTACGCCTGAGGAGCTCTGAGCAATGGCCCGTGTTAAGCGGGGCGTGACAAGCCACGCCCGCCACAAGAAAATCCTCAAAAAGGCCGAGGGGTTCAGCGGTCGCGCCAAGAACACGATCCGGATCGGCCGGCAGCGGGTCGAAAAAGCACTGCAGTACCAGTACCGCGACCGGCGCACGAAGAAGCGGCAGTTCCGGCGGCTGTGGATCGTTCGGATCAATGCCGGTGCCCGCGAGCACGGCCTGACCTATGCCCAACTGATCAACGGCCTCGCCCGCGCCGAGATCGAAGTGGATCGCAAGGTGCTGGCTGACCTCGCGGTCCGTGAACCGGACGCTTTCAAAGCGCTGGTTGACAGCGCGCGCAACGCCCTCGAAAAAGCCGCGTGACGATCCGCCGGGCGGCGGCACCGGCGGCTTCGTCCTGACCCTGGCCCCCTGCACAAGCGCGAGACCGCGCCGCGAGGCGAACGGCAAACCCATGGACACACCGGACTCCCTGCGGGACTCCCTGCTCGCCGCGGTCACCGCGGCCCCCGATCTGGAGACGCTGGAACGGCTGCGGATCGCCGAACTGGGCAAGAAGGGACGCATCACCGCGCTGATGAAAGGCCTCGGCAACCTCTCACCCGAGGAGCGCCGGGAAGCCGGGGCGGCCCTCAACCAGTTGAAAGACGAGGTCTCGGCCGCCCTGGAAGCGCGCAAGGCGGCGCTGGCTGATGCCGCTCTCGAGGAACGGCTCGCCAACGAGGTGGTGGACGTCACCCTGCCGGTGCGACCCGAGCCGGCCGGCTCGGTGCACCCGGTCAGCCAGACCATCGATGAGATCGTCGCGATCTTCGGGGAGATGGGCCTCACTGTCGCCGAAGGCCCGGATATCGAGGACGACTGGCACAACTTCACCGCCCTGAACATGCCCCCTGAACACCCGGCGCGGCAGGAACACGACACCTTCTACCTGCCGGGCAATCGGGAGGGGCTGCGGATGGTTCTGCGCACGCACACCTCCAACGTTCAGATCCGGACGATGCTGAAGCAGCAGCCGCCGATCCGGATCATCGCCCCGGGGCGCACCTATCGCTGCGATTCCGACGCCACCCACTCGCCAATGTTCCACCAGGTGGAAGGGCTCGTGGTCGACGAACAGACCCATATGGGCCATCTCAAGGGCTGCCTGATCGAGTTCTGCCGGGCGTTCTTTGATATCGACGATCTGCCGGTGCGGTTCCGCCCCAGCTTTTTTCCATTCACCGAGCCGTCAGCGGAGGTGGACATCGGCTGTACCCGCGCCGGCGGCCAGCTCAAGATCGGCCGCGGCGACGACTGGCTGGAAATCCTGGGTTGCGGCATGGTCAACCCGCGGGTACTGGGGAATTGCGGCATCGACCCCGAGCGCTACCAGGGCTTCGCGTTCGGCATGGGGATCGAGCGGATCGCCATGCTGAAATACGGTATTCCGGACCTGCGCACTTTCTATGAGTCCGATCTGCGCTGGCTCCGCCACTACGGTTTCAATGCCCTTCAGGTGCCGTCCATGGTCGGAGGGCTGGACCCGTGAAGTTCACGTTGTCCTGGCTGAAGGACCATCTGGACACCGATGCCGGGGTCGAGGAGATCGGCTACCGGCTGACGATGACCGGCCTGGAGATCGAGGAGATCGTCGATCCCGCCGCCGGCCTCGAGTCCTTTGTCGTCGCTCGGGTTGTCGAGGCGGTCCCGCACCCGAACGCGCACAAGCTGCGGGTCTGCACCGTCGACACCGGGTCTGAAACGGTCCAGGTGGTGTGCGGCGCTCCCAACGCCCGCGCCGGGATGAAGGGCGTATTCGCGCCGGTCGGCGCCTATGTTCCCGGAACCGGCCTGACCCTGAAGCAGGCGGCGATCCGCGGCGTCGACAGCTGCGGGATGCTGCTGTCGGAACGGGAGATGGGACTGTCCGATGCCCACGATGGCATCGTCGACCTGCAGGGAGACGCCCCGGTCGGCGCCCGCGCGGTGGACGTTATGGGCCTCGCCGATCCGGTCTTCGACGTGGCGATCACCCCAAACCGTGGCGACTGCCTCGGGGTGCGCGGCATGGCCCGCGACCTTGCCGCTGCCGGCCTTGGCCGGTTGAAGCCGCTCACCATCGGGGCCGTGCCTGGCGGGTTCGAAAGCCCGATCGGCGTTCACCTGGAGTTTGCAGCCGGGACCGCTTCGGCGTGCCCGTACTTCGTCGGTCGGATGGTGCGCGGGCTTCGCAACGGGCCGAGCCCGGAGTGGCTGCAGCGCCGGCTGCTGGCCGTGGGCTTGAAGCCGATCTCGGCGCTGGTCGACATCACCAACTACATCACGTTCGATCTGTGCCGGCCGCTGCATGTGTTCGACGCCGCGCAGGTGCGGGGCGACCTGCACGTCCGACTCGCCCGGCCAGGTGAACGCCTGCGTGCCCTCAACGGCCGGGATTACCCGCTCGATCCCGAAATGACCGTCATCGCTGACGATCGTGAGGCTGAAGCGCTGGCCGGAGTGATTGGCGGCGAGCGGACCGGCTGTACCGCGGAGACCGTCGATGTGTTCATCGAGTCGGCGCTGTTCGATCCGGTGCGCACAGCGGCGACGGGCCGCAAGCTCGACCTCCAGACCGACGCCCGCTACCGGTTTGAGCGCGGCATCGATCCGGCGTTCGTGATCGGCGGGGCCGAGTTGGCAACCCGGATGATCCTGGAATTGTGCGGTGGCGAGCCGTCCCGTCTCGTCATCGCCGGCGCCGAGCCGCCGCGCCAACCGGCGATCCCGTTTCGCCCGGGGCGGCTCGCCTCCCTTTGTGGCGTCGAGGTTCCGCCCCGGCGGATCGTCGAGATACTCGACACCCTCGGCTTCGCTGTGGAGGGGGCCGACGGCGAGCCGGGCGAGGTGTGGCAGGTGAGGCCGCCCACGTGGCGCAGCGACCTCGATGGTGAAGCCTGCGTGGTCGAAGAAGTGATCCGCCTGCACGGCTATGAGCACATTCCGGTGGTTCCGATGGCCCGGGAAGCCGCCTCCGCCCTGCCCCATCCGGCCCTCGACAGCGGCCAGCGCCGACGGGTGCTGGCCCGCCGGTTGCTCGCTGCCCGCGGGCTGACCGAAGCGGTGACATTTTCGTTCTTGCCGGCCGCCCAGGCCGACCTGTTCGGCGGCGTCAGCGAGACGCAACGGCTGGTCAATCCGATCAGTACCGATCTCGATGTGATGCGGCCGTCGCCGTTGCCGAACCTGATCTCCGCCTGCGTCCGGAACGCCGCCCGCGGCTATCCGGACGTGGCGCTGTTCGAGGTGGGTCCCCAATACGCGGGCGACCGGCCAGCGGACCAGAGCTGGGTCGCCGCCGGGGTCCGCGCCGGCCGCACCGGTCCCCGCCACTGGTGCCAGCCGCCCCGCGACGTGGACGTGTTCGACGCCAAGGCCGACGCGCTGGCGGTGCTGGCCGCGCTCGGCGTCCCGGTCGATCGCGCCCAGGTCACCGCCGGAGCACCTGCCTGGTACCATCCGGGCCGCTCGGGGGTGATCCGGCTGGGACCGAAGACGCTGCTCGCGGCCTTCGGCGACATGCATCCGCGGGTCGCCCGGGCCCTCGACGTGGCCGGGCGGCTGGTTGCCTTCGAGGTGTTCCTGGACGCTATCCCGGCCCGCAAGGGCAAGGGAGGCGCACTTCGCCCGGCACTCGCCGCGTCCGCGTTCCAGCCATTGGAACGGGATTTTGCCTTCGTTGTTGCGGCCGGGCTGCCGGCGGACGACCTGGTCCGGGCGGTCCGCGCCGCCGACGACGCCCTGATCCGGGATGTGCGGGTGTTCGACGTTTTCACAGGGCCCGGTGTCGGCGAGGGCCAGAAGTCGCTGGCGGTGACGGTGATTCTGCAACCGATGGAGCGAACCCTTACCGACGCCGACCTGGACGCCTTTGCCGGCCGGGTGGTCGCAAGCGTTTCGAGCCGGACCGGCGGCATCTTGCGCACCTGACCGCCGGCTCCCCATTTTTGAGCGACACGCCGGACAATGCCGATGACTGCGGATCTGACCCGACGAAAATTTCTCGCTCTTGCCACCGCGATCGGCGCCGGCTCGCTGGTCGCGCCCGGTTCTGGCCGGGCTGCGGTCGATTATTCGGGCCAGGACGATCTGGTCGGCGAGTTGCGCTTCTACACCACGGCTTACGAAGACACGCTGCTTCAGGTCGCCCGTGACCACGGCCTCGGCCTGATCGAGTTGATGGCCGCCAATCGCGGGGTGGACCCGTGGTTGCCTGGCGACAACCGCCGGCTGCTGCTGCCAACCGCGCACGTCCTGCCCGATGCGTCGCGCCGCGGTATCATCATTAATCTCGCCGACCTCCGCCTCTATCTGTTCGGAAAGGACGGACAGGCGGTGGCGAGCTTTCCGCTCGGCGTCGGCCGCGATGGCGCCCGCACGCCAAAGGGAAGAACGAAGGTGGTGCGCAAAGCAAAAGACCCGGCGTGGCATCCGCCCGCATCCATCCGCCGCGAGGATCCGGAACTGCCAGGCCGGGTTCCGCCGGGGCCGGACAATCCCCTTGGCACACGGGCGCTTTATCTGGGATGGCCGGCCTACCTGATCCACGGCACCAACAAGCCCTACGGCGTCGGCCGGCGGGTCAGCCATGGCTGCATCCGGATGTATCCGGAAAACGTTGAGTGGCTGTATGAACAGGTCCCGGTCGGCACGCCGGTGACGGTGGTGGATCAGCGGGTCAAGCTGGGCCGTCGCAACGGTGATCTGTTCCTGGAGGTGACCCCCTCGCGGGAGCAGATCGACCAGATCGAGGAGAGCGGCGTGCCCGACTTGGAGTCCGACGTCCTCGAGGTCGACCCGGACCCGATCGTCGAGGCGGCCGGCAACGACGAATGGCGGCTCAACTGGACGATGATCAACTGGGCGTACGCCCAGCGTGAGGGGATCCCTGTTCAGATCACCCGGTGATCGCGTCCCGGCTCCTGCGGAACGATACCGACCAGGCTGATCGGGACGTTCCGGCCGGCGCCGTGGTAGTCAACGGCCGTTTCCACGAACCCGGCGCGCTCCATGGCCTCAAAGGCCCGCTTCTCCAGCCGGCTGTCGCCGTCGCGCCGGAACACCAGAACCAGCCGGCCACCGGGCTTGAGCACCCGGCGGATCTCCGCGACATCATCGTCGGGCCGGGGCCAGTGCGGAAAGCTCTCGATCGCGAACGCCCTGGCGAACCAGTGGTCCAGGTAGGGCAGGCGGGAGACCGCAGCTTGGCGGACCTCAAGCCGGCCATACTCGATCGCCTCGATATTGCGGCGGATGGCGAGCCTCGCCATCAGCGCCGAATGGTCGATCCCGGTAACGAAGCCGAGATGATCACGCTCTATCAGGGCGGCGATCGCCCGGCCGGTCCCGCAGCCCACTTCCAGCACGTTGTCCATCGCCGTCAGGTCAAGCTTATCGAGCGCGATGCGGATCAACCGGCTGTTTCTGAGGCCGGTCAGCCGGCCGATCAGCGCGCCGATGGTTCCCCTGGGATAGCGCCGCTGGCGGGTCAGCCAGTTCGTCGGATCCGGAGCACGTTGGGAAAAGTCAAGCATCGGTCAGCTCATGTCTTCCCGTCGGTCCGCCGTTTTGGCCACGTGCCCGGCTTGTCCAGCACAGCGCCCTCTCTCCCTTATACCCCCTAACGGGTATATTTTGGCTCGTTTTGGGCGCATCAACGGGTTTGCTTAAGCGCCGCTTGCGGCCTGCTGTCCATCAAGCCGGGACATAGGCATTCATCATGGCCGATCGATGTCATGAACGAACCGCCGGCGACCGGGATTTCGCGTAAACTGATCCCCAATGAGGGTTATTCGACCGTCACGCTCTTGGCGAGGTTTCGTGGCTGATCCACGTCTGTGCCTTTGGCGACCGCTACGTGATAGGCGAGTAACTGGACCGGGATGGTGTACAGGATCGGGGCAACGAACGGATCGACGGCCGGCAACTCGAGGGTCGCGGCCGCCATGGTGCCCAGCGTCTCGATCCCTCGCCGGTCGGAGAGGAAGATCACCCGGCCGCCGCGGGCGATCACCTCCTGCATGTTCGAGGCCGTCTTCTCGAACAGCTCGTCGCTGGGGGCGATCACGATGATCGGCATGTTCTCGTCGATCAGCGCGATCGGTCCATGCTTCATTTCCCCGGCAGCGTAGCCCTCGGCGTGGATATAGCTGATTTCCTTCAGCTTGAGCGCGCCTTCGAGGGCGATCGGGTAGCCGGTGCCGCGGCCGAGATAGAGCACGTCGCGGGCCTCGGCCACCTCTCGGGCAAGCTCGGCCAGCCGTTCGTCGTGGATCAGCACGTCGTTGGCGCGGCTCGGGACCTCGGTCAGCGACTGGCACAGGCGGGTCTCGGTGGCGCGGTCGATGGCACCGCGCGCTGCCGCCATGGCGATCACCAGGCAGGCGAGCACGGTCAGCTGGGTGGTGAAGGCCTTGGTCGACGCCACCCCGATTTCCGGACCGGCATGGGTCAGCAGGCAGGCATCGGAGGCCCGGGCCATCGAGCTTTCCGCGACGTTGACGATGCTGAGCACCTTCTGCCGCCGGCCCTGGGCGTAGCGCAGCGCTGCCAGGGTGTCAGCGGTTTCTCCCGACTGCGAGATGAAGATCGCCAGCCCGCCCTGCGGCAGATCGGCGTCGCGGTACCGGAACTCGGAGGCGATATCCACCTCGCAGGCGATCCGCGCGACCCGCTCGAACCAGTAACGGGCGACCATGGCGGCGTGATAGGAGGTGCCGCAGGCAACCATGGTGACCCGCGAAACCCGGGTCATGTCAAACGACAGCGGCGGCATGGTCACCACGTGGTTCCACGGATTGAGCAGCGCGTGCAGGGTGTCGCCAATCACCGTCGGCTGCTCGTAGATCTCCTTCAGCATGAAATGGGCGTAGTTGCCCTTGCCGATCATCGCCCCGGAGGTGGCGGTCAGCTTGATCGGCCGCTCGACAATCGCGCCCGCAGCGTTGTAGAGCACGGCTCCGCCAGAGCGGACCACCGCCCAGTCGCCCTCCTCCAGGTAGCAGATACGCCGGGTCAGGGGCGCCAGTGCCAGGGCATCGGAGCCGAGGTACATCTCGCCATCGCCGTAACCGACGGCGAGCGGGCTGCCGCGCCGCGCACCGATCATCAGGTCGTTATGACCGGCGAACAGGATCGCGAGGGCGAAGGCGCCTTCGAGCCGGCCGAGCGACTTGCGCACCGCCTCCTCCGGCGAGTCCCCGGCGCGCAGATAGCTGGAAATCAGGTGAACGACGACCTCGGTATCGGTTTCGGTGCCGAACAGCACCCCGGCGGCGGTCAGCTCGGTGCGGAGCCGGTGGAAATTCTCGATGATCCCGTTGTGGACCAGCACCACCCGGTCATCGGCATGCGGATGGGCATTGTTCTCGGTGGGGGCCCCGTGGGTTGCCCAGCGGGTGTGACCAATACCGATATGACCGTTGACGGGCCGTTCGGCGAGTACCGCTTCCAGATTGACGATCTTGCCTTCCGCCCGGCGCCGCTCGATTGTGCCGTTGGCGAGGGTTGCCACCCCGGCAGAGTCATACCCCCGGTACTCAAGACGCTTTAAGGCGTCGATCAGCAGCGGGCCGGCTTCGCCCCGTCCGATAATGCCGATAATACCGCACATTCGTCGATGATCCTCTTTCGGAGCTGCTCCACGGCCCGGCCAGCCGCAGCCCTGCCTGCTATTCTGCCGGCGTCGGCTCTCCCGGCTGACCGGTGCCGGCCGGTGCCGGCGCCTGGCGGGCTGCCTTTTCGGCAGCCCGGCGCTTGCGGAACGCCCTCGCCCACCCGTCCCGGACGGTAAAGGGTCCGCGCACCACCGCCAGGGCGTCGGCCGGCACATCCTTCGAGATGGCGCTTGACGCACCGACGATCGCGCCGTCGCCGATCTTAACCGGCGCCACCAGGCAGGTGTTCGAGCCGATGAACGCCCCGGCGCCGATGTCGGTATGGCTCTTGAAGAAACCATCATAGTTGCAAGTGATCGTGCCGGCGCCGATGTTGGCTCGGGCGCCGATCCGCGCATCGCCGATGTAGCTCAGGTGATTGACCTTGGCGCCGCTCTCCACCGAGGCATTCTTGATCTCGACGAAATTGCCGATATGCGCGTCCGGGCCCACCTGCGCGCCGGGGCGCAGCCGGGAAAACGGGCCGACGACCGCGCCGCTCGCCACATGGGCGCCCTCGATATGGCAGAAGGCGCGGATTTCCACGTCATCGCCAACACTGGCGCCGGGGCCGAACACCACCGACGGGCCGATCACGACATCGCGGCCGATCCGGGTGTCCATGGAAAAGAACGTCGAGGGTGGATCGATCAGGGTCGCGCCGTCGAGCATCGCCCGGGTGCGCAGCCGGTTCTGGACGATCACCTCCGCCTCGGCCAGATCGACCCGGGAATTGACCCCCACGAACTCCTCGACCGCGCCTTCGACCACCGCGCAAGCGAGACCATCGGCGCGGGCCAGCTCGACGATGTCGGTCAGATAGTATTCGCCCTTGGCATTGTCGTTACCGATCCGCTCAAGCAGCGGAAACAGGTGGCTGCCATCCACAAGAAAGACGCCGGAATTGCAGAGATCGATGGCGAGCTGGCCAGGGGTTGCGTCGCCCGCCTCGACGATCGCCTCGAGCCCGCCGTCGCCACCGGTGACGAGGCGTCCGTAGGCGCCGGGATCGGCCGGCCGGAAGCCGAGAACGACCACGGCGGGCGGGTCGGCCGCGGCCCGAACCGACCGCATCCGCTCCAGGGTTTCAGCGGTGATCAGCGGCGTATCGCCATAGAGGATCAGCACGTCGCCCTCGAACCCGGCCAGCGCCTCTCGGGCCATCAGGACTGCGTGGCCGGTGCCCAGCGGCGGGTCCTGCAGCACCGTGCGGTGTGGCGCGACGGCAGCGGTCACGGCATCGGCGCCGGTGCCGACAACGACGACGATCTGCTCCGGGGACAGGGCATCGGCCGTGGCAAGGACGTGATGGATCAGGCTGCGGCCAGCGATCTCGTGGAGAACCTTGGGGCGCGCCGACTTCATCCGGGTGCCGCGGCCGGCGGCGAGGACAACCACGGCGGTTTTCCTGTTGGTCATCGGATGGGACCTCGTTTAGGAAGGAGCGCCGCTTGGCGGGCGCAGCCGGCCGGAAGCTGCCACAGCCGGGCGCAGGGCGCCAAGTCAAATGGTGTTTCGGTGTGTATCGCCGCCACCCTCGCCGATCAGGGTTAACGCTTTGCCACTCTCCCCGTATTTCGGCGCCGTCATCTTCGATCTGGACGGCACGCTGGTCGACAGCGCCCCCGATCTGACCCGGGCACTCAACCGGCTGCTCGACGAGCTCAAGCGCCCGGCGCTCGATCTCGAGGCAGTGGTCGGAATGATCGGGGATGGTGCGACAAAGCTGGTGGAGCGGGCGATGACCGCGACCGGCGGCCTTGGCCCCGGAGACGATCTCGGCAGCCTGACCGGCCGGTTCCTCAACCTCTATGAAGGGGCGACGGCGGTGGACACCCGCCCCTATCCCGGGGTGTGCGAAGCGCTGGCCAATCTGTCGGCGCAAGGCTGCCGGCTCGGCGTGTGCACCAACAAGCCGGAAGCGCCCGCCCGGGCGGTCCTGGAAGACGTGGGGCTTGCCGGCTTCTTCGGCGCTGTCCTCGGCGGCGACAGCCTCGGCGAGATCCGCAAGCCCGATCCCCGCCACCTGCTCGCCGTCCTTGACCGGCTCGGGATCGGCGCCGGGCGGGCCGTGATGGTCGGCGACAATGCCAACGATGTCGCGGCCGCCCGGGCTGCCGGCCTGCCGGTCATCCTCCGTGCCGGTGGCTATACCCGGGTGCCGGCGGCCGATCTGGGCGCAGATCTGGTGATTGAGGACTTCGCGGCACTGCCAGCGGCGCTCACCACCCTTGGCGCTTCGCCGCCGGCTAAACTTCGATAGTCAGGCCGTCGTAGGCGGCGATCACCCCGCAGGGCAGGCGATCGCTCAGCCGGCGGTAGTCAAGATCATTGCCGAGGTGGCTCAGCACCGCCTGGTCGGGCTTGATCCGGGCGATCCATTCCAGCGCCTTGCCCACATCGCAGTGGGTGGGATGGGGATGATCCACCAGCGTGCCAATCACCCACAGCCGTACCCCGGCAAGCGCTTCGAACGCCGCTTCCGGCAGCTCAACCACATCGGTGGTGTAAGCCACGGAGCCGAACCGGAATCCGAAGGTCCGGCTGAAACCGTGGGACTGCTCAAAGGCCGTCACGGGGATCGTGCCGATCTCGAGATGCTGGAGATGATGGAGTTCCCGGGGAACCAGCGTCGGCTTGTAGTAGAAGCGGGCGCCCTCGTCGAGCGGCTTGAACACATAGCCGAACCGGCGGTTGATCTCGGCGAGGGTATGGGCATCGGCGTAGCAGTCGAGCGGCGCACCGATCGCCCGGTTGATGGCGCGCAGGTCGTCGATGCCGTGGAGGTGATCGGCATGGGCGTGGGTGTAAATGACCGCGTCCAGGGTCGAGACCCCTGCGGCGATCAGCTGGTCGCGCAACTCCGGCGCGGTATCGACGAGAATGCGGGTCCCGTCGTCCTCGACCAGAATGGACGGCCGGGACCGGCGGTTGCGCGGCTCGGCGGGATTGCAGCCGCCCCAGCCCCAGTCGATTGCCGGCGTGCCGCTGGACGCACCGGCACCGAGGATCACCAGTTTCACCTGTCCGGCTCCTGCGATCAGGCCCGCATCGCTGGGGCCTGCTCCGGCCGGGCCGCCTTGCGGAACAGCGTGAAGAAGTTGTCGGTCGTGGTGGCGGCCAGTTCGGCCACCGTGACTCCGCGGACCCGCGCCACCTCGGCTGCCGTGTAGGCGACGTAGGCCGGCTCATTGCGTTTCCCCCGCTTCGGCACCGGCGCCAGGTACGGCGAATCGGTCTCCACCAGGATCCGGTCGGCCGGCAGGGCAGCGGCGACGGCGCGGAGCGCGTCGGCCGTCTTGAAGGTGATGATTCCCGAGAACGAGATCAGCAGCCCCAGCCCGACCGCCCGGTCGGCCAGCCGCTGCGTGGAGCTGAAACAGTGGATCAGGCCCGGAAACGCACCGTCGGCGTGCTCCTCGGCGAGGATTGCAGCCGTGTCGTCATCCGCCTCCCGGGTGTGGACGATCAGCGGCAGGCCGGTCGCCCGCGCCGCGTGGATATGGGCACGGAACGACCGCTGCTGTGCCGCCCGCGGGGAGTGCATGTAATGATAATCGAGGCCGGTTTCGCCAAAGCCGACCACCTTGGGATGGTCGGCCAGTTCGATCAGCCGGTCCGCCGGGGTTTGCGGTTCCGCGCCCGCCTCGTGGGGATGGATGCCGACCGTGCACCAGACCCGATCCCAGCGTTCGGCAACGGCGAGGACCTGCTCGAACCGGGTGACGTGGGTGCAGATGGTCAGCATGGTGCCGACCCCGGCGTTGCCGGCGCGGGCCATGACCCCGTCGATCTCGGCGGCAAGCTCCGGGAAGTCGAGATGACAGTGACTGTCAACCAGCACGACGCTCAGCCTCGCTTTGCGGGTGAACGGCTTTCAGTCCCCTCGGCAACGTACCGCGGAAACACCGGCGCCGGTTCCGGCAAAGCCGTGCCGGCGGTCAGGGCATGGTCCGTATCGAGGGCCGCGAACGTCCGCTGCTCGACCGGGACGGCGAGCTGATCGAGCAGCCGCGCCGACGCATCCGGGACCAGCGGCTGGGTCAGGATCGCCAGATGGCGGAGGGTCTCGGCGAGCACCCACAGCACCGTGCCCATCCGCTCCGGATCGGTCTTGCGCAGCGTCCAAGGCGCCTGGCGGTCCACATAGCCGTTGGCGGCGCGGATGACGACCCAGATCCGCTCAATCCCCTCATGGAACGCCTGGACGTCAAGGGCTGTGCGGACGGCAGGCAGCAACGCCCCGGCAGCAGCAAGCAGAGCCCGGTCGTCGTCGGCAAGCGGCCCCGGCGCCGGGACGGCTCCGTCGCTGTTCCGGGCGACCATCGACAGGACCCGCTGGGCGAGATTGCCGTAGTCGTTGGCCAGTTCCCCGTTAATCCGGCTGACGGCCGATTCGTGCGAGAAATCGCCGTCGTTGCCGAACGGCACCTCGCGGAGCATGACGTAGCGAACCTGGTCGAGCCCGTACTCGTCGATCAGGTGCAGCGGATCGATGGCATTGCCGAGGGACTTGGACATCTTCTGGCCCTCAATCGTCCACCAGCCGTGGGCGAACACCCGTTTCGGCGGCTCGAGCCCGGCAGCCATCAGGAACGCCGGCCAGTACACGGCATGGAAGCGCAGGATGTCCTTGCCGACCATGTGCAGATCGGCCGGCCAATAGCGGGCGAAGTCGCCGGAGGTCTCTGGAAAGCCGAGAGCGGTGATGTAGTTGGTGAGGGCGTCGAGCCAGACGTACATGACATGCGCCTCGTCGCCCGGCACCGGCACGCCCCACGAAAACGTCGTCCGCGAGACCGACAGGTCCTGCAGGCCGCCGCGGACAAAGCTGGTCACTTCGTTGAAGCGGGCTTTCGGCCCGACGAAGGCGGGGTTGGCGGCGTAGAACGCGAGCAGCCGGTCCTGCCAAGCCGACAGCCGGAAGAAGTAGCTGGGCTCCTCGATCCACTCCACCGGCGCGCCGGAGGGGGCGAGCCGGGTGCCGTCCGCCGCCGTTGTCAACTCGGCCTCGGCGTAGAACGCCTCGTCCCGGACCGCATACCAGCCGGTATAGCCGCCGAGGTAGATCTCCCCGGCGTCGATCAGGCGCTGCCAGAGCGCCTGGCAGGCCCGGCGATGCCGGGGTTCTGTGGTGCGGATGAAATCGTCGTTGGTGAACTTCATGGCCACTGTCAGGTCGCGGAAATTCTGCGCCACCTGATCGGTGAAGGTCTGCGGCGCCACCCCGGCCGCCGCTGCGGCCTTGTCCACCTTCTGACCGTGTTCGTCTGTGCCGGTCAGAAACCGCACATCGAAGCCGTCCAGGCGCTTGAACCGCGCCACCACGTCACACGCGAGCGAGGTGTACATGTGACCGATGTGCGGCTTGTCGTTGACGTAGTAGATCGGCGTCGTGACGTAGTAGGTGCCGGGCGCAGCCATCGGCTCGGAGATCCTCTGCGGGGCGGCGGCGGTTACGCCGGGGTTCGAACGGCAGGGTCCCGGTACCTGCGGACGGCTTCGCGAAGCTCCAGCAGCAGGGTCAGAAACACCTGCCGCCGGTCCAGATTGGCACTCTCCGTCCGCGCCAGGAGGCCGCGGCTCTTGTCCCACAGCTCCAGCCACCGATCAAGGCCGACCCGGCCATGGGGCGGCGAAGCGGTCGCTCCGGTTGCCGTTTCCGCGGATCGCGCGGCGCCGGCCGCGATTCGGATCCGCTCGGCAAGCCGGTCCGTGAGGTGATCGGCGGCGAGCCGGAACAGACCCTCCGCCCCGGACTTGCCAACCCGGTCGGCAAGCCCGAACAGCGCGGCCGGATCCGCCTCGGCGAGGCCGCTCAGCACATCATCGATCTCCGCCAGCACCGCCGCGCCGCCGCTCGCGGCCAGGGTCAACGCCCGGCCGGCACTGCCTCCGGCCAGCCGGACCACCTCAGTCCGGCCCGCAACGTGGTCCAGTGATGCATACCGGGCGAGCAGCGTGTTCACATCGGCATCGGCGAGCGGGCGCAGTGGCAACTGCCGGCACCGCGACCGCACCGTCGGCAGCAACCGGCCGGGCCGGTGACAGACCAGCATCAGCACCGTCCGCGCCGGCGGTTCTTCCAGGACCTTGAGCAGCGCATTCTGGGCGTTGAGGTTCATCTCGTCGGCCGGATCGATGATCACCGCCCGCCAGCCGCCTTCGGCTGCGGTACGGCCAAGCCGCTCGCGGAGTGCCCGGACCTGCTCGACAACGATCTCGCCGCGCAGCCTGCCGGTGTTCTCGTTCACCGCGCGCTCGATGGTGATCAGGTCGAGATGGCCGCCGCTGGCGACCCGCCGGAACACCGGGTGGTCCGGATCAATCCCCAGTCCCGCCCCCGACGCCAGTGCACCTTCGCCGCCGGCAAGGACGAAACGGGCGAACCGGAAGGCCAGCGTCGCCTTGCCGATGCCGGCCGGGCCGGTGACCAGCCAGCCGTGGGCGAGCCGGTCGCGCTCCCAGGCGTGGCGGAGGGCGATCTCGGCCTCACGATGTCCGAGCAAATCGGGATTGGCGCGGGGCGGCGGCGGGGTCACTTCGCTCACAAGGCAACTCCCAGACGCTCCGCGACCACAGCACAGGCGCGGAGGGCGACCGCCGCCTCGGCCCCGTCGCCAGCGACGACGGCGCAGCGATCCGGTTCCCGGCGGGCGATCTCGAGAAAGCCCGCGCGCACCCGCTCATGGAAGGCCGGATCCAGGCGCTCGTAGCGATCGCCGTCGGGAGAGCGGGCGCGGGCGCGGGCCAGCCCGGCGGTGACGTCGAGATCGAAGATGAGCGTCAGGTCGGGCCGGATGTCGGGAACCACCAGGGCGTGCAGTCCGGCGATCAACTCCCGGCCGAGTCCGTGGCCGTATCCCTGGTACGCCATCGTTGAATCGGCGAACCGGTCCGAGACCACCCACGCGCCGGCCGCCAGCGCCGGCAGCACCGTCGCATCCAGATGTTCGCGGCGGGCGGCGTAGTGGAGCAGGGCCTCCGAAAGCGGCGAGAGGGCCGTCTCCCCGGTCAGCACCACGGTGCGGATCGCCTCGGCGGCCGGGGCACCACCCGGCTCGCGGGTCAGCCGGGTCGGGTAGCCGCCCGCGGTCAACGCGTCGGCGAGCCGTCGCGCCTGGGTCGACTTGCCAGCCCCCTCGATCCCCTCGACGGTGATGAAGCGCCCGCGCGTTCCGGACGTGGCCCGTCTCCCCTCACTGCAACTGGTGCATGACTAGGTGCTCGACGACGGCGAACAGCCGGCCGAGGACTCCCAGCTTCTCGACGTCGGCGCCGGCGACCAGTGGGAACCGCATCGGCTCCACGCCTTCCGCACTCACCTCCAGGGTAGCGATGGCAGCACCGCGGGCGATCGGCGCGGGCACGGGGCCGTCGTAGCGCACCACCGCTGCCATGCTGTCGCGGGCGTCGCGCGGCAGGGTGACAACCAAGTCGGTCTCCGAGGTCAGCGGGACCGTGTCGGTCGCACCGAGCCAGACGTCGGCCTCCTCCAGCGTCGCACCGGCGGCCAGCAGGGTGTAGTTCTCGAACTCCCGGAACCCCCAGGCCATCAGGCGTTCGGCCTCGGCGGTCCGCTGGCGGATGCTCTCCAGGCCATTGATCACCAGAACCAGCCGCCGGCCGTCCTGCACCGCCGAGGCGGTCAGGCCATAGCCGGAAGCCTCGGTGTGCCCGGTTTTCAGCCCGTCGGCGCCGATGTTTTTGTACAGCAGCGGGTTGCGGTTGCCCTGGCGGATGCCGTTGTGGGTGTATTCGGTCTCCGCATAATAGTGGTAGTAGGCAGGGAATCGCCTGATTGTCTCGATCGCCAGGGTCGCGAGGTCACGGGCCGTGGTCAGATGCCCTGGATCAGGAAGGCCGGCGGCATTGGTAAAGGTTGTGCTGGTCAGGCCGATGTCCCTGCCGACCCGGGTCATGTCGCGCGCGAACGCCTCTTCGCTGCCCGACAGGCCCTCAGCCAGGACGATCGAGGCATCGTTGCCGGACTGAACGATGATGCCGCGAAGCAACTCCTCGACCGTGACCTCTGAGCCGACGTCGAGAAACATCGTCGAACCGCCGCTGGCGGCACCGCCCTTGCGCCAGGCGTTCTCGCTGACCGTAAAGGTGTCGTCCAGGGCGAGGCGGCCTTCGCTCAGCGCTTGGAAGGCCATGAACACAGTCATCACCTTGCTCATCGACGCCGGCGGCATGGGCTCATCGGCGTTCTTCGCGAACAGGGTAACGCCGGTGGTGGCATCGACGAGCAGCGCCTGCGGCGCTGCGGACTCGAAGGCTGTGAGCGGGCGCGCCGCAGCGACCTGAAGGGCTGCCAGGGCGAGAATCGCACAGGCCACCCGAAAGGACCACGGCGGACGGGCAGGTCCGATTCGCGGCGATGACGGCTGCCAGTTCATCATCTGCGTTCGCTCCCCTCAATTCCTACCGGCACCCGACCGGACACGACCCGCAGCGGATGCCTGACTGATCTTCAGTCGACGATAACCCGCGAGGCGGGAAAGCCGGCATCGCTTGCGGCCATCCGCAGCCGCTCGGCCTCGTCCACCGACGACACCGGACCGAGCCGCACCCGAAAGACCTCACCCTGCTCAATCACCACCGGGGAAACCTGGACCGGGCCGAGATCACGCAGCCGGCCGCTGACCTCCAGGGCGTTATGATAGCGCGCGAAGGCGCCGGCCTGCACGTACACCGCGCCCGTTCCGCCGCGGCGGACTGTGGGCTCCGTCCGCGCCGCTGGCGCAGTTGGGACCGGCGCTGCCGGCGACGGCGCAGCGGCTGCGGTCTCCAGGGGCTGGTCGGCGAGCACCTGAACCCGAACCCGGGCAACCCCGGCGTGACGGAAACCCAGCACCTCGGCAGCCCGGCGCGAGACGTCGATGATCCGGCCATGGGCGAACGGCCCACGATCATTGATGCGCAGATCGACGCTGCGGCCGTTTTCAAGGTTGGTCACCCGCACCATTGTCGGCATCGGCAAGGTGGTGTGCGCCGCGGTCATCGCGTGCATGTCGAACCGCTCACCGTTGGCGGTGCGGCGACTGTGGAACTTCCGGCCATACCAGGAGGCAACACCGACCTGGTCATAGGTCGGATCGACCCGCGGCTCATAGTCGACGCCGTTGATCCGGTAGGGCTTACCCACCTTGTAGCCAGGCGGCGGGGGAGACGCCGAAGGCGCCCGTTCGACCGGGCGGGTCTCGGCACAAGCCGCGAGAAGCAGCAGAGTCGCCAGGGTCAGCCAGAGGCTGCTCGGCATCCGCGCGGCCGCTGTCTGTCCGAAACGGGCGGTCATCTGGGTGGCCCCTGCTGCAGGCGCCGCAGAACGACGATGCTTGGATGACCGTCTGCAGGCAGGCCGTGGCGCTGCTGAAATCCGCGGATCGCTGCCCGGGTCTTCGAGCCGACGACGCCGTCGATACCACCGGTATCGTAACCGTAGCTGGCCAGCAGCCGCTGCAGTTCCCGGACCTGGGCCTGGGAAAGCGCCACCTCGTTGGCCGGGGCGGGCGTTACCAGCGGACCGCTGCCCGCCAGACGGTCGGCCAGATGGCCGACGGCGACGGCATACAACTCCGAGCGGTTCCAGGCGAGAATCACCTGAAAGTTCTTGTAGGCGAGAAACGCGGGACCGCCACTCGCGCCGCCGGGCAGAACCACGGCCGCAGAGATCGCCGCCTCCGGAAGCGGGCCACCGCGGGCGTCCCGCACCCCGAGCGCTGCCCATTCGGCGACCGGACGACGGCGCTCGAGCCCGGTGCGGGCGTAGTCGAAGCCGGCCGGCAGCATCACTTCCCGACCCCAGCGCTCATCGGCCTGCCAGCCCGAGGCCGCCAGGTAGTTGGCGGCAGAGGCAAAAATATCAGGGAGGCTCCGCCAAAGGTCACGGCGGCCGTCGCCATCGAAATCCACGGCGTAGCTCTCATAGGTGGTCGGGATGAACTGGGGCTGGCCCATCGCCCCTGCCCACGAGGACCGTGCATCGAGGGGAATGTCGCCCCGCCCCGCGCCCCGCAGGGCAGCCAGCAATTGCGCACGGAAAAACCCGCCGCGGCGGGGATCGTACGCCAGGGTGGCGACCGCCTCGAACAGCCGGAAATCCCCGGTATAGCTGCCGTAATTGCTCTCCAAACCCCAGAGCGCCACCAGCACCGCCGCGGGGACGCCGTATCGCCGTTCCACCTGCTCAAGCAGGGCGCGGTGCTCCACAAGCAGGGCACGGCCGCGGGAAATCCGCTCGTCGGTGACCCGGCGCTCGAGATAGCGCCAGAAGGTCTGGGTGAACTCCGGCTGCCTGCGGTCGAGTTCGATGATCCGGGGATTGCGGCGAACGCCGGCGAGCGCCTGCTGCACCACCTCTGCATCGACGCCGCCAGCGACGGCTTGGCGGCGGATGCCGTCCAGGAACGCCTCGAAGCTTTCGGCGCGGGCGGACGACGGGGTGACCACCAGGCCCACCGCCAGAGCCAGCATGATCGCCGCAACACCGATCGCCAGCCGCCTCGCCGCCACCTCTGAACTTCGGAGCCTCATGGTTTGCCAGTGCGCGATTCGCGAGCCGTTGTCAACCGGCCCGGTTCGCCGCCACGCGGCCCGGGAAACGGCGTTTCCACATAGTCGTTCAGCCAGTAGGCAAGCAGACCGACCCATTCGTGAATCGCCAGAGCCAGGAGATCGAGGCCGCCGGCGACGGCGAACCCGGGCGGCCACCAGGAGAGCATCCCGTCACTGCGATAATCCACGGGAAACGGAATCACTGGCAGGCCGACGCGCCGGAAGCAGCCCACCGACCGCGGCATGTGATAGGCCGAGGTGACCAGGACCCAGGCGCCTTCCGGCGCCTCGCCGGCCTCGGTGAGCATCTGCGCCACGTACAACGCGTTCTCGTAGGTGTTGCGCGACGCGGCCTCGGTCTCAACGCGATCCGGCGGCAGCCCGGCCTGACGGAAGACGGTGCGGGCGAACTCCGCTTCGGTCAGGCCGACCCGGGTCAGCGAGGCATCGCCGCCGGTGAAGATCAGCCGGGCGCCCGGGTAGCGGTGGGCGAGGCCGGCCCCTTCGGTCATCCGCTCGGCGCTCGCCTTGAGCGCAACCTGCCCGCGGCTCGCCGACAGGTGTGGGCCGATCGCACCGCCGAGAACAATGATCCCGTCGATACGCTCCGGCAGCGGGCGGGCCTGGGGAAAACGGTTCTCGAGGAGACGCAACGACCACTCCGGCAGTGGCGTCGCCGCCACGAGGATGACGAACAGCGCCGAGAACAGGGTCACCGCGACGCCGAGGCGCCGCCACGGGGACAGCAACAGCAGGGCGGCCGCACAGACGGCGAGGCCGAGGAAATTGTGCGGGGTCAGCAGCCAACCGGCCAGCCGTGAAGCGAGAAAGAACATGGGGCGGACCTTGCCCTGCGCCGGCTCGGGAGTGCAACGTCCAAAGATCCACCTGAAGCCCTGGCTGCGATCTTGGCGGCGACCTGACTGTCGTCTGCTCGAAACAATTTCAGAAGAAAAAACGTTGACATTCTTCGGCGTTAACGCAGCACTTGGCTGTTGATTTCCAACCAGCGGTGCGCCAAAGTGAATGCACGAGCCAACGCTGCAAGGTTATTCGCCCGCCGAAGTCTTGATGTAAACATGTCAAAAGAAGGAAAAACGCCCGTGCTGATGGACCGTACACTGGATCAACCATGGCTCATCCCCCCCCGGTCAGCAGAAACCAGAAATTCCCGGTGGGTCGGCGAGCCCCGCCTGGTTGATCTGCTTGCTGATCCGGTCCTGCGTGCGCTGATGAGTCGCGACCGGGTTGATGTGGACGACCTGCTCGGGCTGGCCCGCGGTCTTCAGGCCCGGTTCACTGACATTCAGGGTCAGCCGGTCGCGGCCGCCGGGCTGTGACATCGGCCGGTGTTCACATTGCGGTTTCAAGCAGAGCGAAGCGGACCGGCAGCGTCGGCGTGGTGCGGATCCGGCCATCCTCACCCTTCTCGACCAGGGTAAGACTCTGCGATTCCGGCAGGCCGGTCGGCACCACCATCCGCCCGCCCGGCTTCAGTTGGCCGAGCAGGTTGGCCGGAACAAGGTCGCTGGCTGCGCAGACCAGGATACGGTCAAACGGTGCGTTCTCGGGCCAGCCATATTCGCCGTTGCCGATCCGGACGTCGACGTTGCGATAGCCGAGGCGGGCAAGCCGTTCCCGGGCCTCCTGACCCAGTTCCTCGACAATCTCCACCGAAAACACCTGATCGGCGAGGTTCGAGAGGATCGCCGCGTGGTATCCGAGGCCGGTGCCGACCTCAAGCACCCGGTGCGATCGCTCGACCTCAAGCAGATCGGTCATCAGGGCAACGATAAACGGCTGCGAGATCGTCTTGTCCCAGCCGATCGGCAACGGCTGGTCGGCATAGGCATAGGGGGTCAGTTCCACGGGGACGAACTCGTGACGGGGCACCCGCCCCATGACTTCCATAATTCGCGGGCTCAGCTCGGCTTTGCCGATCTGTTCGCGCGCGTAATGGGCGTGCGCGGCGATGGCATGCGCCATCTGTTCCAGCATCAGCGCCAAAAGATTGTCGGTCATGGGCCGGGACTCCTTCGTCGTACCGTCCGCTGGCGCACAGGGGCATCCGTCTGCCGCGGACAAGACCATAAAACAGAACGGGAGCGAGGCAAATCGCCTTCACGGGGCGCCCGGCCGCGCAGCGTTTGAGGCGCATCGCCGCGCAGCGGGGCGGATCGTCGCAGGATCGCCGGGAGACGGTGAACGGAGCCGGCGGATCATGACAGGATGGCGTGGACCTTCTCGAGCAGCGCCTCGCGCCGGTACGGTTTCTGGAGGAACGGATAACCGCTGTCGGAGAGCCGGGCTGCTGTCTCCGAGGACGGATAGCCGGATGTGAACAATACCCGGGCCCCGGGCCGGGACTTCAGCACCTCGCGGGCCAGCGCGTTTCCGTCCACCCCTTCGCGCAGAACGATATCGGTGAACAGCAGGTCGAGCTCGGGCATGGTCTCCAGGCAGCGGCGCGCCTCTTCGGCGCTGGCCGCCTCGCGAACCACGTAGCCGTTGCGCTGAAGCACCCGCACAGCCGTCCGGCGCACCCGCTCGTCGTCCTCGACCACAAGGATGACGGCGTGATCCGCATCCACGGTGGGTATCGCCGGCGATTTCGGGTCCTCTGCGCTCTCGCCCTCCGCCTCCGTCTGCGGCAGATAGATCAGCATCGAGGTGCCGGCATCGGGGGCGCTGTCGACGACGATATGGCCGCCCGACTGGGTAACGAAGCCGTAGACCATGCTGAGGCCGAGACCGCTGCCTTTGCCGAAGCCCTTGGTGGTGAAGAACGGCTCGAAGATCCGTTCGACCACGTCCGGGCTCATGCCGCAGCCGGTGTCGGTGACGGCGATCCGAACGTACTGTCCTGGCGGCGGCCCCGTCTGGTCCGGGTCGGGGGCCGCATCGACGATGACGTTGTGGGTGGCCAGGGTGACCACGCCGCCGTCAGGCATCGCGTCGCGGGCGTTGACCACGAGGTTGACGATAGCGCTTTCCAGCTGACCGCGATCGATCATCGTCATCCACAGACCTTCGGCCAGGATCTCGCGGATGGCGATCCGGTCGCCCAGGGTCCGGCGGAGCAGGTCGGTCATTTCCCCGATCACCACGTTGACATTGGTGTTCTTGGGATTGAGCCGTTGGCGACGGGCGAAAGCGAGGAGGCGGTTGGTCAGCTCGCTGCCCCGCTCCACCGACCAGATGGCATCGGCGATCAGCTCGTGGCGCTCATCGCCGGGGTCGAGCTCTTCGTCGAGGAGCTGCAGGTTGCCCAGAATGATGGCGAGCAGATTGTTGAAATCGTGGGCAATGCCGCCGGTCAGCTCGCCCACGGCCTTCATCTTTTGAGCCGTCCGCAGCCGCTCCTCGTTGGCCTTGCGCTCGGTGATGTCCTCCTTGACCGCCACGTAGTGGGTGACCTTGCCGCGAACGTCGCGAACCGGGGCGATCGATGCCAGCTCCCAGAACAGCTCGCCGCTCTTTTTCTTGTTGTAGAGTTCCCCGCTCCAGACCCCGCCGGCAGCGATCGTCCGCCACAACGCCTGATAGGTCTCAGGCGGCGTCAGCCCGGACTTGAGAATGCTGGGGTTTTTACCGACAACTTCTGCATATGTGTAGCCAGTCGCTTCCGTAAACTTCGGGTTCACATATTCGATCCGACCGGTGACGTCGGTGATCACCACCGACACCGGGCTCTGCTCAATGGCCTGGAACAGCTTGCGCAGGTCGCCCTCGGCCCGGCGGTGCGCGGAGATGTCGCGGATGAACAGAAGAAACTGATCCTCGCCGTCCCAGCGCATGGGAATGGCCTGCATCTCGGCGTAGGCAACGCCGCCGCCGGGCTTGAGGATCTCGATCTCGGCCACATCGCCAGCGACGATTGGAAAGCCAAAGGGCTCGCCGATCAGCTGCTCGGAGGACGTTCCAAATAACGCTTCCGCCGCCTGGTTGACGAAACGGATCCGGTCTTCGGCATCGACCACCATGGTCGCTTCGGCCTGCAGGGCGATGATCGAACGCCACCGGGCCTCGCTGTCCCGAACCGACTGTTCGGCCTTCTTCTGCTCGGTGACATCATCGTAGAGGGTGACGACCTCGCCGCCCGGCAGCCGGAAGACGTAGGTATCCCGCCACCCGCAGACCCGGTCGTTTTGATAGTAGCGGACCGGCAGACGCTCCGGTTCGCCGGTGCGCGCAACCCGGCGCATCACCTTCGGCAGTCCGTAATCCTCGAGTCCCGGGTAGACCCGGCTCAAGTAGGCGCCGACCACCTCGTCGGCGCTCACCGCGTCGATCCGCTCGGCAGCGCGGTTGAACGCGCGGATGACGAAGTCGCCGCTGGCATCATCCAGATCGACGATCATCGCGCCGCTGCGCATGGTGTCAAACAGCTCGCGAAACCGTGACTCGCCGGCATGAAGCCGGTCCATCAGCGGCGCGCCGAGGGTCTGGAACGTGAACACGCCAAGGGCGATCAGCAGACCGGCAATCACCACCGTGTAAATGCCCGACCGCACGAACGGCGTGCGCAGGTGCCAGAGGTCGACGGCGGCGATGACAATCAGACCACCGGACCCGGCCGGCGCATAGGCGCCGAGCACCGTTTTGCCCGTGGCATCGCGGCCGATCCTCGTGCCCGTCTCCCCCGCGAAAGCCGGCTCGAGCCAGCCGGGATCGCCCGCCGGTCCGGGGCCGAGCCCACCCTCGCGGCCGCGGCTCAGCACCACCTCCCGCCTCTGACCGTCGGCGGTGACCAGGGCGGCCCAGCCCCTGTCTGCCACACCGGGAAGAAGCTCCAACGCCAGCGTTTCGGCGCCGCCGCCCTCGATCACGGCCGCGGCACGATCGACCGTCTCCCTGAGGGTGGTACGTTCCCGGTTGAGGGCCGTTCCGTAAAACAGGGCCATGGCCACGCCGCCCACGGCGACAGCAACGACGGCGACGATCAGCGAAAGCAGGTAGAGGGGCCGGTTGTCGCCGATTGCTTTCGTCCTCAGTCCGCCGTGTCCTGACCGCCCTGGAGGGCCGGGGTCGCGACGGCGTGGGCGAGCGTCTCCCGCAGCCGGCTGACGGTGACCGGTTTGCTGAGCGTCCGCACCGATTTCAGGCCCTTGTATTCAGCCAGGAGCCGGGCGTTAACCGCATATTGCGGGGAAAACCCGGTAATAATGATGATCGCGGCATCGCACTTCTGCTGCACCAGCCAGAGGACCAGCTCATTTCCATCGATCTCCGGCATGACCATGTCGATCACCACCACATCGGGCTTGCGCCGGCCATAGGCCTCGATGAAATCGCGGCCATGGCAGGTGATTTCCACCTCGAAGCCCATCGGCCTCGCGACTTTTCCGACGAAGGCCGCAAACTTCGGCTCGTCGTCGACAATCAGCAGGCGTTTTTCCGGCATCGACCTCTCTCGCAATCGCGGGAGTTCCGGTTTTGATCGTCATCCCCGGTCCAGTCCAGGGGGCAAACTCGCCACAATCGGCCAGGTTACCCCCTCAATCATGGCGCGGAGGCGCCCTCGGCGCTAAAAGACCCCGACAGACTTACGCCGACGGCGCGATTGCACCAGCGCCGGGCCGTCGCGCACAATGACAGGCTCCTGCAACCTGACGATATCATAACCGAACAGGGGTCGCACGCGGCGACCCGCGCGCCGCTCAGGACCCTGGATTGCTGTCAGGATACGGCCGGCGGCCGTCCAATCCGTCCGGATGGAGGTCCGCTGTCGCGATCCACCAACCCTCAACCGGCACGGACCCCCTGGTCATGCAATGAACCGCTGCCGCATCATTCTGCTGGACCTGTCGCCGGGCCGGCCGCTGCTCGCGGCGATGTCCGACACGCTGTCGGGCCCGGGCCGGATGCAGCCCCGGTCGCTCATCGCGGCCCGGGCGATCAGCGATTTGCTGGCCCGACTGGAGGACGGCGTGGAAACCGCTGTGGTTCTGGCCGCCCGGGAGGCCACGGCCGATTTCTGGCAGGCGCTGGCGCTGATCACCGAGCACGCCCCGGCAACGGCGGTCGTCGCCGTCCTGGCGGCGGCCGATCCCGATAACCGCGTGCTGGTCTCGCGGTGTCTGCAGGCTGGAGCCGATGACATGCTCACCGAAACCGAACTGGCGACACCGCTGGCTCACCGGACCCTGCAACGGGCGATCGAACGCCGCCGCCACGACCGCGATCCCCGACGCGGGCGCAGCGCGCCGGCCGCTGAAGGCGGTGTTAAGGACTGGGCGTGGTCGCGCCGCCTCTATGGCAGCGGGCCGCTTGCGGTGAGCGAGCGAAGCCTCGGCACGTCCGATCTTTCGACCGTGGATCCGGTTACCTATGCCGAGATCGTCGAGGAATACGGCCGTCTTCTCGACCGGTCGCTGGAACAGCAGGTCCACTGGAACCAGCACATGCTGAGCGAAGACGTCAGTGCGTTTGCCGACCGCCTCGGACTGCTCAGCGCCGGTCCCCGGGATGTCATCGAAATCCACAAGGCGGCGATCAACCCCCGGCTCGAAGAAAAATCAACGACAAAGATAAGGGCTTATGTCGATGAAGGACGATTGCTGATGTTAGAGGTCATGGGCTATTTAGTATCCTTCTACCGGCGCCTGACATGGGGAGGTCGGAACAGTTTCGAACGCCGGCACAGTCTGGAAAATGAGCCTGGCCAGCCGCCATTCGCCAAGGATGAAAACGATGAGTAAGTTCTCACTCAAGCTCTATATCGCCGGTCGAACGGTGAGAACCGAACAGGCGATTGCGAATCTCCGGAAAATTTGTGAGACTGATTTAGCTGGCAAATACACGCTGGTCGTGATCGATGTTCTGGAACGGCCGCAATTGGCCGAGAACGAGAAAATTCTCGCCACGCCGACGCTTGTCAAGGATCTGCCACCCCCGCTGCGCCGCATCGTCGGCGATCTTTCCGATCGGGAACAGGTCCTGGTCGGCCTCGATCTGGCCGAGATCTGAGCCCGTCCTCCGGTCCAAATCTGCGGAAATTGAACGTCGATGAATAAGAATCTGGTTGAAAAAATCCCAACGGGGATTCCCGGTCTCGACTTCATTGCTGATGGCGGCCTTCCCAAGGCTCGCACCGTCCTGGTCGCCGGATCGGCGGGCAGCGGCAAGACGGTGTTCGCGGCTCAGTACCTGGTCGAAGGGATTCGCCGCAACAACGAGGCGGGCGTTTTCGTGACCTTCGAGGAGCACCCCCGCGATATTCGCCGAAATGTCCTGCCGTTCGAATGGGACATACCCGGGTGGGAGAAGACCGGCCTCTGGACGTTCGTGGACGCCGCCCCCGAGCCTTCCCAGGATGTCACCATCGTCGGCGCCTACGATTTCGGCGCGCTGCTCGCCCGCATCGAGCATGCGATCCGCTCGACCGGCGCGACCCGGATCGTCCTCGATTCGATCGGTGCCGTTTTCGGTCAGTTCTCGGACCACCGCCGTGTCCGCCATGAGCTGTTCCGGATCGTCTCCGCCATGCGGGAGATGGGGGTCACGGCCGTGCTCACCGCCGAACGGGTCGAGGAATACGGCGGCATCGCCCGGCACTCGGTCGAGGAATTCGTCTCAGACGGAGTGATCATCCTCCGCAACGTTCTGGAGGAAGAGAAACGGCGGCGGACGATCGAAATCCTTAAGTTCCGCGGCACCACCCACCACAAAGGCGAGTACCCGTTCACGATCATCCCGAACGAGGGGATCATCGTCATCCCGCTCTCCGCGATCGAGCTCCGCCAGCGCTCCGGGGATGTGCGGGTGACCTCCGGCAGTGCCGCGCTCGATGCGATGTGCGGCGGCGGCCTGTTCAAGGATTCGGTGATCCTGGTCTCCGGCGCCACCGGCACCGGCAAGACCCTGCTTGTGACCCATTTTGTCGCCGGAGGGGTCGCCGCCGGCGAACGCTGCCTGCTGTTCGCCTACGAGGAGAGCCGCGAACAGCTCGGCCGCAACGCCATCGGCTGGGGAACAGACTTCGACACCCTCGAACAGGAAGGCAAGCTGCGGGTGGTCTGCGAATACCCGGAGTCGGCCAGCATCGAGGACCACCTGATCCGCATCAAGGAACAGATCGAAGAGTTTCGCCCCGACCGCATCGCCATGGACAGCCTGTCGGCCCTGGAGCGGATCTCGACCCTGCGCGGCTTCCGGGAGTTCGTCCTTGGGGTCACCTCATTCTTTAAACACCAGGAAATCACCGGGCTGTTCACCTCCACCACCCCCACCCTGACCGGCGGAACGTCGGTCACCGAAACCCACATCTCCTCGATCACCGATATGATCGTTCTGCTCCGCTATGTGGAGCTGTTCGGCGAGATGCGCCGCGGCCTGACCGTCCTGAAAATGCGCGGTTCCCGTCACGACAAGGAAATCCGCGAATTCTTCATTGACGGCCAGGGGATGCACATCGGCGAGCCATTCCGCAACGTTGCCGGCATCCTCGCCGGCAATCCGGTTCAGATCACCAGCTCCGAGATCGAGCGCCTCGACCAGTTGTTCCGTCACACCCCGGACTAGGCCCGCCGACGACCCAGGACCTCTTTCCGGCAGGTCAACCATCCGGGCTCAGGATCGTCTTTCGGCCGCGACCCGGGCGACAGGCACGGGAAATCCCGAGGAAACCGCAAAAAACGGGGTTTTCGAATGGCTGAGCGCCGCCGCGCAAACCCGGGAGCCGGGAATCCCGAAGGCCTTTGATCGATTGACCGGGGAGACGCGAACGAGGCACGCCTCGGACAATCTTTGCGTCGCTGAAGCGGCACCCGCCATCACGACGACCGGTCGTAACCGAACGCATCAAAATCACGGCTGTAAAACCGCACGACCTCTGCCGTCATACAATCATTAAAGCTGACATCGGCAATGCTCCGCCCGCAGTAGTCGAGGGCGACGTTCGCCCGCTCGCCATCGCCCGGGTCAAGGTCGACCCCGAGCCGATCACCAATGCGCGCGACCCAATCGTGGCCGAAACCATCTTCGATCCGGAACACCTCCGCACCGTCGAGCATGAATTCATGCTGCGGGCGAATATGGTTGTCCAAAATGAAGGCATCCCGCGCATACACGCTCAGGATGTGCTTCGCCCAGGCGTTGGCATTGACGGCTGGATCCCGCACCCGCCACAGGAATTCCGACTTAAGCCTGTCGAGGGGATGGCGCGCAGTCATAAAAACGTATGTCAGCCGGTTGAGCCGCAGTGAGGCTTGTAACAGCGCGGCGTGATAATGCTGTGGCGAACACGTGCGCAGGGCGTTCATGTCGGTAACAATACTTGAAAGATCACAGAATTCGACCGCGAAGCCATTGCGCTTAAACAAGTTGAGAATTGACCCGCCGCCGGTCTTGGGGACATGAATGTGCAGGACCGACAGCCGTCCTCGGATAAATACTGTCATACTCACCCATCCCGCCGGCCGACCCGGCGATGCCAGCCGCGGCAACAACGCTGCCGGGCGGGCGAATCAAAGGCGGCAGACGCGTTCCCGGCCGTGCCGGCGACGGACCCGGACCAGGGCCATCTCATCTGGACTTTCGGTCGTGAAACCCTCTCGGCGGGTTGATGCTGACTCAAAACGGCTGGTTGGGCAACCCATCCGGGTCGGCTGATCTCCGGCGGGCAGGTTGAAACGGAAAAATGCCGGTGATCGCTGCAAAGCGGCCGTGGTCGGCGCGCCGCCGGACGCGCCCCCGTCCGCCGACGCAATTTTCCAATGGATTCGAATGTCCTCGGTTGACTTCGAGGTGATCCGACATCGACCAAAAATGGTGAGCGGCTTCATGGCCGAACTTCTGGACGTTGGCACAGGAGCAGGAGCCGGGTGCTCCCGGGCCTTACCATAACGACCGCCCGGGTCGCAGCAGCGGATCAGCGCCGCTCACCGGTTGTCGTGCCTCTGCAACCCCGGTCGCCCGTGACGGTGAGGCTGGGCAGCGCCCGGCCCAAAGACCTGACGGAGGATCCGAATGGACGGCTACCAACAACTGATCGACCTGATCTGGCTCGAAAGTCTGCAGATGCGCTTCGCGCATTGGCTGTTGACCGAGGTGCTCGTATTGACCACTTTGGTACAGATCATAGCCGCCACAATCGGTCTTGCGCTTGGTTACGGTATTTCAGTAGTCATAAATAAGCAGCTGCGCCGACGGATCACACGGCTGAAAATGACGTAAAAAACCGCCCGTTTGCTGTATAGCTTTGCGGTTTCCCTGGCACTTCCGTTTATTACTCTTGGAGTTTTATTCTTAGTATGAGCCCTGGCTCAAAAATTTGGCTGGCCGGTGATCATCCTGACGACCCTGATCAACCTCGTTCTCGTCTGGATCGTCATCCGCCTCGCGTCCTGGGCGATCCGCAATGAGACTTGGTCACGCGCTGTCGCTCTTTGAGCTGCTGCCGGTTTCGTGGACACCGAGATAGGGTGTTTATTGGAACCGGA
>CAYVUM010000003.1:0-17929 GCA_964454795.1 uncultured Rhodospirillaceae bacterium
AATCGAACCACACGATCAATCGTTGCGTGGATCGACCGATCATCCGCTTGGGAACAAAGCGGATGATCCGATCCACGAGCAATATCCGGCGTGCCAACCGGCAGCGGAACGGAGACACGAATACGACAACACTTTGTCGGTCTTTGTGCGCTGCACAACAGATATGGCGCTTGCGCGTGGCGATCATGCCATAGCGGCAGGGGCTAAAATCCGTCGCCGGAAGGGCTGCCGGGGTCGGCAGGGCCGTCATCGCGGCGGCCTGCCCTGGCCATGGGCGTTGCGGGCGTCTGAGCGAAGCGCGCAGCAAGCGCCGTGGCGCCGGCGGCGCGGGCCTGCGCGCCCTCCGGGGGGACTTCAAAGACGGGGATTGCCGGGGTGATCCCCGAGCCCCCGTCCGCGGGCGGCGATGACGGCCACCTGTTGTCCCGGGCAGTCGTCGGGAGGGGACGGGATTCGGGACCTGGGCGCGCGCCGGCGTGGCGACAGTGTGGGCGGGGTGGACCAGCCCGGCTTTGCGGCGCGGCAAAAGAAAACGGCGGCCCGGAGGCCGCCGTTTCCCGATCCGGCGAACCGGACCGTATTCTTGACGTCTCAGGCGCGGCGACGGATCAGGCCGAGGCCGACGAGGCCGAGGCCGAGCAGCGCCATGCTGGCCGGAACCGGAACAATGTCGATAGAATTGGCGGAGCCTTGCTCGTTCTGGTTGACGACGATGTCATACAGATTGTCAGCGCCGGTCAGATCGGGGGTGACAACCCGGGAGACGAACTGACCCGCATCGTCGACCTGAGTGAACGACTCCGTGCCGTTGCCGGTCTGACCGGCAATCTGCAACTCGGCAGCCGTGTTGTCACCACCTTCAACCTGGAAGGTCAGGGAGTACTGAGCGCTCGCGGTGTCCGCAGGGCCGGTGTCGTCAAAGACTGTCGCTTCAACCGTGCCATTCGCGATGTAGTCGAAGGTCAGAATAGCCGGACCCGTGTACGCCGCGCCATTAAGAGTCAGAGCGAGGCCGCCCGACAGCGTGTTGGTCCCGGCCGAGCCCTGAGAAGCGGTGCCAACGGCCCGCGACTCGGCGATGTTCTGAGCATCGGTGAACGGGACGAGGATTGCGTCACTGCTCTCGAATGAACCGGCGGGGCCGCCGACGCCGTTCGGCGCGATCGGGTTGAAATCGTTGTCCGGACGCGGACCGAAGGTCGGAGCGTCGTCCGGATCGGAGCCGGCGTTGCTGGTCGACGTTGTCGTCAGCGCCGAGGCGGCGAAATCGACGGCCAGCGGATCACCGGCGTCGGTGGTCGCCGTGATGGCAAAGTTGCTCACCGAGAAGGTCGACAGGGTGTAGGCGGTGGCGCGGGCTTCGCCGGCCGTCAGGGTGAATGCGACGGCCGCGGTACCGGCCAGAAGCGCGATGTTCAGGGTCTTCATTGGGTCTCTCCTTAAATCTCTCATTTTTGGCCGGGTGGCCGTTGAAGAGCTCAATCCACCGGCAGGGCCCGCAAGCGTCTTCCAGGCTCGAATCCCTGCCCGGGGCTTACATAAGCAAACGCTGTGCCAGGGCCTCTGGCGCGGACAGATCCTTTGAATTTCAAGCCCTTGGCAACTCGCCCCGGCGCCCCGGCCGCGCCCGAGTGTAAAGGATCCTGACACTCTGCCCGCCGCGAAATCGCCCGAATTACCCCGATTCGCGCGGCCGGACGCCCTAACCCTCTGAGGACAGGAGCGTTTCGGGGCAGAGGTGGCATCCGTCGGCGGTGTAAAGGATTCCGACACGCTGGTCCGCACGCCGGTCCCGGCATCGGACATGAAGCCGCACAGCGCCCTGTCTGAGCCTGATCAAACCGAGCCGGCGGACCCGGAGGCGCCGTAAAGTGTATCGTGTTTTCAGAGTGTTAATTCTTATGAGCGACAATTTCCGCTCTCGATCGACCCGGCCGGCCGGCGCCGGCCCGGTCTGTCCGGATATCTGACAGGCCGCGGTTCCTGGCCAGGGCTTTTGGACCGCTCCGCCCCCGGGACCCCGGCAGGCGCCCGCCGGCGACAGCGTCCCGGCCGAAACCACCTCGCCGGGCGGTTTCCGGGTCCCTGGTCATTGGGTGTGGAATTGCCGCACTTGGTTGGTTAATGTCCGCTCTGCCTCTGTGTGAAGCCCGATCGGCATGATGATCCACGCCGCTTTGCTCACCCGTCTCCTGCCGGCCGCCGCTGTGCTTGCCGCAACCCTGGCGCTCGCCCTCCCCGCCGCGGGCCTGGCTCCGATCACCGTGGACCAGCAACTGGTGAACGATCGCAAAGCGGTGTTCGGCACCGTTCAGACCCGCGACATCGTCGACGCCCGCAGCCGGCTTGGCGGGACGGTCTCGAACCTGACGGTCGACGAGGGCACCGCCGTCGAGGCCGATCAGCAGATCGCCCTGGTCACCGACCCCAAGCTGGAGGTGCAGCTTGACGCGGCCAACGCCCGGATCGAGGCGCTGAAGGCCCGGCTGGAGCTGGCCGCGACCACGCTCGACCGGGTCCAGCAACTGTTCAGCCGCGGCAACGCCCCGCGCGCCCGCCTGGACGAGGCGGAAACCGCGCTGGAAGTGGTGAAGCGTGAGCTCAAGGCCGCCGTGGCCGAGCGCGAGGTGATCCTTGAACGGGAATCGGAAGGGACGGTGTTTGCGCCGGCGCGGGGACGGGTGACAGCGGTGACGGTCACCGACGGCTCGGTGGTGCTCCCCGGCGACACCATCGCCACCATCGCCGTCAAGGGCTCGGTGGTGCGCGTTCAGCTCCCCGAACGGCATGCCCGCTTCATCCATCCGGGCGATCCGGTGCTGGTCGGTGCCCTCGGTCTCGGCGTCGCCGGCAGCGGCAGCGGCAGCGGTAGTGAGACGCTGCGCACCGGCCGGGTCACCAAGGTCTATCCGGAACTGGACCGCGGACGGGTGATCGCTGACGTTGAGGTGGAGGGGCTCGGCGAATATTTCGTCGGCGAGCGGGTGCGGGTCTATGTCAGCACCGGCCAGCGTCCGGCGATCTTCGTGCCGGCCGGCTACGTCTACGAACGCTTCGGCGTCTCGTTCGTGCGGGTGCAGAACACCGGCGAGACGGTGGTGCAACTGGGCGAACGGCGCGACGGCGAGGTGGAAATCCTGGGCGGACTCGAGCCCGGCGATGTGATCCTTCCCCCGGAAACGGCGGCCCCGCCCAGCGCCCGCGTCGACGAATGAAACTCGGTCTCTCCGGCTACCTCACCCAGGCGTTCATCCGCTCGCCGCTGACCCCGCTGCTGCTGCTGGCGGCGCTCGCCATGGGCGCGGTGGCGCTGATCGCCCTGCCCCGCGAGGAAGAGCCGCAGATCAGCGTGCCGATGGTCAACATCCTGGTCAGCGCCAACGGGGTGACCGCCGCCGACGCCGTCGAGCTGGTGACCAAACCGCTGGAAGACATCGTCAAGGGTATCCGCGAGGTGGAGCACGTCTACTCGCAGACTGTCGATGACTTCGTGGTGGTCACCGCCCGGTTCGAGGTGGGAACCGAGGAGGACCGGGCGATCCTCCGCGTCCATGAGGAGATTCGCGGCAATTTCGACCGCCTGCCGGTGGGCATTCCGGAGCCGCTGATCATCCGGCGGGGGATCAACGATGTGCCGATCGTCACCTTAACCCTGTTCCCGGAACCGGCCGCCGGCGAGCGCTGGGACGACAACGACCTGTTCGAGATCGCCGAGGAACTGCAGCACGAGCTGGTCAAGATTGAGAATGTGGGCCGGACGTTCATCGTCGGCGGGCGGCCGAACCAGATGCGCGTGGAGCCGGACCCGGAACGACTCTCTTTATATGGGGTAACCCTGAACCAGCTGGTCGCCAAGGTGAGCAGCGCCAACCGGGCGTTCAGCGCCGGGGCCGTGAAGGCGGTCAACCGGGCGATCCCGGTCATGGCCGGGCAGACCCACCAGGCTCCGGCCGAGCTCGGGCTGCTGCTGATCACCGCCCGCGACGGCCGGCCCGTCTATGTGAAGGATGTGGCCCGGGTGGTCGTCGACGCCGCCCCGCCCACCCATCGCGCCTGGCATCTGATGCCGGCGGCCGGCGGTGACCTGGAGCGCCGGCCCGCGGTGACCCTGGCGCTCGCCAAACGCCAGGGCGCCAACGCCGTGGTCGTCGCCGACGAGATCCTGGAGCGGGTCGAGCGCCTTCATGACCGGCTGGTGCCGCCGGGGATCGAGATTGCGGTCACCCGCAACTACGGCGAGACGGCGACGGAGAAGGCCGACGAACTGCTGTTCCACCTGGCGCTCGCGACCCTTTCCATCGTTGCCCTGATTACCGTGACGGTCGGCTGGCGCGAGGGCATCGTGGTCTTCGTGGTCATTCCGACCACCATCCTGCTCACCCTGTTCTCGGCTTACGTGTTCGGGTACACGATCAACCGGGTCAGCCTGTTCGCGCTGATCTTCTCGATCGGGATCCTGGTCGACGACGCCATCGTCGTGGTGGAGAACATCGTCCGCCACTGGCGGATGAACGACGGGCGCGACCGGATCCGTGCGGCCATTGATGGCGTGGCGGAAGTGGGCAATCCGACCATTGTCGCCACCCTGACGATCGTCGCCGCGCTGCTGCCGATGATGTTCGTCTCGGGCCTGATGGGGCCGTATATGGCGCCGATCCCGGCGATCGCCTCGGCGGCAATGGTGCTGTCGTTCTTCGTTGCGGTGATGATCACGCCGTGGCTGATGGTCAGCATCGGCCAGATCGCCGGTTATGGTGCGAGCGGGGCGGGCGGGCACGGCGGCGAGGGCGCCATGGGGCGCTTCTATCGCGCCGTGGCAACGCCGGTGGTCCGCAGCCGGAGCCGGTGCTGGCTGTTTCTGGTGCTGGTCGGCATTGCGACGCTGGCCAGCTGCAGCCTGTTCTATTTCCAGTTGGTCACCGTCAAGCTGCTGCCGTTCGACAACAAGTCCGAGCTGCAGGTGGTCGTCGACCTGCCCGAAGGCGCCAGCCTGGAGGCGACCGACCGGGTCCTGCTCGAAGCCGCGCAGCGCGTCTCCGGCCTGCCTGAACTGACCCACCTCCAGGCCTATGCGGGAACGGCCAGCCCGTTCAACTTCAACGGCCTGGTCCGCCACTATTACCTTCGCGAGCAGCCGCACCAGGGCGATTTGCAGGTCAACCTGCTGCCGAAGGGCGCGCGCGACCGGGAGAGCCATGCGGTGGCCCTCGACGTGCGCGAGCGGCTCCGTGGCCTGGACGTGCCGGCGGGCACGGCGATCAAGGTGGTGGAGGTGCCGCCGGGACCGCCGGTGCTGGCAACGCTGCTCGCCGAGGTGTATGGCCCGACCCCCGAGGCGCGCCGGGAGGCGGCGAGAGCGATCCGGGAGGCATTCGAATCGGTTGATTTCATCGTCGACGTGGACGACTCGTTCCGGCAGCCGGGGATGCGCTACCGGATCCGCATCGATCAGGACAATCTCGAGTTTCTCGGGGTTCAGGAACAGTCGGTCTACGATACCATTGCTGCCCTGCTCGGCGGGGTCACCGCCGGTTACTCCTATCGCGGCGAGGGCAAGAACCCGATGGAGATTTCCATCCGCCTGCCCCGCTCCGACCTCTATCCGGGCGAGCGCCTGCTCAGCACGCCGGTGGCCGCGCCCGGTCCGGCCGGCGATACCGGTGCCAACGTCGAGCTCGGCGACGTGGTCCGCCTGGACGAAGAGCGGGCGAGCTACCCCATCTTCCGCCACAACGGCCGGTTCGTGGAAATGGTCACCGCCGAACTGGCCGGGCGGTTCGAGGCGCCCCTCTACGGGATGCTGGCCGTTGGCGATGCGCTGGAGCAGCAAAGCTGGCCGGATGGCTTGCGGCCCGACATCCGGATGCATGGCCAGCCGCCGGATGAGTCCCGGATCACCCTGTTGTGGGACGGCGAGTGGGAGATCACCTACGTGACCTTCCGCGACATGGGCATCGCGTTCGCGGTGGCGATGCTCGGCATCTACCTGCTTGTCGTCGCTCAGTTCAAAAGCTTCAAATTGCCGCTGGTGATCCTGACCCCGGTGCCGCTGACCCTGATCGGCATCATGCTCGGCCACTGGCTGTTCAGCGCGCCGTTCACGGCCACATCGATGATCGGGTTCATCGCGCTCGCCGGGATCATCGTTCGCAACTCGATTCTCCTGGTCGACTTCATCCGCCAGCGCCGCACCGCCGACCGTCCCCTCCAGGATGTGCTGCTTGAGGCCGGGGCCATCCGCTTCAAGCCGATCTTCCTGACTGCCGCGGCGGCGATGATCGGTGCCGCGTTCATTCTCGCCGATCCGATCTTCGAGGGGCTGGCGATTTCGCTGGTGTTCGGCCTCGCTTCTTCAACGGCGCTCACCCTCCTGGTGATTCCCGCCCTGTACGTGGTGTTCCGGCGCTGAGGCTGGTTGTGAGGTGAGCTTGAGGCGCGGCGGGGTTCGCACGGCGCAGGCCCCGCCACCGGGATGGTGCAGCGGGGGCTTAAGCGACGACGTTGAACACCGAGATCGGTGTCCGGAACCCCTTGAACTGGATGTCGTCGACGAATTCCAGGGTGTGGGAGACACCGATCTCGCTGGCGATCTCCTGGGTGACGAGAATCTGGCCGCTTTTCGCCTCGCTGCACAGCCGGGAGGCGAGATTGACGTAGCGTCCGGTCGCGGAATACACCGTTCGCTCTTCGCCGCCGATCAGACCGATGGTCGCGTAGCCGTAACTGACGCCGATGCCAAAGCCGAGGTTCGGCGCCAGGGCATCCCATCGGGCGATCAGTGCCTGTACCGCTCGACGCATTTCAACGGCCATGTCCACGGCGTCCTTGACCGGTTGTTCACTGGGGATGGGATCGCCCAGGAACACCATCAGCCCGTCCCCGGCCAGATGGTCAACAGTCGCCCGGTACCGTCGGATGATGTCTCCCAGTAAGTGATGATACGCTTGCAAGGTTTCCATCGAGTCCTCTGGGGCGACAGACTCAGTAAACGCCGTGAACTCGCGCAGATCACAGAATAAAATCGCGATGTTCTGCCGGTGGTTTTTGAGAAGGTGTTGCTCACCAGCGCTCAAGACCAAGTCAGAGACGTGAGGTGACAGAAAACGACGAAGTTTTTGCAATTTGTTGATCTGCTCGACCTGAATCGCAACTCTACTCTCAAGCTCTTCGGTCAAGATGGTAAGCTCTCTCGTCCGCTCGTTGACCTTGGTTTCGAGTTCAGAATAAAGCAAAGAATTGCGGATAGAGATGGCTGCTTGCGCACCAAGGACGGACAGGATCTGCAGTTTGTGCTCCGAAAAATCCATCCGGTTTATGCGATTCTCCAGGTAAACCAAGCCAGCAAGCATACTCTGATGAAGCAGCGGCAGACACAGCGCTGCCACCGGCCGGACCGCTGTCAGATAGGGATCATGATCAAAGGAGGGTTCGGGTACCTGGTCCTGAATGGTCGATAACTCCCGGGTTCTTGCCACGATGTTGACCAGCGCGGCGGGATATGCAGCTGCCTCAGCCGACTCCGACTTTCCTTCGATATCCCGGTTGACCACCGGCTCCAGGGCGCCGTTGTCTGCCGGCAGAAAAATAATCACCCTTTGCGCGCCCGTAACCTCCAAGAGAACCTGGGCAAGTTCCGTCTTCAGGCCATCGAGATCGACTTGCCCACTGATCCGCAAAGTCAGATCGAACAACGCCTGGAGATCGAGCTCCGCATTTGCGTTTGCGGTACTGAGATTGCGTTCCATGGGGCCGGAAGGGTCTCCATTGTCAATCGCGCCCCGGCCCGTGACCTGAAGATTTTCAACAAGCCGTCGTGCGCCCCAGTGTTCATAGCAGACCCGTGCATTGCGAAGGTGCTGATCGGCCTCGCCCGGATGGCCCTGCGAGCGCAGAAAATCTGCATACAAGGAAAACCCCAGGCCTTCGAACTGAACAAACGCGTTGTCATGTGCGGCCTGGATCGCGCGTTCGTATAATTCAGCCGCCTCTTCGCGCCTATTCTCAAAAGAATCGAGCTCAGCGCGCAACATCAGGTAACAGTGGCTGAAGTTCTGGGGGCATCCGTGGCTCCATGCGTGCAGAAGCTCAAGGTATTGTCGAACCTCGGCAAGGCAAGTTTCTCGTTGGCTCTCTGATATTTGACTGCCAGCGAGCGTTTTAAGAAAGCAAATACCTGAGAAAAATGTGAGCATCGGCAGGGTCATTTCCGTCGCCAGGCTTTTTTTATGTTGGCGTGCCGCATCAAGGCTCGCTGCTGCATCACGATATCGACCCAGAAACAAATAGTTATGCCCCTTCAAGAGATGAAAAAAGCATGCGACAAGTTCATGATCATGGGTGGCAATGGATCTCAGGAGATCGCTTTCCTGGTGTTCCCCGATATCGAAAGTGTTCTCATTGCGGGTCGTTCCGTCCAGGTGAGACAAGGCCATGAAGGCAGCCGAAGCAAGTCCCTGGCCGAGAGTGTTTTGGGTCGAGCTGACGTGTTTATAAATCTCGCTGACCTCGGTCTTGAAATGAGCAACCGGATGACCAGCAAAAAACTCATTCTGGCAGCGCGCCAAGGTCAGAAGATAACCACCATAATCCCGTTCGCCCTGTTCCAGGCACTGGCGGAAGGCCTCATCAATGATCGCACGGGTCGTCCGGAGATGGTTGACCCAATGGTTCAGGTCACCTGCGATAGTGTACAGAATGCGTGCGCGCGCTTTCACGTATCCATGCTTATTTGCCAAATCCAGGGCGCATTTTGCGAACAGGTAGCCCTCCCGGAATCGGCCACGTTCGGCCAGCAGAGGCCCGAAATTGCTGATCCCCTTTGTGCCAGCCGCAGTTACGCCGTTCTGGAAGCAGAGGCGGGTCATTAGGGCCGCAATCAATTTGTTAAGGTCCGGATGCACGAAGTAAGAAGGCGGAATAAGATACATGAGGATTTCAAGAATCCGGGAAATAACCGGATCGTTCACCTCACCCAGAGCCAGACAGTCCTCGTAGGCCGCCTCGATGTCGATGACAGCCAGTCGTCTCACCTCCTCGTCGATGTGGCGTGCAAAATCAGCGTGGGGCAGGTTGAAGGCCAATAAGGTCAGCGCATATCGGCCCCGATCTATAGCTTCCTGATACCGGCCGCGTAGAGTATCCTGCACGATGAGGAGTGTGAACACTCCCGCACGGTCAAGGGGATCATGAATAAAACGGAGGGCGAGATTAGCGAATGAACGTGAGGACTCAAGCGCACCGAGCTGATATTCGACCTCCGCACCCAACCGGTACATCTCGGCATTAAGAGCATCCAGGCCCACGGCAGGGATACCAGCGAGGATTTGGATACCGCGTTCGAGATATTGCCTGGCGACCACGTAAGCGGTATTGTCTTTTGCACGTTGCGCCGCTTGGAGATAGAATCGTGCGAGGTCTTGGGGTTCGAAGATCGCCGCACTATCGTCCGGCGCCTTGTCAATTTGCTCGACGAGGTCGAAGATCCGGCGGCCTGGACCCGTCCAGCGCTCACAGGCCCGGCGGGCAATCTCCGCGTGCCGTCGCTGGCGCGCCGAGGGTGCGAGGAGGGCGTAGGCGGCCTGCTCGATCTTGTCGTGGGCGAATGCGTAAGTATCGCCGGACGCCGGGATCGGCGCCCGGACCCGCTGAACCAGACCGTCGCTGATCGCCTGTGTGAGCCGGCGGGCGCAATCGTCCGACGACCGATTGCAAACGAGAGCCAGGTCAGAATTAGATAGGGCGCTGCCGAGGCAGGCCATGTAGTTGAGCATATCCTGCGTCTCGGGTGGGTAGTTTTTCATGCGTTCAAGCATGAAAGCGACGAGATTGTCCGAAATATGCCGCTGCTCGATGCGCTCCAGGTCCCAGTGCCAGCAACGGTCATGTACCGAGTAATAAATCAGGCCATCGTTTGCCAGCGATTGTAGATAGCGCCGAAGAAAGAAGGGATTGCCGTCCGTCTTCGCCTTCAATAGCTTGGCGAAAGAATCTGCGTCCTCCTCGCGACAGGCAAAACTGTCACCAAGAAAAGAGACGATTTCTCGCCGGCTCAACGGACCGAGCGGAATTGAGATGCTTTGAAGATCGGGCAGCGCAGCCAGCATCGCGGCAAGCGGACTGCCGTCCGCGACCTCGGTGGTGCGGTAGGCGGTGATGACCAGAAGGTGCTCGAGGTCCGGGTCGGACAGCAGGTCCTCCAGTAATGTCCAGGAAGCCTCGTCCATCCACTGGACGTCATCGAGGAAAAGCACGAGCGGTGCCGCTCTTGATGTGAACAAGTGGATGAAGCGCTTGATCGTCAGCAGGAACTCGGTTTTGGCTTCATCAAGCGAGATGTCAATCGTTGGCCCCTCGTTACCGAGCACCAAAGCCATTTCCGACACCAACGTGGTCAGGACGCCGACGTTGCGACCCAGACTGTTGGCGATGCGCGCTCGCCAGAAGGAGAGGCGTTCCTCCGGCATGGTCAGCAGTTGATGGGCGAGGTGGGCGACGGCCTTGACAATACCCAGAAACGGCTGCGCCGAAGTGGATTGCTGAAACTTGCCGAGAGCGAAGAAGCCTTCGTCTTCGAGGATCTTCCGGCGGATCGAGTCGACCACGGAGGTCTTGCCGACCCCGGGGTCTCCGGAAACCATCACGAGCCCGCGACCGGACTGTTTCGCCCGTTGATAGAATGCCAGCATCTGGTCCTGGGCTTGGGCGCGGCCGTAGAGTTTGGTGCTCAGTCGCAGCTGGGTCGGGACGTCCGCATCGCCAAGCCGAAAGGGGGGGCAGCGCCCCGTTGCTTCCAGTGCCTGGCGGCAGCGGGCAATGTCCGAGGCAATACCGGCGCCGCTGCGATAGCGCGCCTCGGGTATCTTCTCGAGCAGCCTGAGCACCACGTCCGAGAGTACCGGCGAAGTGGTAGCATCGATCGCGGAAGGCGGCACAGGGCGGCGTGCCAGATGAGCATGGGCCAGTTCCAGAGAATCGCGGTATTCGAATGGCGGCTTGCCGGCGAGGAGTTGGTAGAGGATGGCGCCTAGCGAATAGAAGTCGCTGCGATACTCCATTTCCGCACCGACCCGGCCGGTTCCTTCAGGCGACAGGTAGCGTGCGGTTTCCGGCTCCAACAGGCGGGCGCGATTCAGCATGGGCAGGGCGGGGTGGACGGCGAGGCCCAGGTCGGAAAAGCGGGCGACCCCGGTGGCTGCGGACCAGAGAATACTCTCCGGGGTGAGGCTGCCGTGCACGCCGCCGGCGGCATGGACGAAATCGAGCAGCACAGCGACACTCTCGATGATTCGGAGAGCGTTGAGGCGGGGCCGGCCGGCGTCCCGTTTGCCGGGGCTGAGCGGTGTGCCGGCGAACCAAGGCAGGACCCCCCATGAACCCGATCCGTCCGGACGATGGACGGCGCCGTCGGGGCTTGCCGTCCCTTCGATCTGGCGAAGAATGAACTGTTCCCGCCAGATCGGGTCATACTCGACTGAAGCGGGTGGGTGTTCCGCCTCCCAGCGCTTCAGAAGCACGCGCTCGCCCGTTTCTTCGTTGACGGCGTCGAAGGCGGTGAACCCCTTCGCCGACCACACGATGCCATGCAGTTCGAAGCCGGGAAGTCCCCGCATGACAACCAATCGACGACCTCCAATACCCGCGTCGGCTCATGGTAGCTCATTGAGCAATGCGGCACCAACCGCTGCATCCGGCGAGATTCCGGGTGGGGGCCGTTGTATCGAGACCGCCCCTCTGGTATCGCGATTCAGGCACGGCGCCCCCGACGCATTGGCGCTTTGCGCGCGCGGATCGGGGCTGGATCAGCGCCGCTTCCGGCGGCACGGCCGGGTCAGTTGGATCGAGGGATGAGTGGGTGAGTGATCGGCGGCTAAGCCCGGACGAGGGAGCGGAACCGGCCGGCGGGGATTTCAACGCCGATGATGCGGCCCTCCTCGCAGCGGTGCGCCGCAAGGATAAACAGGCCAGCACCCGTTTCGTGCAGGCTCATTACGGACGGATGCTGGCGACCGCCACGCGGCTGCTGAACGACCCTTCCCTGGCTCAGGACTGCGTCCAGGAGGCATTTTTGAGTGCATTGCGGAACCTCGACCGCTTCGAAGGCCGATCGGGGGTCGGCACCTGGCTGCACCGGATCACCGTCAACACCTGCCTCATGGCCCTGCGCAAGCAGCGGCGCAAGGCCGAGGATCCGCTCGACGAGCTCATGCCCGTCTTTGACGAAAATGGCTGCCGGATCGAGCCCGCATGGCCGGAATTGCGCCCGGTCGATGAACTGGTCGCCGACCGCGAGGTTCGCACTCTGGTGACCGCAGAGATTGACACGCTTCCCGATACCTACCGTAACGTTTTGATCCTTCGCGACATCGAGGAAATGTCCACCCGCGAAGTCGCAGATGTGCTTCAAATCAGCGAAAGTGCTGTCCGGATCCGTTTGCACCGGGCCCGTGCTGCCTTGAAGAAGAAGCTTGAGCCGGTACTCGCGCGAGGTGACAGATGAGTATTTTGTCGAAGCTCCAGCGAAAAGCCAAAGGCTTCGTTCTTCGACACGGGCCGATGATGCTCACCTGTGAGGAATTCGAAGGCTTCATTCTCGATTACCTCTCCGATCGGTTGACGCCAAAACAAAAACGGGTTTTCGAGGTGCACCTCCGGATCTGCCGGGAATGCCAGGATTATCTGCGTGCCTATCAGCGGACGATCGAACTGGAAAAGGCCGTGTTCCGCACACCGTCGACCGCGCTGCCGGCGGCGATCCCCCCGGATCTGATCGCGGCGATCCTCGCCGCCCGCTCAGCGGATTGACGGCACCGGTTCGGCTCCTGGCATGGCCTGGCCAATCCCGGTTGAATCGATGACCGCGAACGCCCCATGGCAGGGCACAGGCGGTAACCCGGCGCGGGTGGTTTCTGGCGCTCACCATGCGAATGGGGCTGCGATGAGTTGGCGCAGCGCCCTGTCGGTGTTCCGCGTATCCGATTGTATCTGCCTCACGGATACCGTACCGTTCGCATGCCTTTGCTTGCTCACCGCTGGTCGGCACAACGGCGAAGCGCACGTGTTGTCATTTTTTCAAGAGCTCGGTTCTGTTGACCTCACCACAACCATGATGTTCACGCGCCGGAGCGTTGAGGCGCGGCGCCAACTTGCAAAAATGGGGAAAAGCGTATGTTTGATCCACGAAAGTTAGGAGCTGAATTCCTCGGGACCTTCTGGCTGGTTTTTGGTGGCTGCGGTAGTGCCGTCCTGGCCGCCGGCTTTCCTGAACTGGGAATCGGCTTCGTCGGTGTCGCGCTTGCCTTCGGGCTGACGGTTGTGACCATGGCGTACGCGGTCGGTCACATCTCGGGGGGCCACTTCAACCCGGCTGTGACCCTCGGGCTGTGGGCCGGCGGCCGGATCGCCACCGGCGAGATTGTTCCGTACTGGCTCGCCCAGGTCGCCGGCGCCATCGCCGCAGCCGCCGTCCTCTACGTGATTGCGGTCGGCAACGCCGATTTCTCCCTCGCACAGGGGTTTGCCGCTAACGGCTACGGCGCCCATTCGCCCGGCGGCTACACCCTGACCGCCGCGCTGGTCGCCGAAGTGTTGCTGACGTTCTTTTTCCTGCTGATCATCTGCGGGGCCACCGACTCCCGCGCGCCGGCAGGGTTTGCGCCGCTCGCGATCGGCCTCGCCCTGACGCTGATCCATCTGATCAGCATTCCGGTCACCAACACCTCAGTCAATCCGGCCCGCTCCACCGGTCAGGCGCTGTTCGTCGGCGACTGGGCGCTGGCCCAGCTGTGGCTGTTCTGGGTGGCGCCGCTCGTCGGTGGTGTTCTCGGCGGCTTTGTCTACCGGTGGCTTAGCGGCCGCGAGCCGGTCAGCCCTGTGGCGACCGGGCCGACCACGATCGAGCCGACCGGGTGATCAGCGGACACCGGTCGTCCCCGGCAGCCGGAGCAACAACCGGATCCTCTCTCCACGGAATGTGTTAAGAAAGGAGCGTGTCACCGGGCGGGCCGGACAGCTGACCGGAAGCGGCGGCGGGAACGGCAATGATCGGGCAAGCAATGGCCGATGTGTCGCAGGAAGAACTGGAAAAGCTGGCTGCGGCGCTCTGCGCCTCAGCCGGCCAGAGTTGCGAGATGGCGCTCGGCTACTGGCTGATGGCCGAGCAGATGCTGCTCGAACTGATGTTCGCCTCGCACTGCGTCCAGGTCACCGTCCATCAGAAAATCCGCGAGCGCGCCTACTTCCTGTGGGAGAGCACCGGCCGCGAATTCGGCCGCGAACTCGACTTCTGGCTGGCAGCCGAGCGGTCGCTGTTTGAGGAGGTTGCGCGCGAATTCCAGGCGGCATTCGCCGAGGCGCGGCGCGGGCGCATCCTGCCCGCATCCCGCACACCAGAGTCTGACGACTGACCGCACCCTCCCGCCCGGCGCCGGCGCACGACCCGGGCCGCGGCGCCGCGCCGACCTCGAACCCTGCGGTTCCGCCTAAGACACCGCTTTTGGAGACACAACAATGCGAACACTGTCAAAAGGGCTTCTCATCACGGTCCTCGTGGTTCTGCTAAGCGGCCGGGCCGCTGTGCCCTTCGCGCAGGCGGACGCTGAGCAGCAGGCAACCATCAACAAGGCGCTCGAGACTGTCGAGCGGTTCGCCGTTGATCCGGACATGCAATGGTTTCGCGACAACGTCGATCGGGCCGAGGGAATTCTCGTCGTCCCGGTCAGCGTCAAGGGCGGGCTGATTGTCGGCGGATCAGGGGGCGTGGGTGCCTTTCTGGTCCGCGGCGAGGGTGACGACTGGAGCTATCCTGCCTTCTACCAGCTCGCCTCCGTCACATTCGGACTGCAGATCGGCGGCGATGTGTCGGAGATCATGATGCTGGTGATGAGCGAGCGCGGCCGCAACGCGCTGTTGACCACCGAGTTCAAGCTGGGCGGCGAGGTGAGCGTGGCCGCCGGCCCCATCGGCGCCGGCGCCGAAGCGCAAACCGCCGATGTCATCGCCTTCTCGCGGACCAAGGCCGGCCTTTACGGTGGCCTGAACGTCGAGGGAACCGTCGTCAAGCCGAAAAACGACTGGAACAACCTTTACTACGATCAGCCGGTCACGCCGAAACAGATCCTCATCGACCGGACGGTCGGGAACCCGAAGGCCGATCCGCTCCGCGCCGCCGTCGCCGCGGTCTCGGCGGCCGGCGGCGACTGACGCCCAGCTGATGCTTCGGGGCGGCCTGCCCGACTGATCGGGTCCCGCGTCCGTGCCGGCTTCCCTACCGGAACAACACCCCGGGCAGCCAGGTGGACAGCTCCGGCACTGCGGCGATGACCCCGAGGGCGACCAGCTGAATGATCACAAAGGGCACGATGCCGCGGTAAATCTGCATCGTGCTGACGCTGTCGGGGGCCACGCCCCGCAGGTAGAACAACGCAAAGCCGAAGGGCGGGGTCAGGAAGCTGGTCTGCAGGTTCACGGCGATCATCACCCCGAACCAGATCGGATTGATATCCATCTGCAGCAAAATCGGTCCGACGATCGGGACGACCACGAAAATGATCTCGATGAAATCGAGAAAGAAGCCGAGCACGAACATCACCAGCATGACTGCCAGCATCGCTCCGAACACGCCGCCGGGCAGGCCGGTGAGCAGGCTCGCGACCAGCTCGTCGCCGCCGAAGCCGCGAAACACCAGTGAGAACACCGAGGCACCGAGCAGGATCACGAAGACCATGCAGCTGATCAGGGTGGTCGAGCGCATCACATCATCGAGGACGCCGACGATCCGCACCCGGGCGAGGGCGACGAGCACGCCCCACAGCACGCCGAAGCACAGCAGCACCGCCAGCCAGAACGCCACCGCGTCGGCGAGCGGCACCGCTTCTCGTTGCATCCGCAAATCGAACAGGGCGGTGATCAGCACTTGCCCGGCGAGGCACAGTCCGGCGGTGTAGATCGGCCGGTTGTCACCGCGGTCGAGCCGGGCCCCGAGCCAGAATGGCAGCAGCAGCGGGGTCGCCCAGGTGAGCCCGCGGGTTTCGGCCTGCTCCCAGGTCACGCCGGCCCGCGCCGCCACGCCGCCGCCGAGATTGCGGCCGGCGAGCAGCAGGGCGCCGACCGAGCCGACGGCGGCCGCCTCGGTCGGCGTGGCGATCCCGCCGAGGATCGAGCCGAGCACGGCGAAGATCAGCAGCGCCGGCGGCACCAGCACGGACAGCGCCCGGCCGGCCAGGTCCTCGACCACCTCCCCCTCCGCGACCAGCGCCGGACAGGCGCGGGGCTCGATCAGCGACTTGATCAGGATCCAGGCCATGTACAGGCCGACGAGCAGCATGCCCGGCAGGAACGCGCCGGCAAACAGGTCGATCACCGAGACCGGCTCCGGCGCCCAGTTGCCGACCGCGCGCTGCGCCTCGGCATAGGCACCCTGGAGGATATCCCCCAGCAAAACCAGGACGATCGAGGGCGGGATGATCTGGCCGAGGGTGCCGGAGGCGCAGATCGCCCCGGTGGCGAGCTTGGGGTCGTAACCGGCATTGAGCATGGTCGGCAGCGACAACAGGCCCATGGTGACGACCGTGGCGCCGACGATGCCTGTTGAGGCGGCGAGCAGCATGCCGACGAACACCACCGACAGCCCGAGACCGCCGCGCAGCCGGCCGAACAGCAGGCCCATCGTCTCCAGCAGCTGCTCGGCGATCCGCGCCCGCTCCAGCATCACTCCCATGAACACGAACAGCGGCACCGCGACCAGCACCTCGTTGACCATCACCCCGAAGTAGCGCGAGGACAGGCCGCCGAGGAGGCGCATGTCGAAGATGTCGAGCGCCCAGCCGAGACCGGCGAAGGCGAGGGCGGTCCCCGCCAGGCTGAAGGCGACCGGGAAGCCGGCCATCAGCACGGCGCAAACCGCTGCGAACATGACCAGGCTGAGGACTTCCGGGCCCACCGGTTCAGGCGGTCCGGCCGGGTCGGCGATCGTCGGTGGGGGCGGCGCCGAGCAGGGTCAGCGCCGAGCGGGCCGCCAGCGAGAGTGCCTGCAGGCCGAGCAGGACGCAGAACACCAGCAACACCGACTTGAGCAGGAACAACCCGGGCAGGCCGCCGGCCTCGCGGGAGCCTTCCAGTCGCGCCCAGGCGGCCGCGACATAGGGAAACGAGACCTCCCAGACCAGCACGACGAGGGGCAGCAACAGGAGCAGCGAGCCGGCCAGATCGACCCAGGCGCGGGTGCGCGGGTGCGCGGTCCGGTAGAGGATGTCGACGCGGACGTGGCCGTCCTTGAGCAGGGTGAAGCCGGCGCCGGCCATGAACACCACACCGTGCATCCAGATGTACGATTCTTGCAGCCAGACGAAGCCGACGGAAAAGACGTAGCGGAGGACGACGACGACAAAAGTCACCAGCACCATCGCCAAGGTCAGCCACGAAACCGCGCGGCCGACGGCCTCATTCAACCCGTCGACGAGGCGCACAAACAGCGCGAGCGCGGTCACAGGCGGGGACCGGTCGCTGAACGGGGACCCGGGGTCGGCATGGCAGCGGGTCCGGGCACGGAGCGGTTCGCCATGATTGTGTCGCCTTCCGTCGGCGCGCACGATTGTTTGTCTCGCTGGTCTGCGTCACGAGGGGTTCGATGCTGACGGATGAGTCCCCTCCGTCGGATGAATCGAACCACAAGATCAATCGTTGAGCGGATCAACCGATCATCCGCTTGGGAACCAAGCGAATGATCCGATCCACTAGCAGCCCCGCCGGGACAAGTAAACCGCCCGCCGGAGGCTCTGCTGTTGGCGGAAGGGGCACGCCCGCGCCCCGCTTCCCCAAGACCGCCCGCCGCTACCCGAACCGGTTTTTATTGTGAGGCCTGGCCTCGCCGCCACCCGGTCGTGATTGCGACGGGCGCGAAGCGCCGTGGCGATCCAGGCGGTGGCACCATGCC
>CAYVUM010000003.1:18029-63244 GCA_964454795.1 uncultured Rhodospirillaceae bacterium
GGCGGTGGCACCATGCCACTTTTCGTCATGCGCGCCCCCGGACTTGATCCGGGGGGTGTCCCGCGCATCCACGTCTCGGGGCCGCACCGGCGCCGGGGCGAAGGCGTGGATGGCCGGGACGGAGCCCGGCCATGACGGACAGGGAGTGCCCGAGCGGTGCGGCCCCTGGATCGCCACGGCGCTTCGCGGCTCGCGATGACGACGCGGCGAAAGCGGCCCTCCCTACCCGAACCGGTTCGACGCCGGAAAACCCCGCGGCGCCTTGGCCCCGGCGCCGGCGCGGCGGCCGCGCCAGGGGTCGAGCGCCGTTTCCGTGCGCATCCCGCCGCCGGCTTTCCACGACAGCCCGTCGGCAAGGCGGAAGCAGCGCAGGTCCGACAGCCGGCCGTCGGCATAGCGCTGCAGGATCACCCCCTTGCCGCGGGCCAGTTCGGGCACCTCGGCGAGCGCAAAGATCAGCAGCTTGCGGTTGGTGCCGATGACCGCAACGTGATCGGACCCGGGCGGGACCGGCACGCAGGCCGCTGCCGACTCGCCGGCCCCGACCCCCAGCACCTGCTTGCCGCTGCGGGTCTGGGCGACGACGTCATCGGCGGCGACAACGAATCCGCGGCCGGTGTCGGTGGCGACGAGCAGCCGGGCGCCAGCCTCATACACCCGCATGGCCACCGGCACGGCATGATCGGCGAGGTCGATCGTCAGCCGCAGCGGCTCCCCCTGGCCACGGCCGCCGGGCAGGCGATCGCAGGCCAGGGTGTAGAACCGGCCGTCGGAGGTGAGCACCAGCAGCCTGTCGGTGCTTTCGGCAGGGACCACGAAGCGGCCGCGGTCGCCCTCCTTGTAGCGAAGCTCGCCCGGATCGGCGATCGTCCCCTTGATCGCCCGCAGCCAGCCCTTCTCCGAGCAGACCACAGTCAGCGCCTCCCGCTCCACCAGCGCCGCTGGCGGTACCGCCGACACATCCGGAGCTTCGCCGAACCCGGTGCGCCGGCGACCGAGCGGGGTGTCCGGGCCGAACTGCCCGGCGACGGCGGCAAGCTGATCGGAGATTGTCCGCCAGCGCCGGCCCTCGTCGGCGAGCAGCGCCTCAACATCGGCATGCTCGGCGGTCAGCGTCGCGTGCTCCTTGCGGATCACCTGCTCCTCGAGGCGGCGCAGCTGACGCAGCCGCATATCGAGGATCGCCGTGGCCTGAACGTCGCTGAGGTCGAACGCCGCCATCAGCGCTGCCTTCGGCTCGTCCTCCTCGCGGACGATGCGGATCACCTCGTCCAGGTTGAGATAGACGAGCAAAAAGCCGGCAAGGATCTCCAGGCGCCGGGCGATTTTGGCGAGGCGGTGGCGGCTGCGCCGGACCAGCACCTCATGGCGGTGATCCAGGAATGCCCGAAGCACGCCCTTGAGGTCCATCACCTTCGGCTCGATGCCGCCGTCGAGCACGGTCATGTTAAGGCCGATCCGCATCTCCAGGTCGGTCAACCGGAACAGCGGCTCGATCAGGTGCTCGGGCGCGATGCTGCGACTCCTCGGCTCGAGCACGAGGCGAATGTCCTCGGCGGATTCGTCGCGGACGTCGGCGAGCCAGGGCAGCTTGCGGGCGTTGATCAGCTCGGCGATCTTCTCGATCAGCCGGGCCTTCTGCACCTGATAAGGGATTTCGGTGACAACGATCTGCCAGGTGCCGCGCGGCAGGCGCTCCACCACCCAGCGGGCACGGACCCGGAAGCCGCCGCGGCCGGTGGCGTAAGCCTCGCGGATTGCCGCCGCCGGCTCGACAATGATCCCTCCGGTGGGGAAATCCGGCCCCGGCAGGTGGCCGAGGAGGTCGGCCACATCCGCTGCGGGGTGGTCGATCAGGTGGCGGAGTGCGGCGCACACCTCGGCGACGTTGTGGGGCGGGATGCTGGTCGCCATGCCGACGGCGATCCCGGAGGCGCCGTTGGCAAGCAGGTTGGGGAAGCCGGCGGGCAGAACAACCGGCTCGGTGTCCTCGCCGTCGTAGGTGGGCCGGAAGTCGACCGCATCCTCGTCGATGCCGTCCAGCAGTAATTCGGCGACGGCGGTAAGCCGCGCCTCTGTGTAGCGCATTGCTGCCGGGTTATCACCGTCAACATTGCCGAAGTTGCCCTGGCCGTCAACCAGCGGATAGCGGACGGCGAAGTCCTGGGCGAGCCGGACCAGGGCCTCGTACACCGCCACATCGCCGTGGGGATGAAACTTACCGATGACGTCGCCGACCACCCGGGCGCACTTCTTGTAGCCGGCTGCCGGGTCGAGACCGAGGGCCCGCATGGCATAGAGCAGCCGGCGGTGAACCGGCTTCAAGCCGTCGCGCACATCGGGCAGCGAGCGCGAGACGATCGTCGACAGGGCGTAGGCCAAGTAGCGCCGGCCGAGTGCCTCGCCGAGGGCGACGTCCTCAACCGAGCCGCCGGTCTCGTCCTCTGCGCTCACGACCCGGCGCCGCCGTCGACGACCGTTTCCAGCAGCCGCTCGAGCGTCTTCGACTGCTCCGGTCGGGAGAATCCGGCGCGCGCCGACGGCGGTGACGGCGGCAGCCGGCCGTCTGCCCGTTTCTCGCCGGCCCATGCGGCAAGTTGGGCGGCGATCGCCGCCGGATCATTGGCGTAGGCGCCAGCCCCGCGGCTGCGGATGATCGTCGCCGGCACGCCGTCCTCGAGACCAAGCCCGAGGATCGGCCGGCGCGCGGCCAGATACTCGAACAGCTTGCCGGGGACATTGCCCTGTTCCAGCGGGTTGTTCCACTGCATCAGCAACAGGACATCGACCCGGCGCTGCAGGCGCACCGCCTCGGCGTTCGGCACCATCGGCAGGACCGAGACCCGGTCGCGCACGCCTTCCCGCTCGGCGAGGGGAAAAACCAGGTCGGGCGGCGTGCCGTGAAAGACAACCCGGACCGCAGTCCCGGCGAGCTCCGGCCGGGAGAGGGCGGCGAACAACGGGCCCGGGTCGCGGCGCCCCACATAGATCCCCCCGAAATAGCCGATGACGAGGCCCGCCTCGCCCGCCGCACCGGGGGCCTCATCGTCGCCGATCAGCGCCGGGTCGTAGCCGTTGTAGACAGTGGCCACCGGCTTGCCGTAGCGGGCCCGGTAGGTTTCGGCCCAGGGCTCCGAGACCGTGGACAGCCCCCCGGCGCCGCCGACCACCCAGGCTTCCAGCCGCCGGTCGATCCATTCCCGGAGTGCCGGCGACTTCTCATAGGGATCGTCGAACCAGCGGTCGCGCAGTTCTACGACCAGCGGCAGGCGGGCCCGGCCGGCGAGCCGGCGGCCGATGACCAGAGTGGTGTGCGGCGGACCGCTGGCAAAGACAACGTCGGGGCGCCAGCGCGCGACCAGCGCCAGCCCTTCCCGGACCGCCGGCGGCATCCAGCCGAGGCGGGCATCGGGAATGTTGGTGAAATGGCGCCAGGCCCAGCTTGCCCGGGACTCCTTCGCCGGACGGGCGGCGGGCGCGGCGGCCGGCGGGGCGACGTCGGCACCGGCGGACCGGACGAGCCGCCGTCGGCGGGCGAGCCTGTGAACAATCCGGGTGGGCGCGGCGTTGATATCCGACCAGCCGGTATAGTGCACCCGTTCCGGCGGAAACGGCAGGTCAAGAACCTGCGGATACGGTTGGTCCGCCGCGGTCAGCACCTGGACGTCATGGCCGCCGGCGAGCAGGTCCCGGGCGAGATGGCCGAGGCGGATCGCCGCGATCGTATTGGACGGCGGAAAATACCAGGTCACGATCAGGATTTTCATGAAGAAATGCGCGCAAGGGTTGCGAATGCCGAACGTGAGTATAGGGTCGCGACCAGACCCCGGTCCAGGGCCAAACCGTCCGGTTCGGCGCCCCGCGTGTCCGGGCTCTGGCACTGGTACAACAAGCCGGGGTATAGAGAGGCGCCGCCGCGGATGCGGTTCTTTGCAGCAGGCGAGCGGACTTCTTTTTCTGGCCATGCCGAATCGCCCGTCGATCCGGCCCGACCGGCGGGGAACCGCGTGCTCCTCATCCCCGCCCAATCAGTCAGGCTGTCCCATGACCACTCCCATCGTTCACCTGATCGCCGCGGCGCGCCCGAACTTCATGAAGGTCGCGCCCGTCTACCACGCGCTCAAGGCCGAGCCATGGTGCCAGCTTCGCATCATCCATACCGGCCAGCACTACGATGCCAACATGTCGAGCGCGTTCTTCGACGATCTCGCCATGCCGGCGCCAAATCATCATCTGGGGGTCGGCAGCGGCAGCCATGCCGAGCAGACCGCGGCGGTGATGGTCGCGCACGAAAAGCTGTGCGTGGCCGAGCGCCCGGCCTGGGTCATCGTGGTCGGCGACGTCAACTCAACCCTGGCCTGTGCCCTGAACGCTGCGAAGCTGTGCATCCCGGTGGCCCATCTGGAAGCCGGGCTCCGCAGCGGCGACCGGACGATGCCCGAGGAGATCAACCGGATCGTCACCGACGCCGTTGCCGATCTGCTGTGGACCCCGTCCCCGGACGCCGATGAGAACCTCCGGGCCGAAGGCGTGCCGGCCGAGCGGATCGAGCGGGTCGGCAACGTGATGATCGACGCCTACGAGATGCAGCGGCCGCGGATCGAAGCGGCGGCGGCCCGGACCGGATTCGGGCTGGACCGGCGCGGCTATGCGGTCGCCACATTCCACCGCCCCGCCAACGTCGACGACAAGGACACGCTGCAACTGATCGTTGAGCAGCTGGCGGCCACGGCCCGCCGGCTGCCGGTGGTGTTCCCGGTGCATCCGCGCACCCGCGCCCGGATCGACGGCTTCGGTCTCGCCCCGCTCGTCGAGGCGGCACCGGGGCTATTGACCACCGGGCCGCTCGGCTACATCCAGTTCCTCAGCCTGGTCAGTGAGGCTCGGCTGATCATCACCGACTCCGGCGGCGTCCAGGAAGAGACCACCTACCTGCAGATTCCCTGCCTGACGGTGCGAACGACGACCGAGCGGCCGATCACCATCACCGAGGGGACCAACCGGCTTTGTCAGCCCGCGGACCTGGGCCGGCTCATCGATCAGGTGCTGGCAGGGGCATGGCCGAACGGCAGCCGTCCGGAGCTGTGGGATGGCCACGCCGCCGGGCGGGTTGCGGCCAGCCTGCGCTCCCGGCTCGTTCCGTCAAAGCATCCTGCGTGAGTCACGCCCGCGAAGCCCGGGTCGCCAGACTTGCCCACAGGTGGCAGCAAGCGAGGCCACGCCACGGCTGATATCCTGCCAGTACCGCATCAACCGCGGCGGGACCGAGCCGGTCATTTCGCCCGAGCAGATGGCGCAGCGCCGCATCGAGGCCGGCATCGGCCACGGGCGCCGCGTCGGCGCGAAGGCAGCCGCGAAGCAGCACATAAGCAGCGGTCCACGGGCCAACCCCCTTGAGCGCGGTCAGCCGGGCGTGCGCTTTGTCGGACGGGAGCGCCGGCAGCGCTTCGATCGGTAAATCGCCGTCAGCGATGGTTCTCGCGGCGCCAACCAGGGCAGCGGCCTTGGCGCGCGAGAACCGCCGGCGGCCGAGGTCCGCGGGGTCCAGGGCCGCGACGGCCTCCGGAGCCGGAAACGCTCTCAGCCCGGACGAATGGCGCTTCCCCGCGGCCTCAATCAGCGCCCGGCGAAGCTGGATGGCCAAGGCGACGGTGATCTGCTGTCCCATGATCGCCCAGCACAGCGCTTCGAAGACACTGGCGGTGCCGACAATCCGCAGGCCCCGCTGGCGGGTGATCAGCGGTGCAAGCGGCCCGGCCGTACCGACGCCCTGCTCGAAGTTGCCCGGATCGGTATTCAGGCCGAGCAGCCGCCGGACCAGCGCAGAGGCTGTTGCCGGGTCGGCGTCGGCGGTTCCCCTTACCGCTTCCGGCTCGATGGCAAGGTCGAGTACGGCTACCCGGCCCTTGATCCACACCGCCTTGGTCAGGTGGTTCCCCCACTGCCGTTCCGCCGGTCCGTCCGGGTCGCGGCCGTGATAGACAAGGGCTTCGCGGGCGCGGAAGCCGGGGGGAAGCGGAATCGCGAACCTGGCGCTCATGCCGCGTCGTGGAAAATGATGCCGAGCGCGAATCGCTCGCCGCTCCGCACCCGGCTGACCCCGTGGCGCATGGTCACCCGATACAGCCCGCGGGCGCCGGCGACGGGCCGGTGATTGACCGCGAACACCACAGCGTCGCCCTGGCGAAGTGGCACCACCTCGACCCGCGACTGCCGGCGGGGCCGCTGCTCGGTGAGCACGAACGCGCCGCCCGTGAACTCTTCGCCCGGCCGGCTCAGCAGCACCGCCACTTGGAGGGGGAAATGGAGGTCGCCGTAGAGATCCTGGTGGAGGCAGTTGTAGTCCTCCGGCCCGTAGCGGAGCAGCAGCGGCGTCGGGCGGATCTGCCCGGCGCGGTGACAGACGTCCAGCCACGCCTCCAGGGAATCAGGAAAGCAGGGACCGTTTCCCGTGGCCTTTGCCCAGTCCCTGGCGAGCGGCGCCAGTTGCGGATACAGCATCTGGCGCAGCCCCTCGACCACCGGCGGCAGGGGGTAGCGGTAATAGCGGTATTCGCCCTGCCCGAACCCATGGCGGGCCATCACCACGGTTGAGCGGAACGGCTGCGGATCTTTCCAGCCGACCCGGAGGTGCTCGCAGGTGTCGGGGCGAAGCAGCGCCGGCAGCACCACAAAGCCGCGTTCGTCCAGGCTTTCGGCCAAGCGCTCCGGGATCGGGTCCGGGATGTTCATCGTTGCAGGCGCCCTGCGCTGTGACGTCGTGGGGACCTGCCGGCCCTTCGACCCCGGCAACCGGGCCCGGGTCTTCCCGGATCCGGCCGGCGTTGTTGGCAAAAGCCGAAAATCCGTGACAGGCCACAGGGTGTCCGGTCACATGGTCAGATCGTGACGGTCGGATACCGAGCCGGACAACGACCAAACAGTTTGCCGTCCCGCCCGCGCATCCACCGGGTCGCAGGACGTCGCCCGGCTCATACCCATAGGGGGTGTGACCCGGGCGGGTGATCGTCCGGAGCGGCAAGCCTTATTCGATCTCGACCTCCTTGTCCTCGATCTCTTTTCTGATCGCCTCGTACACCTCCTCATTGGCTTCTGCCTCGATGACCTCAGGGCTGGTGTTGTTCAGGCTCGATTGCACACCGAATGCCAGACCCGGCAGGATAAAGAACACTCCGAGAATGTATGCCGGCACCACCCAGCGCGACCGCTCTGCGCCGTTGGCAAGGGCCTGGGCGGCGCGGATGGGCAGTCTCCATAACGGCGGGATTGCGGCGAACAGCGCAACGCCGATGCCGTTGTACAGCACATGCACGAGCGCGACCTGCAGAGCGAAGAGCTCATACTCGCCGGTCACCGCCGTTGCCGAGAGAAGCGCCGTAATCGGGGTTCCGATGTTTGCACCGAGCGTAAAGGGATAGACCTGCGCGAGGGTGAACACGCCGGCGCCCGCCATCGGGACGATAAGCACGGTGGTCAGCGTGGACGACTGTACCAGCATTGTCACGATCAGTCCGGAAAGCACCGCGAGCGCCGCGGTTTTGCCGACGGCTGCGTTGAAGATGCGTTGCGCCCGGCCGGTCATGACCCTGCGCAGCATCTGGTTGAGCAGGTACACGGCAAACAGGACGGCCGCGATCCCAACGATGATCATCACGATCCCGTTGATCTCGTCGGGAAGCATGCGGATCACGTCGCGAATTTCATTGACGACAGGCCGCGTGATCTGGCGGACGACATTAAAGTCGCGGATGGAGTGGTCGCCGCCGCCTTCGAACGCGTTGGCGAGGTATTCCGCCATCCGTTCCAGGGGATGGAACAGCAGTTCGATCGGCAGGAAGATGATAATCGCGAACAGGTTGAAAAAGTCGTGGACGGTTGCGGCGGCGAACGACCGGTTGAAGGCCTTGCTTTCCTTGAGATTGCCAAGGCTGACGATCGTGTTGGTGACCGTCGTCCCCATATTCGAGCCCATGATCATTGGAATGGCGATGGCCACGGGCAGTCCACCTCCGACCAGACCGACGATCACCGAGGTGACGGCGCTGGACGACTGAACCAGGGCTGTCGCCAGCGTGCCGAGCATGACGCCGACGATCGGGTTCGTGGCGAACTCAAAGATCTGCGCGGCTCCATCCGAGCCACCGGAGACCGCCCGGAACCCTTGGCTGAGGAGCCCAACGGCAATCAGCAGAACATAGACAAGGGCAAGAACGATCAGCCACTTCGCCCACTGCTGGAGAGCCTTTGATTCTTCTGTCGTGTCTTCCGCAGCGCCTTGCGGCACCGCGGCGCCACTCGGGCTTGTCTCGCTCGTGCTCATGAGAGTTCCAGTACTTCAATGAATTGGCGGGTAACGATCGGGCGACCCTACACTCAGTGGGGGCATTCCCTGGCTGCGTTTGAAACAAGCAAAGGTTTGTTAATTTTTTGCGACAGCTTCGTCTGGCTCGCAGGCTCACCCCGTCTTCACTGCGTCCGGTTTCTCAAGGTCGTGGCCCGAATGCTCCGCGCCCTGCAGTTGAGCTGGCTGGCCAACCGGGGCGGGGAGACGCCTCTCCGCCGCTCTCCACCGTTCAGACGCCTTTCCACCCGGGCGCCCTCCCGTAACAGCCACAGGTTCAGCGGGCCGGGCGGGACCATCCGGGTGCCGGGATTTTCCTGAAACGCCGCACTTTGCTCTTCGTTTCGGGCGCTTTGTCGCTCGCCGGGAGCTATGCGGCCGGTTCGGACCGCATGCGGTCCGCTGCCGCGGCGATCACGGCGAGGACAGCATCGGCGTAGCGGCCGAGCCGCGCGGCGCCGATGCCGGGCACCCGGGCGAGCGCCTGCCAGTCCGCGGGAGCGCTGCGGGCGATCTCGGCCAGGGTGGCGTCGTGAAAGATCACATAGGCCGGCACCCCCTGGGCCCTCGCCTCGTCGCGCCGCCACGCCTTCAGCGCCTCGAACAGCGGCGTGGCGGGGCCAAGCGCCGCTTCGCCGCTGAGGGCCCGGCGGACCTCGCGGCGGGCTTTTTTGTCGGGATCGCGGCGCAGGGTCAGGGTCTGTTCGCCGCGAAGCACCTCGCGGCAGTCCGGCCCAAGGGTCAGCGCACCGTGGCCGCCGGTGTCGATCCGGATCAGGTCGCGGGCGATCAGCTGGCGGACAATCGAGCGCCAGACCTGCTCCGGATGCTCGGTGCCGATGCCGAAGGTGCTGAGTCGGTCGTGGCCGAAGCGGCCGACCTTGTCGGTGGCGCGGCCGAGCAGAACGTCGACCACGTGCGCGGCACCGAATTTCTGGCCGGTGCGATAGATGCACGAAAGCGCCTTCTGGGCAGCGACAGTGGCATCGAAGGTCTCGACCGGTTCCAGGCATGCTGAGCAGTTGCCGCAGCTCCCGCGGTACGGCTCGTCGAAATAGCTCAGGATCACCTGGCGCAGGCAGCCGGTGGTTTCGCAGAAGCCGGTCAACGCATCGAGTTTGGCGAGTTCGACCCGACGGCGATGGTCGGGAAGCTCGCCCGCCTCGATCAATCGGCGCAGCTGCACGGCATCAGCGACGTCCCAGAGCAGCAGCGCTTCGGCGGGGCCGCCGTCGCGTCCGGCCCGGCCGGTCTCCTGGTAGTAGGATTCCAGGCTTTTCGGCAGGTCGGCGTGAACAACGAAGCGGACGTCCGGCTTGTCGATGCCCATGCCGAAGGCGATGGTTGCCACCATGATGACGCCATCCTCGCCGACGAAGCGCCGCTGGTGATCCGCGCGCACCGCGGCAGGCAGTCCCGCATGGTAGGGCAACGCCGGAAGGCCGGCCGCTGCCAGCGTGTCAGCCGTGCGCTCGACGGCGCGCCGGGTGGCGCGGTAGACGATACCGGCCTCGCCGGGATGGGAGTCCTGGATGAAGCGCAGTACCTGACGGTCCGGGCGCTCGCGCATCGCCACCCGGTAGCGGATGTTCGGCCGGTCGAAGCTGTCCACGAACAGCCGCGCTTCCGCAAGGCCGAGTTGCTGGCGGATATCCTCGCGGGTGCGGCGATCCGCAGTGGCGGTCAGAGCGATCCGCGGGACGCCCGCAAACCGCTCGCCGAGGACGGCCAGGCGGCAGTATTCCGGCCGGAAGTCGTGGCCCCACTGGGAGACGCAGTGGGCCTCGTCGATGGCGAACAGCGCCACCGGCAGCTTCGCCAGACGATCGAGGAAGCCGTTGGCGAGCAGCCGTTCCGGGGCGACGTAGAGCAGATCGAGGGCGCCAGCCGCCAGGTCCCGCCCGGCCGCGGTCGCCGCCTCCTGAGGCAGCGCCGAGTGCATCGCCGCGGCGCGGACGCCGAGTTGGCGCAGCGCGGCGACCTGGTCCTCCATCAGGGCAATCAGCGGTGAGATCACCACCCCGACGCCCGGGCGGCACAGCGCCGGGATTTGATAACAGAGAGACTTGCCGCCGCCGGTCGGCATCAGCACCAGGGCGTCGTCGCCGCCGGTCACGGTCTCGATGATCTCCCGCTGGCGCCCCCGGAAGCCGGCGTGGCCGAAGACCGTCGCGAGGATATGAGCCGGGTCGGTCATGGCCCCGTCGGTAGTCGGAGCCTCGCGCGTTGTCGAGCCTGATGACGATCCCGTTGGCAAACCGACAAAAAACCACGCAGAAATCATGGGGTTTTGGCGTTCGAACCGGCGAATCCGGCTGCCAAATGAGGGAAAGCACGCAGCCCCCCACTGGCGTCTACCGGCATTTCCGGTATAGTCGTGCGGAAGCGGGGGAGGAACGGAGATACTCGATGGAGCTCATTCAGACCGATATCGCCATCATCGGCGCCGGCGGGGCCGGATTGCGCGCGGCGATCGCAGTCGCCGAAGCGGACCCGAACCTTGATGTTTTGCTGATCTCGAAGGTCTATCCGATGCGGAGCCATACCTGCGCCGCGGAAGGGGGGGCTGCCGGGGTGGTCAAGTCCAACGACAATCTGAACTATCATTTCGACGACACCGTCGGTGGCGGCGACTGGCTGACCGATCAGGACGCGGTCGAGCTGTTCGTGAACGAAATCCCACGCGAGCTGATGCAAATGGAGCACTGGGGTTGCCCGTGGAGCCGGGAGACTTCCGGCCATGTGGCGGTCCGGCCATTTGGCGGCATGAAGATCATGCGCACGTGGTATGCGGCCGATAAGACCGGCTTTCATATGCTCCACACGCTGTTTCAAACCACGCTTAAATACCCGTCGATCCGCCGTCTTGACGAGCATTACGCCACCGACCTCATCGTGGACGACGGGCGCGCCCACGGTGCGGTTTGCCTTGAAATGCGCACCGGCCAGCTCAAGCTTGTCAAGGCCAAGGCGGTGATTATCTGCTCCGGTGGTGCCGGCCGGGTGTTTCCCTTCACCACCAACGGCGCGATCAAGACCGGCGACGGGATGGCCATGGCCTACCGGGCGGGCTGCTCGCTGAAGGACATGGAGTTCGTCCAGTATCATCCCACCGGTCTGCCCGGCAGCGGCATTCTGCTGACCGAAGGCTGCCGCGGCGAGGGCGGCTATTTGCTCAACAAGGACGACTACCGCTACCTGCAGGATTACGGCCTCGGTCCGGAGACCAAGGAACCGGTGCTCAAGTCCATGGAACTCGGTCCCCGCGACCGGCTGAGCCAAGCGTTCTGGCACGAGCAGCAGAAAGGTCGGACCGTCCAGACCAAGTGGGGCGATGTGGTTTGGCTTGATATGCGCCACCTCGGGGAGAAGAAGATCAACGAGCGGCTGCCGCTGGTCCGCGATCTGGCGCGGAACTATGTCGATGCCGATCCGGTCACGGACCTGGTGCCGGTACGGCCGGTTGTCCACTACATGATGGGCGGGATTCATACTGACATTAACGGGGCCACGACCATCGACGGCCTGTACGCCGCCGGCGAGTGTGCCTGCGTCAGTATCAACGGCGCCAACCGGCTCGGCTCCAACAGCCTCGGCGAGTTGCTGGTGTTCGGCGCCCGGGCCGCGCGGTTTGCGGTCGAGCATGCCCGCACGGCACCAGCCCCCCGGGAGGAGCTGGTCGATGCCCAGGCGAAAGATGCTGCCGCCCGGATCGACGCCCTGTTCAAGCAGAAAGGCACCCAGCGCGTCGCTGACCTGCGCAATGCCATGACCCATGCGATGGAGGACGGCTGCGGCATCTATCGCACCGAGGACACGCTCCGGTCGACCTGTGCGACCGTCGTCGACGTGCGCGAGCGCTACAAGGACGTGGTCGTCGAGGATAAGAGCCAAGTGTTCAACACCGACCTGGTGCAGACCCTGGAACTGGGCGCGATGATCGAGGTGGCCCAGGCAGTTGCCGTATCCGCCCTCGAACGCCGCGAGTCACGCGGCGCTCACCAGCGCCTCGACTACACTGGGCGGGATGATGTCAACTACCTCCGGCATTCAATGGCCTATTACAATCCGAACGGCGATCCGCGTATCGATTACCTCGACGTGGTGATCACCAAGTCGCAACCGGCCGAGCGCGTCTACGGCGCGGCCGCAGGAGGACTGGCCCTGTAATGAGCACGCGTACGATTACCCTGGAAGTGCTGCGCTATCGTCCTGAGCAGGACTCCGAGCCGTTCTTCCAAACCTACTCCGTGCCGTGTGAGGAGGAGTGGGTGGTCCTCGATGCGCTCAACTATGTAAAAGATGAGATCGACAGGACCCTGAGCTATCGCTGGTCATGCCATATGTTTGTCTGTGGTAGCTGCGGGATGGTCATCGACGGTGAGCCGCAGCTGGCCTGCAAGGCGTTCCTGAAGGATTTCGGCGATCACATCCGGGTTGAACCGTTGTCCCACTTCCCGATCGAACGGGACCTGATCGTCGACGTCGATCCATTCATGGAAAAGCTGAGCAGCGTTAAGCCCTATTTGATCGCCAAGGAGGAACAGGAGGTCGATCAGGGCGAGTATCTGCAAACCCCGGCGCAGCTCAAGGCCTATAAACAGTACTCGCTCTGCATCAACTGCCTGTGCTGTTATTCCGCGTGTCCACAGTTTGGGCTTGAGGAAAACTTCATCGGTCCCGCAGCATTGGCTCTTGCCCACCGCTACAATGCGGACTCCCGGGACGTGGGCCGGGCGGCGCGGGATTTCGTGGTTGCCGACCACGACGGGGTGTGGCAGTGCAGCTTCGTCGGTGCCTGTTCACAGGTGTGCCCGAAGGATGTGGACCCGGCTGGAGCCATTCAGCAGTTGAAAATCCAGAGTGCGATCGACTACGTCACCGGCATGATCGGACTGGGGGGACGCAAGTAATGGCACGGAAACCGTATAAGCGGCAGATGTCACGAACAACGTGGTTCCTGACCCACAGCCGCTACAAGCACTACATGCTGCACGAAATCAGCTCCATCTTTGTCGCAATCTACTGCGTGATCCTGCTGTTCGGCCTGTTCGCGCTGGCCGGCGGCCCGGAGTCGTGGCAAGGCTGGGTCAACTGGGTCGCAAGCCCGCTTGGTGTCATCCTGCACATCCTCATCTTCGTCTTTTCGATCATCATGACCATCGCCTGGTTCGGGGTCGTACCGCAGGCGATGCGGATCCAGCGTGGTGAGGACTTTGTGCCCGGGCAGATGATCGTCGGCGCGCATTATGCAGGGCTGGCCATCATCTCGGTGTTCGTGCTGGTTCTGGCGGGAGTGGCGTGACATGGCCGGCAATCGGAAACCCTCTGCCAAGGCGATCCCCTGGCTGTTATTCGCTGCGGGCGGGACCACCGCGGCGTTCCTGTTGCCGGTGATGGTGTTCGTCACCGGACTTGGTCCGCTCGGGGTCTTCGAAGGCGCATTCACCTACGAGACCATGTCGGCGTTCTTCGCCAACTGGATCGTCAAGTTGATCGTCTTCGGAATACTCACGCTGATCATGTGGCACGCGGCGCACCGTCTCCGGGTTTGCGCCCACGACTTCGGCATTCGCGCCGACACGCCGGTGGCGGCCGTCCTTTACGGGCTGGCGGCGATCGGCACGGTGGCGACCGTCATCGCGCTGGTTCAGATTTGAGCCCCGGCCGTCGGGTCCCCGGCCTGCTGAGAGGCCAGCAGGCCGGACAGTCGGGGTTTCGCCGGGTCAGGGCTCCGGATGCATCAGGCGCACGGTAGCCTGGTCATTGATACCCGCGGGCCCGGCCTCGTCGATATCACGGGAGATGTCGGCCGGTGGCTGGAAGGACAGGCGATCGAGGAGGGGCTGCTCACCGCCTTCTGCCGTCACACCAGCGCCTCGCTGACCATCCAGGAGAATGCCGACCTGGATGTCCGTCGGGATCTCGAGGCCTTCTTCCGCCGCCTCGTTGCCGAGGATGTCAGCCTCTACCGCCACACCACCGAAGGGCCCGACGATATGCCGGCGCACATCCGCAGCGCCCTGACCAGCGTCCAGGTCTCCGTTCCGGTGATCGGCGGCCGGCTGGCCCTCGGCACCTGGCAGGGCATCTATCTGTTCGAGCACCGGACCCGCCCTCATCGCCGGACCATCGCCCTCCACGTTCTCGGCAGCTGACGTCACCTCTGCGTGAACCCCTGGCGAAGGGCCGGCCTTGGTGCTATGCAAAAACACGAAGAGGGCCGACGGAACACCGCCGGCACCCCGCCCCGGGGCCGGCCCTTCGGAGAGGGGGAGGAGGAGCGACGATGACCGAACCGACGACCGAACCGACCGCCCCGGTGCCGGCGACCATCCGTGAGGCCGTCGGAGTGTTCCAGGATCAGAAATCCTTCCAGGACGCGATCGACGATCTGCTGAATGCCGGTTTCGACCACTCGGCGCTGAGTTTGCTCGCCGGCCACCGTGCCGTGGAAGAGAAACTCGGACACGCCTATGAAAAGGTCGCTGAACTGGAGGACGACCCGCGGGTGCCGCGCGCCGCCTTCATCGGCCGCGACTCGGTGGTCGAGGGCCGGACCGGTGCCATCGGCGCCCTCGCCTACGTCGGCGCGCTCACCGCGGTCGGCGCCGTGGTCGCCTCGGGTGGCACTCTCGCCGGCGCGATTGTCGCTGCGGTTATCGCCGGTGGGGGTGGCGGCGCCATCGGCACCGTCGTCTCCCGGTATCTGGGCCGCGAGCAGGCGCAGTCCATGGAGGAGCAGCTCAGCAAAGGCGGCCTCCTGCTCTGGGTGCGGGTCGCCGATGAAGAACACGAACGGCGGGCTGTCGACATCCTCACCCGCACCGGCGGCAGTGACGTGCATGTCCATGAGATACCGGCGCCTGATGGGCCGGAGCAGGGGCCGTTCGCCGGCTTCGAGCCCGATCCGTTTCTGCCCGGCGCCCGGGTCTGATTGATCCGGGGCTGGTCGATCGGATCATCCGCCTGGTTCCCAGGCGAAGGATGGTCGATCCACGAACCGATTGATCTTGGCCGTTCGATTCAGCTGACAAATGGGACTCATCCGTCAGCGTCGAACCACTGGGTGCGGTGTCCGCCCCGGCGCCTTCAGGGAAAGCCGCCAAATCCCGTCATTGGTCCGCCGGTATCAGGCCCGCGCTGACGCCAGAGATATCACGGTCGGGGCCGCGGCGGCGGCCGGGTCGTCGTCGATGGCGGCGGTGCACGTGTCGGCGCCCTGGCCCTCGTCGCTGCGGCCGAAGACCTCCAGGCGGTTGCGACCCAGGCGTTTTGCCGCGTACATGGCCACGTCGGCGCGCTTGAGGATGTCATTGACGCTGTCGCCGCCGTTCCATGCTTCGGTAAGGCCAACGCTGACGGTAAACCGGATGGTCGCGGAGCCGACAACCGCCTCGCACCGTGCCACGTCCTCGATCAGCCGCTGAGCGGCCCGCTCGCCGCCGGCGAGTGCCGTCTCCAGCAGCAGGAGCGCATACTCCTCACCGCCGATCCGGCCGGCCAGATCGCCCTTGCGGATGCGGCTCTGGATCAGCCCCGAAAGATGACGGAGCACCTCGTCACCGGCGTCGTGGCCATAGGTGTCGTTGACCACCTTGAAGTGATCCACGTCGATCAGCGCGAGGCACATCGGCCGGCCGTAGCGGAGGGTGCGCTCCAGTTCGGCGCCGAGCCGTTCAATGAAGTGGCGGCGGTTGGCAAGTCCGGTCAGGGGGTCGGTGGTGGCGAGCGTGTAGAGGCGCTCGTTGGCGGCGGCGAGCTCCAGCTGGCGCGCCCGCAGCTGCAGCATGTTGTTGACCCGGGCGATCAGTTCGATGTCGTCGACCGGTTTGCGCAGAAAGTCGTTGGCGCCGAGTTCGAGCACCCGGTAGAGGGTCTCCTTGCTCTCCTCCGCGGTGATCACCACCACCGGCACATCGCGCAGGCTCTCCGTGGCGCGCAGCCGGGTCAGCACTTCTGCCCCGTCCATGTCCGGCATCAGGTAATCGAGCATGATCAGGTCGGGTTCATTCTCCATACACCACTCAAGAGCAGCGGTCGGGCGGGTGAAGATCTGCACGGCCGTGTCCTCGATGCGGCGGACATAGCCCTTGAGCAGCAGGGCGTTCGGCAGATGGTCGTCGACGATGGCGATGGTTCTCATGGTCGCGAGCCGGCTCCGGGGGCTGAACGGGGTCAGCCGAAGTTGGCGATGAAGGCTGCGGTCTGTTCGAGGGTGTCTTCCAGTTCCGGCAGGCGGCCGTCGACCGGCTGGCCCGAGGCCGCCTGCAGTTCGATGCTGCGCGAGATCTGGGCGAGCCGGACGGCTGCGAAGTTGCTGGCCATGCCCTTGATGCCATGCGCGGCCCGGCGGACCAGGTCGAGATCGCCGGCGTCCAGGCCGGAGCGGATCTGGGCGAGGGCCCGGCCCGCTTCCTCCGGGACCGTGGCGAGGGCCTCGCGCAGGGTCGCGTCGTCGAGTGCCCGGCGCAACTCTTCAAGCTTGGCCTGATCGAACAGCGGTGTGAGGCCGGGGAAAACCTCCCCTTCGCTGGCCTCACCGTTTGCACGGCCGCTGCCGGCCCCCACACCGGCGCCGGCCTGCTCCAGTGCGGCTCCGCCCGCGACCGGCGTGGCCGCAGCGGTTGCGGTGGCGGTGACCCGGGCAATGGCAGCGAACAGCAGCGGCGTATCAATCGGCTTGGTCACGTAGTCCTGCATCCCGGCGGCGAGATAGCTCTCGCGATCGCCGACCATGGCGTTGGCGGTGAGGGCGATGATCGGCGTCGTCGCGGCCGGTCCGGAGAGCGCCCTGATCTGCCGGGTCGCTGTCGGCCCGTCCATTTCCGGCATCTGGATGTCCATCAAAACGATGTCGAAGACGGCGCCGCCCGCGAGCGCCTCCACCGCGAGCCGGCCGTTCTCGACGATCGTCACGCCGTGGCCGGCCTTCTCCAGCAAGGTGCGGACGAGCAGCTGATTCACCCGGTTGTCTTCGGCGACCAGGATCGACAGCGGGCCGGTGTCCTGAACGGGCGCGGCCGGCGGGCGAACCCGGGTCAGCGCGCTCACATCGCCGTAGCCGCAGGGCAGCTCGAACCAGAAGGTGCTGCCCTCTCCCGGCTCACTCTTGACCCCGATCTCGCCGTCCATCAGCTCGACGAGCTGCCGGGAGATGGCAAGGCCAAGGCCGCTGCCGCCGAACCGCCGGGTGGTCGAGCTGTCGGCCTGGCTGAACCGCGTGAAAAGCCGCGGCAACACGTCGGCGGCGATGCCGATCCCGGTGTCGATGACCGCGATGCGGATCACCGCCCTCTCGGCCTCGGCGCGGACGGTCGAGGCCTGGACGGTCACCCTGCCGCTGAGGGTGAACTTGATGGCGTTTCCGATCAGGTTGAACAGCACCTGGCGGATCCGGGTGGGATCGCCGATGAGGCAGTCGGGCAAATCCTCGGCATATCCGGTTGTCAGGCTGAGGCCCTTTTCCTCGGCCCGCGCCTGCAGGACCGAGATCACGCCGTCGATCAGCTGCTCGAGGCTGAAGTCGATCCGTTCCAGCTCGATGCGGCCGGCTTCCAGCTTCGAATAGTCGAGAATGTCGTCGATGATTGCGAGCAGCGAGCGGGCCGATTCCCGGGCCGCCGTCGCCTGGGTGCGCTGCTGCCCGGACAGCGGCGAGTCCAACAGCAGGCCGATCATCCCAAGAACGCCGTTCATCGGCGTGCGGATTTCGTGGCTGACCGTTGCCAGGAATTCGCTCTTGGCCGAATTGGCCGCTTCGGCGGCGTCGCGGGCGATTGCCAGGTCGCGGGTCAGGGCGGCCTGCTCGCGGGCCTGCTGCTCGAGCCGGGCGCGAATCTCTTCCAGCTCGAGGATGTTCTCCCGCAGCGTCTCTTCATAGCGCTTGCGATCGGAGATGTTGAAATAGGTCAGCATCCGCCCGCCGTTTTCGAGCGGGATGCAGCGGAACAGCAGGGTCACGCCATCGGCGCGGGCAAGCTCTTCGCCGGCAATCGTACCGTTCGCCACATCGCGCAGCTGCTGTTCCAGATCGTCCGCCCAGTCGGTCTGACCGATCGAATAGAGTCCCTGCTGGCGGCTCCAGGTCAACAGTTCGCGGAGGGTCGGCCGGCGTGCGACGATCTCATCGGGAACCTGCCAGGCGGTCTGATACGCCCGGTTGCAGAATTCGAGGCGGAGGTCCGCACTCAGGAACAGGATGCTGTAGTCGATGGTGTCGAGGATCACCTGCAGGCGCTCCTCGGTCCGTTTCAGGTCGGTCACATCGTAGTAAGTGAGCATCCGCCCGCCGTCGGGGAGCGGCAGGCAGCGGTACTTGAGGATGACGCCGTCCGGGCGGTGCATCAGCGTCGTCGGGTCATCGCCCGTGCTGATCCGGCCGATCCGGCCGATCCGGTACGCGTCCCAGTCGGCGTCGTCGATGGCATAGAGGCCGCGGTTACGCGCTTTGTCCATCAACGCTTCAAGTGTGCATTCCCCGGCGATCAGGGATTTCGGGATCCGCCACATGCGCTCGAAAGCCTGGTTGGCGAGCGCGACGCGGAGATGGCCGTCGAGAACCAGCACCCCGAAATCAATGCGGTTGAGAATAGCCTCCAGTGTCGCCCTTGCCCGTTCCTGGGCTGCCCGCGCATCGTAGATGGCGGTCACGTTGGTTCCGGTTCCACGATAGCCGAGGAAGCGTTCGTCACCATCGAAGACCGGCACGCCGCTGACCCGGTACCACAGCGACCGGCCGTCCGGAGTGGTCGTGCGGTATTCGAAATTCTTGAACGGACCCCGGGCGTTCAGGTCCTGCTCATGGGCTTGCCAAGCGCCGGCTTCGGCAGTTTCTTCGACCAGGTGGGCATACGGACGCCCGGCGATCGCGCTGACGTCCTGGCCCATGGCGTCGCCGGCGCGTTCGGAGAAGACAGTGAAGTGGAGATCGGGTCCGGTCTCCCAGAACCAGTCCGATGCCGAGGAGGCAAAATCCCGGAACCGTGTCTCGCTGGCGCGCAGCGCTTCCTCGACATACTTGCGGTTGATCAGTAACGCCAGGGTGCTGGCGACACGGCGCAGGAACGACCAGTCGCCGTCCACGCGGTGGTCGTCGCTGCGCACGCAGATGACCAGCGCTCCCAGCCTTTTGCCGCTGTCGCGCAACTCGAAGTCTTGGCGATGGCAGGGAGCCTCCCGACTCCCGCCACCCGGCTCGGTCCCCCGGCAGCCCGGGCCCCCGCCGACCATGTCGGCAAGGCCGCTGCAAGTTCCCGTGCACAGCGCTTTCGCGGCGTTCGGCGCTTCGCGGATGGCGGCGATCCGCAGCGCATCGGGCCGGTCCGGCTCGCAGAGCAGGACCGTTCCGGTCGCCCGCTGGCACAGCCAGTCCGCCGACAGGATGACCTCGAGCGCCCGGTTGAGCATTTCATCAAGGCGCAGCGGCAACGAGCCGAGCCGCAACAGGTCCTTGAAAATGCGTTGTTTTTCCAGGGTGTGGATCAGCTGCTGCTCGGCCTGTTTGCGCTCCGAGACGTCCCGCACCGCGCCGGTGAGATGCGAGGGGTCGCCAGGGATGGTCTCGCCGATGACCAGCTCCATGGGAAAGATCGAGCCGTTGCGATGGCGGCCCATCACCTCGTGGAGGGCACCGGCACTGGCCGGCCCTGCGGGTTTCGGCGCGTTCGGGTTGGCGATATCGGTATCCAGGTCGACTGCGGGAATCAGAACCCTTACGTCCTTGCCAACGATCTCGGCCCGTTCGTAGCCGAACAGGTATTCGGCGGCGGCGTTCAGGTTGGTCAGCCGGCCGGAGGCCTCGAAACAGAGGATGCCGCCGGGAGCGTTCTCGAACAAGGAGCGTCGCTGTGCCTCGGACTCGCGAAGCTGCGCCGTCACCGCATCACACACGCCGGCGGTCTCCCGGGCGCGCCTTTGCAGCCGCAGGATGACCACGGTGGCGATCCCGATTGCCAGGACGCACGGCACGCCCGCCGCCAGGGCTCGGTTCAACCGGTGCTGACCGGCGCCCGATGGCTCCCCCGTCCCGAGGCCGGCGACGCTGGCGGGCGGCTGGCCGGCCGGGCCCGGGTCCCCGGCCCAGCCGCTCAAGCCGGCGGCCACCACCAGCAATGCGGCGACGATGAGCAGGACCAGGGTCACCCGCCCCTCGTCGGCCAGCGCCTGCTGCTGCCGTGATGCCGGTGCCGCGCTCGGGGGGGCCGTGGGGGCTGATGAGGGTCTCAAGGACTGATCCCAGGCGGTTGCGGAGTGACCGGCTCGCGGGCCATGACCGGATGCAGGGCGTCCCGGGCGGGTTGGCGGGAGCGCCGCGGCCGGCGATCGGACCTGCGGCTGCAAGGATCGAGCCTAGGGATAGGCTCTTAAGTCTTGGTAAATCGTCGGCGAACGCCCCCGGGATGCCCGATCGCGACGCCCGGCCCCGGGACCCGCGGGAGGCTGGCACAAGGACCGGCAAGCAAGGCGACGCCGATGCCGCCAGCAACAGCAAGAGGAAGAGGAAGAGGAAGAGGATAGCGAGATGCCAACCTGCGTGATCACCGGCTCCAATCGCGGACTCGGTCTGGAATTCGTGAAGCAGTATGCGGCGGACGGCTGGGAGGTCATCGCCACCTGTCGAAATCCGGATCGCGCTGATGCCCTGAACGCCGTTCCCGGCCCGGTCCGGGTCGGCAAGCTCGATGTCAGTGAGTTCGCCGCCGCCGCCGCCTTTGCCGCCCACCTGGCGGCGACGCCGATCGATGTGCTGATCAACAACGCGGGCGTTTACGGCCCGCGCAATGCCACCTACGCCGACATTGACCCGGATGCCTGGACTGAGGTGCTGCGGATCAACGCGCTGGCGCCGCTGAAACTCGCTGCGGCGCTGGTGCCGGCGTTGGCGCGGAGCCCGCAGCCGCGGATCGTCTCGGTGACCAGCAAGATGGGGAGCATTGCCGAAAACACCTCCGGTGGTGTCTACATCTACCGCTCCTCCAAAGCGGCGCTGAACGCGCTGATGAAGAGCCTCGCCCTCGATCTCCGCGACCAGGGGATCACCGTCGCCGTTCTGCATCCCGGCTGGGTCCGCACAGAGATGGGCGGCCCGAACGCGCTCATTGATGTCACCGAAAGCGTCACCGGCATGCGTCAGGTGATCGCCGGCCTCGGTCCCGATGACGCCGGACGGTTTTTCAATTACGACGGCCGCGAGATCCCGTGGTAAAGCCAGAAGCAGGCAGGCAGCGGCGGCAGCGATGACCGGCGACGATTTCCACGGTGTTTTTCCATACCTCGTCTCTCCGCTGGATGACCGGGGGCGGGTCAACGAAGCGGTGCTGGCCCGGCTCGTCGATCATGTCATCGCCGCCGGGGTCCACGGGGTCGCTCCCCTCGGCAGTACCGGCGAATTCGCCTACCTGACCTGGGAGCAGCGGCTGGCCGTGGTCGCGCGTGTGGTCGAGGCGGCGGCCCGGCGGGTTCCGGTCATCGCCGGGGTGGCGGCAACCACCATCGTCGAGGGCTGCCGTCAGGCGGCGGTTTTCGCGGAGCACGGGGTTGACGGGATCATCGCCGTCCTGGAAGCCTATTTTCCGGTCAGCGAAGACGGCATCGTCGACTATTTCCGCGCCGTCGCCGCCGCCGTCGCGCCGCTGCCGGTGGTCATCTACACCAACCCGAATTTCCAGCGCGCGGACATTTCGGTGGCGGCGGTCAGCCGGCTCGCCGAGGTGGACAACATCCGCTACATCAAGGATGCGTCCACCAACACCGGGCGGCTGTTATCGATCCTTGAGGCCAGTGGCGGGCGGATCGGCGTGTTCGCGGCCTCCTCCCACATCCCGGCGGCCGTCATGCTGATCGGCGGCCGCGGCTGGATGGCCGGCCCGGGTTGCCTGATTCCGGCGGAGAGCGTGCAGCTTTACGACCTCTGCCGGACGGGCCGGTGGGACGAGGCGATGGCCCTGCAGCGGCGGCTGTGGCCGGTCCATCAGGTGTTCGCCAAGTATCATCTCGCCGCCTGCGTCAAGGGCGGGCTCGAGATGCTCGGTTTCCCGGTTGGCCCGCCGCTCGCGCCGCAGTCGCGGCTGTCCGACGCCGGGAAGGCCGAGGTCCGGGCGGCATTGCAGACCGCAGGGATCGCCGTTTAGCTGTCGTCGGCCTCGACCGCCGCCGGGGCTCCGGCCTCACGCCGCAGCGCCGTTTGGATCAGTTCGAGGGTTTCCGGCACGCCATAGAGGGCGATGAACGAGCCCATCCGGGGGCCCTCGTCCTGGCCGAGCAGCAGCTGATAGAGCGCTTGGAACCAGTCCTTGAGCTTGGGGAAGGCTTCGGCGTGGCGCTTGCCCACCTCATACACTTCCGTCTGGATCGCCTGGCCGTCTGCATCGGCCGGTAATTGCCGGAGCGTCGCGGCGAGATCGGCGAGCGCCGCCCGCTCTGCCTCGCTGGCGACCCGGTAGTGCTTGGCCGGCTTGACGAAGTCCCGGTAGTAGTTGATGGCATAGCCGACCAGGGCATCGACCAGCGGCGCGGTCTCCGCTCGGGCCTCGGGCCGGTGGCGCGAGATAAAGTGCCACAGCACCCGCTTGTCCTCGGAGTGGCAGACGCTCGCCAGATTGAGCAGGATATTGTAGCTGACGGCGATGCCGGCCGGCGGCGGCGCACCATTGTGGATGTGCCACACCGGATTGTCGAGCCGCGCCGCCTCGTCCTGCCCCGGGTATTTCTCGAGGAAGCTCAGGTATTCATCGACGGTCTTGGGGATCACATCGAAATAGAGCCGTTTGGCCTGGCGCGGGCGCTGGTACATGAACAGTGACAGCGACTCCGGCGGGGCATAGCGTAACCACTCCTCGACGGCGAGGCCATTGCCCTTGGACTTGGAAAATTTTTCGCCGCGCTCATCCAGGAACAGTTCATAGGGGAAACCGACCGGCGGCCGGCCGCCGAGGACCCGGCAGATCTTTTCCGACAGTTTTGCGGAGTCGATCAAATCCTTGCCGTACATCTCGTAGTCCACGTCCAGTGCCGCCCACCGCATTGCCCAGTCGACCTTCCATTGCAGCTTGCAGTGGCCACCGGTCACCGGCGTTTCCACTCGCCGCCCGTCGTCGGTTTCATAGACAATCGTGCCGGCATCCGGGTCCCGGTGCACAACCGGGACCTGGAGAACCTGCCCGGTCGTCGCGCACACGGGCAGAAACGGGCTGTAGGTCGCCTGGCGCTCAACACCGAGGGTGGGCAGCACGATCCGGGTGACGTCGTCGTAATTCTCGAGCACCGCCCGCAACACCGGATCGAACCGGCCGCTGCGGTAGCATTCGGTGGCGCTGACGAAGGTGTAGTCGAAGCCGAAGGCATCGAGAAAGCTGCGCAGCCGGGCATTGTTGTGGGCGCCAAAGCTGTCGTGGGTGCTGAACGGGTCGGGAACCGAGGTCAGCGGCTTGCCGAGATGGGCGCTGAGCATCTCCGCATTCGGCACGTTGCCGGGAACCTTGCGCAGCCCGTCCATGTCGTCGGAGAACGCGAACAGCCGGGTCGGCAACCCCGTCAAGGTCGCGAAGGCGTGGCGAACGATGGTGGTCCGCGCCACCTCCCCGAAGGTGCCGATGTGCGGCAGGCCCGAGGGGCCATAGCCGGTCTCGAACAGCACATAGCCCTTCTCCGGCGGCGCGGTGGCGAACCGGTCACGGAGGCCGCGGGCCTCGGTGAACGGCCAAGCATTACTGGTTTCGGCAGCGGCCGGAGGCGGGGCGGCGGCTTTCTCAGGCTCGGTCATAGCGGAAAATCCACGCGGTCGGAGGCGAGACGGTACCGGCGCCGGAGGCAGGGGTCAACGCCTGCCCGGCCCGGTCCCGACGGGCCGGCCGCCCGTTCTGGCGACGCGGCGGCTGGTGCAGCGGTCAGGCGGCGTCGCGGCGCGCGGTCATCTGGAACACCCGGTCGACCACCCGCTCGCGGACCATCGGGTCCTGGCAGACCAGCACGACCGCGGCGCCGCGGCCCTTGGCCTCGGAGATCAGATCAATCACGGTGCCGGCCGAGAGCGGATCGAGGCCGGCGGTCGGCTCGTCGAGAAGCAGGATCGGGCTCTCGGTGATCAGTCCGCGGGCAATGTTGATCCGCTTCTGCTCGCCTGCCGAGAAGGTCTGGGGCGTTACCGTCCAGAGCCGTTCAGGGATGCGCAAACGGACAAGCAGGCCGGCCGCGCGCCGCCGCCCCTCCTGCGGCCACGCGCCGCTGAACACCAGCGGTTCGGCGACCACGTCGATCGTTGGCATGCGGGGCGGGATTCGCAGCACCGGGCCGACGAACCCCAGGCTGTGACGGCGAATCTCCAACATCTCCTGGGGCCGGGCGGTACAAATGTCGATCCAGCGATCGAGATGGCGCAAAAGAATCTGCCCGGACTGCGGCCGGTAATTGCCGTAGAGGCAGCGCAGCAGCGTCGATTTTCCGCAGCCGCCCGGGCCCTCCAGCACGACGCACTCGCCGGCCGCGACGGTCAGGTTGACCCGCTCAAGGACCGGCAGGCGCACACCGCCCTGGAGATGCAGGGTGAACGCCTTGAACAGTTCAACGGTCTGGATCAGCGCCGTCATGTTGCCGTTGCGTCCGCGTGACGTCAGTCAGACCGGCAGGAGCGCAGACACAAGGGCCTGGGTGTAGGCCTCCTGGGGGTCGTCGAGAACCTGATCGGTGAGCCCGCTCTCGACGACCGTGCCGGCCTGCATGACGAGGATCCGTTGGGCGAGCAGGCGGGCGACGGCCAGGTCCCGGGTGACGATCAGGGCCGACAGACCGGACCCGGCGACCAGCCGGCGGAGCAAATCGACGATGCACGCCTTCACGGACACGTCGAGACCCGCTGTGGGCTCATCCAGGAACGCCAGACGCGGTTCGCTCACCAGAGCGCGGGCGATTTGCAGGCGCTTCAGCATGCCGGCGGAGAACGTGGCCGGCAGATCGTCGATCCGGTGGCGATCGAGTTCCACCCGGTCGAGCCAGTCGAGGGCGGTCGCCCGGATCCGGCCGAAATGGCGGGCGCCGCCGGTCATCAGCGGCTCGCCGATGTTGCCGCCGGCGGAGACGCCCATCCGCAGACCATCGCGGGGCTCCTGATGAACAAAGCCCCACTCGGATTGCAGGGCGCGTCTCTCCCGTTCGCCAATGCGATGGATGTCGACGGCAGCCCGGCCGGGACGGCGGTAGCCGACGCTGCCGGTGTCGGGACGCACCTGTCCTGACAGACAATTCAGCACCGTGGTTTTGCCCGAGGCTGACTCGCCGACGATCGCAACCACCTCGCCCGGCCAGATGTCGAGAGAGATGTCGCGGCAGCCGGTCGCCGGCCCGTAGACCTTGGTCAACTCGCGAATGCGGAGGAGCGGCGTTTCCGGCCCGGGGTCACGGGCCTGGATGTCGCCGCCCCGGCTGTTGTCGCCCGAGCGGATTGCAGTTGCAGCCACGGCTCACCCGGACGGCGAACGGTGTGAGGCGCGCTCGCGGCGCCGATCGCAGGCTTCGCTATCGGGGGAGAATGCCGCGGTACCGCCGCTGTCTTGGGTCTCGACATCGTCAGAGTGGGTCTCGCCGGCGGCGCACCGGGGACAGCCCGCAACGCCGCCGGTGGCCGCCAGCGGTTTGTCGCTGAAAGCGAGGCTCTCCACCGGGGTGTGAGGCGGGACCGCGTAGATCCGTTTTTCCCCGCCGGCTCCGAACAGGTGCAAGGCCGGGCTCAGATTCAGCTTGGGATTGTCAGAGACGGGGATCGGCGATGGCGACATGAGATAGCGGCCGGCTACGAGAACGGGATGGTCATAGGCCGGGTCCAGGGTGCCGTGGCGGACGATCTCCTCGTAGAGCCGGAGGTAGACCGCTCCGTACTCGGCGTAGGCGTGCATCCTGCGGGTTTCGCTTTCCTGTGGTTCGATGCGGCGCAGCGGCTCCGGCTGGGAAACCTCATAGGCAAGGATCTGCCCGGCGCGGAGCGGCTCGTCCGGAATGCGGTGGCGCGTCTGGATGACCGTGGCCCGATCGGTCCGGGTGGTGGTCGCAATCCCCGCGGTCAGTGCGAAGAAACGCCGGATGGAAATTGCGCTGGCTGTCCCGTCGGTGCCCTGGTCGATCACCTTGAGGACATCGGTCGGGCCGATCAGGCTGGCCGTCAACTGCACCCCGCCCGAACCCCAGCCGGACGGTGACGGCATCTCGCGACCGGCAAACGGGATCTGACAGCCGGGCACCGCGACGGCTTTGAGGATCGCCCGCCGCACGCACCGCTTTGTCGCTTCGTCCAGACCGGCGAAGGTGCCCTGCCACACCGCTGGGTGGCCGGTGGGGGCGACGCCGGGCGCGGGGCGTTCGCGGATCATCCCCCGGGCTCCCGGGCGCGGAGGGCGGCGGCCTCGCGCCGGCGGTGCAGCCGCTCGACCTCTGCCGCGAACGCCTGGTAGTGGGGCTGCTTGAGTTGGTCCGCATGGCCGGCCGTCTCGACCCCGTCACAATGCCGGAGCACGAATTCCTCGTCCTCGGCCGGGGGCTGCGCCCGGCCGCCGGCGGCGCCGGGGTCGGGCTTCGCCCTGCCGGGATCGCGTCGGCGTAAGGCCAGATCGACCAGAGCCGCGCCCAGCGCCTTGCGCTCGCTGTGGCCGAAGGCAAGACCATACCCACGGGCGAATCGCGGCGGATCGCCGGAGGATCGCGGCGGGGGCTCGAGAATCGTCGCCTCGGTCACGGTGATCTCACCGATCTCAATGGCGAAACCCAGTTCCCCCGGCGTGAAACCGACGACCACGTCGCCCATCCGGATCTCCCCGACAAACGGCGCGCAGCCATCCTCACCATGACCGGCGGACGCAGCAAGGGCGAGCAGGAAGCCCTCGTCGCCGAGGGCAAGCTTCTGCAGCCGCGCCTGGCGGTTGGCGGGAAACTCCGCTGGTTCCCGGGTCGGGTCCCGGGGCGGGATCGACCCCGAGCCGGAATCAGGTGGCTCGATGTGTCGCTCGGCGGCCAGCGGATCGAGGGCCCCTGGCAGTGGCTCGACGAGATCGTCGTCGGCGCCGGGACGATGGGCAGCGGCCGTGTCCTCCGGGTTGAGGGAGCCTGGGGGTGTCGCGGGCCATGCATCCCCTTCTTCAGAGTTCAGCAGCCGGAGCGAAAAATCGCTGGTCGGGCCGAGGACTTGGCCCCCCTGTGGATCCCTGATGGCGGGCGAGATCCGGCGGCGGGTGATCATGGCTGCGGTGTTGAGCGGTTCGCTGACCCCGAACCTGGGCAGGGTGACGCGGAAGCCGCGCAGCAGAATCACCGCTTCGGTCAGATCGCCGCCAGCCTGCTTGATCGCCAGCGCGGCGAGTTCCGGATCCCACAGGCCGGCTTCCATCATCACCCGGTCGACGGCGCCGCGGAGCTGTCCGGCAATCTGGCCGGCGGTCAGTTCCGGCACCGCCGGATCGCCGCGTCGCTCCTCGGCCCGCTGACGCTGGGCTTCGTCGATCGCCTGGTCTTCGGCCCCGATCTCCCTGTCCATGGATCACAGGACCGGTCGTGTCGATCGCGGCAGCCCGATCAGGTCCGGCCCGGCCAGGCAGAGCAGGTCCACGCCCAGGGGGTAGCGGCGATGGTTGTCGGAAACGAATGGCCAGAAGTGATCGCCGACGCCGCCCAGCGACACCCATCGGGTCGTCGGGATGCCCGGGCCGGAAAGGGGCATGCCAGAGCGATCGTCGATGCTGGCCACGTCGATAATCAGGGTTGCCGAACGGTCGGGATAGAGAAGGGTTCCGGCGGGGAACGCGGTCAGGGTGTCGGCGGTGACCGGCGCCGTCAGAACGGCGAAATCTGCCTGCTCCGGCGTCGTGACGAGCGGACAGCCACAGTGGAATTGCAGCCAGTTGACTGCCGCAGGCTGACGGAGCGCCGGATCGAGCCACAGCCGCGTGTCCGCATCGGTCAGGGTCAGGCACAGTGCCGCGGCGCCGGGCGACAGCGGTGCCGGCGGCTCCGGGATCGCGGTGAGCCGGACCACCTCACCCGGTGCCGCGAAGGCAGCCAGGACGATCCGGAACAGCCTTTGACTGTCCAGGACGGGGTCGGCGAATCCGCCGCGAAGACCGGCGGGCGGTGGCATGAAGGTCATCGGCGCGCGCTTTCCCGCGGCCGGGTCGAAGACGCCAGCCGCGAGGCGCCGGCGCGGCGACGGATCGCCCTTCGCAGGGCGTCGATTCGCGCGGCAAGCGGCGCCAGCAAGCCGGCGCCGTGCTGCCGTCGGAAATCTTCATCCTGGAACAGGGCGTCGAACACAGCCGCCAGTTCGGCGCGGCGGGGGTTGCGCCCGGCCACATAGGCAACCCCACAGCCGCCGCCGGCAACCCGGGCTGCACATCGGGTGACGGTCATCGCGGCAAGGGAATAGGGGGCGCCAGCACCATCAGCGCGAGCGCGGACCATGATCGTCCCTATCTCCGGTTGATGCAACAGGACATACTCCGGAGGATAGGGCAGTGCACGCCAACGGGCATCGAGGCTATCCTCGTCACTGTGGGCGAGGATCGCCATCCAGCAGGGCCGATCGGCAAGCGCGGAAGTCAGTAGCTGTGCCATGCGTTACAAAGTGGCAGAGGAGTGTGGACAAACGAACACATCAGAAGCTATAGACGATAATGGTCAACAACACTTCAGGCACGTGAACAATTGGTTGCAATGAACGACACAGCGGTGGCAAGGGGGACCGGAGTGGCGCTATGGCGTCAAATTCAACAATCCATCCAGAAGGACATCAGCGATGAGGTGTTTCGGCCGGGGGACCGGCTTCCGACCGAATTCGAATTAGCGGCCACGTTCGGGGTCAACCGCCATACCGTGAGGCGGGCGCTGGCGGAACTTGAAGAGAAGGGGCTGCTGCGGGTGGAGCAGGGGCGGGGCACCTTCGTGCGTGAGCAGATCATCGAGTATCCGCTCGGATCGCCGGGCCGTTTCTTCGATGATCCAGGTCCTGAGGCCCGGATCAGCCGGAGCGTGCTCATCGGAGCGTCGACCGTCCCGGCGGAACGGGAGGTGGCCGATCTCCTCCATGTCCCGCCGCGAATGCCCGTTCTGCGGATGGAGACGGCCGGGGAGGTCGAAGGCCGGCGAATCACCTTCGCCTGCCACCACCTGCCGCTGCCGCGCTTCGACGGCCTGACCGAGAGGTTCGAGCGCTCGGGATCGCTCACCGCGGCGTTCCGCGACCTGGGAATCGATGACTACACGCGGCGCCACGTGCGGATCATGGCCCGGATGCCCTCGGGCCGGGAGGCGGAGCACCTCGACCAGCCGCGAACCCGCCCGGTTCTGGTCACCGAAGCCGTGCACGTGGACAGGGCCGGGGTCCCGATCGAGTTCGTTACTGCCTGCTTCAACTCCGACTGGGTTCGGTTGACGTTCGACACTTAGTGGATCGGATCCTTCGCCTGGTTCCCAAGCGAATGATCGGTCGATCGACGACGCTCTTGATTCTGTCGTGTGGTTCTGTCGGGCGGTTCAGCTGACGGATGGGACTTAATCGGTCAGCATCGAACCACCGGCAGAACCACGGTCGCGATTGACCGGCCCGGGCTCTCGACCTCGGCCGGTCGGACGCGGTCGTAACGTTCCGGGACGCTCAAGCGCGGCCCCTCAAAAAATGCCGGCATCGAGGCCGGCTGCGATCAGCATGCCGAGATCGCGGCACTCGTCGAGGAACGCCTCGTGCCAGGGGCCGCGGCAGATCAGCGGTTCGCGGACGGCCCGCCAGCGGAGGCCGGCGGTGATCGATTCGACCGCGCGGCGGGTGCCGGTGCCGTCATGGCCGGCGCGGATATAGAGGGCATAGGCCAGCCCCTCGGTCCGTTCCAGACACGGATAGTAGATGCGGTCGAAGAAATCCTTGAGCGCGCCGCTCATGTAGCCGAGGTTTTCCGGAGTGCCGAGGATCACCGCCTGTGCGGCCCGCACGTCCTCAGCGCCCGTCTCGAACGGCGAGAGGGCCACCACCTCCACCGCCTCGATGCCCTCGGCGCCAGCGCCGGCGACGACCGCGTCGCGCATCCGCCGGGTGTTCGCCGACGGCGCATGGGCAACAATCAGCAACCGGCGCGCTTTCATCACCGCCGTCCTTCATCCGGGTCCTCCGGGACCGATCCGGATCGGGTGCGGACGCAAGCGTCTGCCCCGGGCCCGCGCCGGGTTGCCGGCTCGAGGATCGTCAAAACCGCTCTCCCGCGGGTCGGCCGCACGTCCGCCGCATCTTGCCTGCGGACGAGGCATCATCAAACCCGTCGGCTGAAAAAATCCGCGTAAGCGCGCGGCGGCCGCTCGGCCGCTGGCTCGCTGCCGGGCCGGTGGCGCTGAGGGACCCGGCTGCGGCCGGAGTTGTCGTAGAATTTTACACCGGCTGGCGTCCGGCTAACATCCCGTAAGCATCTGAAATGCAGAGCAAAAGTGGCCCCGATCGGGCGTTCTGCAGCGGCGCGGCCGAATTCGGGTGTAAAGATTACTTTACAACCCCCTCCCCCCTGGCTGGAGCCCTGTCCGCGTAATCCGTTGAAAGGAAACGGGTGCGAACGATGGCACACGACTTGCATTTGCAAGGCGCAGAGCGAGGATTTCAGCCCGCCTGAGCGCTTCGGGTCGTCCGCAGCGCCCGGGATTTGCAGATCCTGTGATCCTGGCGCGGGGACGGCACGGTTGAGCCTGGCAGCGGGACCATCTCGTCAGTCGGGACAGACGCCAGGATTGAAACAGATCAGAGATTGAGGGGTTAAGGCAATGAACAAGGTCTCGATAGTGGCCGGTGCGGCGGCCGTGGCGATGATGACATCGGCGGCTGCTGCCGAGGTCATCGTGATAGATACTTTTGACTTCACGGCGCAACCGTCGCAATCGGGCGCCCTCGGCGTTGATTTCGTGTCACTCGTTTTCCCGACGCGGTCGTCGGACCCCGTCACCGGCTTGCCGGTTCCAGTCTTTTTCGACATCGAAGCTGTCACTCCGATCGGGGAAACCCCGCCGATCGGTGGCTGGCGGGGCCTGAACGTGGAAGTCGGCTCGGGCACCACTTTTCTGAGCGTCGAGCGGCGCGCTGATCTCCCTGGTATCGATCCCAACGACCGGCCTGGCGTTATCGGCTTCCAGACGGGGGTCTTCCTGCCGCCGCCTGGTCAGAATTTTCAGGCGCGAGCGACCTGGGCTGGTGAGATTGTCGGCGGTACCGCCACCCCCAATCTCGGTGTTGTCGGCGGCGTTCCGCAGGGCCTGAACCTCAGCCTGACCAGTCAACCGGGTCCTGACGACCGGTTTGAGCTGGAGACGTTTGCCGTCGACCAAATTGGCGGGCAAGTCGATGTTACCATCCTTGTGACCGACACCCAGGGTAATGTCTCGTCGCTGACCCGTACGGGATTCGAGCCCTCCCAGGTCTTTGTTTACAACCTGATTGATTTCGTCCCGGATCCCGACGCAGGGACGGGTGAACTGGCGGACCTGACCGATATCTTCAGCCTCGAAGTCCTTTTTGAAACACCGGACCCGGCTGCCGACCTCACCTTCGACATCGCCACCCTCCGGGTCGTGCTTGTTGCCGAGCCGATCTCTCTGGCTGGATTTGGCCTTGGCTTGGCGCTGGTCGGTCTGGCGATCCGCCGGCGCGCCTGATCGGTCCAGCAAGCCTTGTGCACAGCGGCGGCTTGATCCAAGCCGCCGCTTTACGTGTGTGTGGCCGGCAGGTCTCGAGCCCGAACGGCCGGCGGGTTGCCCTACCCTTCGTCCCCGCGTTTTCGCCACTCAGCCAGGAAGCGCTGAACCTTCAACCCGGCCCGGCGGCGGCGCTCCGCAGCGCCGCCCCGTCAGTCACCTGCGAGCGCCGTTACCCGCCGGATCGCGGGTCAATCGGCCCAGGCCCGCCCCCGTTGGACGACCGCAGGTGCCTCGTCGATGGCGCCCGGAGCAAAAAGCACCCGCCACCCATGCCGTGTCCTTGCAGCGGGTCGCCGCGGCACCTCGCTGTCAGAATTCTTTACACCCGGGAGCGTCGGCGCCCACCGGATAAGCTGTTGAAAATAGGGCTTGTCCTGCAAAAGTCCGGCCACCCCCGCTTGGACCGCAACGATCCGGCTGTCGGATTTCTTTACACTTACCCCCGGAAGGGCCTGGCAGCGGATCGCTAACGTCCTGTTTGCAAGTGATTTTCATCCGTGGCACAGAACTTGCTTTCCTCCTCGGTCAGTCTGAGGCGCGACTGCGGCACCTGTCCGAGGGAGGATCTGCCGGGCCTTCGGGCACTGGCTGAAACGGCAGGGTTGCGGCGGCTCTACGGTTACTCGGGGTACGGCGCTCAATGCGGCCTCCGGTTATTCGTTCGAATAGTATCAACCTGGCGTCAGGCGCCGGCAGCGAATTGGGGTGAGACAATGAAGCGATTGATGGGTGGGTTGGGGCTTGGTATGGCCCTGGTCGTTGCGGGCAGCGCCGATGCGCTCGTGATCGATACGTTCGACCTGATCGAAGATGACAACATGACCGGCTTCGATCAGCAGGTTAGCGTCGGCGAAACCGACTTCACGATCTCGACGTCTCAAGCGTCGGATAGTGAGATAAATGCGCTTGGTCCGATCGGTCGGACACGCACGCTCAGCATCGTCTCGGGCACCGGCTCTTCAAATCTCACGGTCGAGAACGGTGCGCTCGGCTTCAGTGTCGGCCCGCAGGGTTCCTCGGCCGTCGGTCAGGTGATCTGGGGCAACCTGGGGGATCTGGGCGCAAACCTTCTCTTGGAGAACCCCAACGAGGTTTTCGAGATCGAGATCGGGTTTGTTGATTCGGGCGTCGGCGACAGCGGTGTCAATCTGCAGGTCACGCTGACCGACATCGACGGTAACACCGCAACGCAACAGACCACCGTGACCGAGTCCGACCTCGAAAACGCGCCGGGCGATCCCGATGAGGAGCGCGTTTTCGACATCGTCTTCTCGCTGGACGCTTTCACGGATGTCGACGTGCAGCAGGTAGGCTCGATCGTTCTCCAGCTCAGCGGTGAACCCGGCGCCGACCTCCTGGCGTTTCAGTCCGTCGCCGCGGGCGGTCCGCCGCCGGCCGTAGTCCCGGCACCGCTCAGCCTGCTGCTGCTCGGCTCGGGCCTCGCGGCCTGGGGGTTCGTGGCCCGGCGCCGCGCCCGCTAAGCCGGTCTTTTCCGTTCGATCCTGGCAACGGCGGCTCCCCGGAGCCGCCGTTTTCGCTGTTCCTGAAGCGACGGGCCGCGCCAGAGCTCAGTCGCAGACCGGCGTGCTCCGGCGCCCGGCAAGAAAGCAGCGGACGGCGTTCTCCGCCGCTGCGGCGAGCAACGCTCCGCCCTCGGCCATGGCCCGCTCCAGCGACATGGGCGCGGGGCACAGGCTGAACGCTGCCGCAAAGCCCATCGCCGTCAGCGCCCCGGCACAGGCGTCGACCGCCCCGGCGATCGCCAGACAGGGCAGCCCGCGGGCCCGCGCCGCCGCGGCCACCCCGGCCGGCGCCTTGCCGCGCGCCGTCTGTGCATCGAGCCGGCCTTCCCCGGTCAGCACCAGGTCGGCGCCCTGCAGCGCCCGATCCAGGCCGACCAGTTCGAGCACCACCTCCACGCCGGGCCGCAACACGGCCCTGAGGAACGCCAGCATCCCGGCGCCGAGACCGCCTGCCGCGCCGGCCCCCGCACGGTCGCGCACCTCGATGCCGAGGTCCTGGGCGATCAGCGCGGCGAGATGGGCGAGGCCGGCGTCGAGCGCGGCCACCTGCGCGGGGCTTGCCCCTTTCTGGGGACCATAGACCGCGGCGGCGCCGTCCGGTCCGCAGAGCGGATTGTCCACATCGCAGATCGCTTCGAGGGACACCCCCGAGAGGCGGGGATCCAGCCGCGCAGGATCGATCCGCCGGATCCGCGACAGCGACCCACCCACCGGCGAAACCGGCCGTCCCTCCGCATCGAGAAAGCGGACGCCGAGCGCACTTGCTGCGCCGATGCCGCCGTCCGTGGTCGCACTGCCGCCGAGTCCCACCGCAATCCGCCCGGCGCCGGCGTCGAGGGCGGCGCGGATCAGCTCGCCGGTGCCGAGGCTTGTGGTTTCGGCGGGATCGCGTTCATCAGCGGCAAGCAGGGCAACGCCGCTCGCCCGGGCCATTTCGATGGCCGCAAACCGCTGGTCCGGCACCAGGCAATAGCCTGCCGGGACGGTTCGGAACCGGGGACCGGTTACCGCCACCGTCCGCAGCTCGCCGCCGAGAGCCGCCAGGGTCACCTCCACGAGGCCGTCGCCGCCGTCGGCGACCGGGACGCAGACGACCTCCGCACCGGGGCAGGCGCGATGCACGCCTTCGGCGATCGCCACTGCCGCTTCCGCGGCGCTGAGGCTCGCCTTAAACGCGTTCGGGGCGACCACGACCTTCATGACGGACTCCGCAGACCGTGACCCCAGTGCACCGACCGGCTGCTTCGGCTCGTCAGCCAGTCTCGCCGGTTCTGACCGGCTGTGGAACCCCGTTCGCCGGCTCGATGTTCTGGCGCCACATCGCCGCTTCGGCTATCGTCCACACCATGGCCGAACCCTTCGAACAGACGTCCGCGGCCGGCGCCCGCCCGTCCTCTGACGCCACAACCCACTTTGGTTTCCGGACCGTGCCCGCCGGCGAGAAGGCGTCCCTGGTCCGCGATGTGTTCGCGTCCGTTGCCACCCGCTACGACCTGATGAACGACCTGATGAGCTTCGGGGTTCACCGGTTGTGGAAGGCGGCGATGGTCGACCGTCTCGGCCCCTGCCGGGGTGGTCATATCATCGACGTGGGTGGGGGAACGGGCGACATCGCCATGCGGGCGCTGGACCGCGGCTGTGCGCGGGTCACGGTGGTCGACGTCAATGTTGAGATGATCCGGGTCGGCCGCGACCGCAGTCTCGATGCCGGCCGGGTTGCCGGGCTCGGCTGGGTGTGTGGTGATGCCGAGCGCCTGCCGCTCCCCGACCGCTGCGCGGATGGCTACACGATCGCCTTCTGCATCCGCAACTGCACCCGTATCGACCGGGTGCTCCGGGAAGCGCGGCGGGTGCTTCGCCCGGGCGGCCGGTTCGTCTGCCTTGAGTTCTCCCGGGTCATTCTGCCCGTGCTCGACCGCGCCTATGATGCCTGGTCGTTTGCCGTTCTGCCGGCACTCGGCCAGCTGGTGGCCGGCGACCGGGAGTCCTACCGCTATCTGGCCGAGAGCATCCGCCGGTTTCCCGACCAGGACGCGTTCGCGGGGATGATCGCCGAGGCCGGGCTCGAGCGGATCCGGGTGCAGAACCTTTCCGGCGGCATCGCCGCTATCCATGCCGCTTGGCGGCTCTAGCTCGGGCGCACCTGTGGCCGCCCTGCGCCGCCAATGATCCGCAGCCTCCGGAACATCGTCCGGCTGCTCCGGCTGGCCTGGATTCTCGCGCGGCACGATGCGCTGTTCATGCTTGAAGCCCCGGGCGTTGCCGCACCGCTGACGTGGACGGTCCGGCGGCTGGCGCGGCGGCCCGAAGCCGGCCGGCCGGGGCAGCGGCTGGCTTTGGCGCTGCAGGATGCCGGACCCTCGTTCATCAAGTTCGGCCAGGCGTTGTCGACCCGCTCGGACCTGCTCGGAGAGGAGATCGCCGCCGACCTCTCCGACCTTCAGGACAAGCTGCCACCGTTTCCGGGAGAGACGGCGCGGGCAACCATCGAGGCCGACCTGGATAAACCGGTCTGGTCGCTCTACCGCCGGTTTGACGACACGCCGGTTGCCGCCGCCTCGATCGCCCAGGTGCACCGCGCCGAGACCAGCGACGGCCGGGCCGTGGCCGTCAAGGTGCTGCGGCCCGGCATCCGCGCCGCCTTCAACCGCGACCTGGACCTGTTGCGCTGGGTTGCCGAGCTGATCGAAGCGACCCGGCCGGATCTGCGCCGGCTGAAGCCGGTTGAGACGGTGCGTACCCTGGCCGAGAGTGTGGCCATGGAGATGGATCTGCGGCTTGAAGCCGCCGCGGCCGCCGAAATGCGGGAGAACTTTGCCGGCAATCCCCATTTCGGCGTGCCGGCCGTGGACTGGACCCGCACCGCCGAACAGGTGCTGACCATTGAATGGGTCGACGGTCTGCCGATCGACGACCGGGCGGCGATCATCGCCGCCGGCCTCGACCCGGCCACAGTGATCGCCCATGCCGCAGAAGGCTTCTTCTATCAGGTGTTCCGCGACGGCTTCTTCCACGGCGACCTCCATGCCGGCAACATGTTCGTCCGCGCCGACGGCTCGATCGTCGTCGTCGATTTCGGGATCATGGGCCGGCTGGATGAGCCGACCCGGCACACCCTGGCGGCGATGTTGCTCGCGTTTCTGAACCGGGACTATCGCCGCGCCGCCGAAGCCCATTTCGAGGCCGGCTGGGTGCCGCGGCACCGCTCGGTCGACGCGTTTACCCAGGCCTGCCGGTCGGTGGCGGAGCCGATCCTCGACAAACCGCAAAACGAGATTTCGGTCGCCCGGCTGCTTGGTCAGCTGTTCATGGTCACCGAGACGTTCGAGATGGAGGCGCAGCCGCAGCTCCTGCTCCTCCAGAAAACCATGCTGGTGGCCGAAGGCACCGGTCGGGCGCTGTGCCCGGAGGCCAACATGTGGCTGCTCGCCCGGCCGCTGATTGAAAACTGGACCATCGAGACCTTCGGGCCCGAGGCGCGGCTGCGCGCCGCCGCCGGGGAACTGGCGGTCAGCCTCCGCCGCCTGCCGGCGCTGCTGCACACTCTCGAAGCGGCAGCCGCCCGCTCAGCCTCCGGTGAAGTCCGGCTGGATCGCACCAGCCTCGATGCGATCCGGGAGAATTCCCGCCCGACGCCCCGGCAATGGCCCCTGTGGCTGGCCTGGCTTGCCCTGGTGATCCTGGTCATCGCCAGCTGAGCCCCCATCTTTGCGCACGGCAACCGTGCCGAAACCGCGCTTGAACGCGGATCAATTGCCCTGTAACCGTTCAACACTGTGAATTGGTTAAATTTGGGTGCGTGGGAATTGCTGCACGGCAAAAGAATTCTTCTCGTGGTTGCAGGTGGGATCGCCGCCTACAAATCGCTTGAGCTGATCCGCCGCCTCCAGGATCGGGGAGCCCGCTGTCGCTGTATCCTCACCCGGGCCGGCAGCCAGTTCGTCACCCCGCTTTCGCTCGCTGCCCTCACCGGGGACAAGGTCTATTCTGAGCTGTTCTCGCTCACCGACGAGAGCGAGATGGGGCACATCCGCCTGTCGCGGGACGCCGACCTGGTCGTGGTTGCCCCGGCCACGGCGGATCTGCTCGCCCGCATGCGCGCCGGGATTTCCGACGACCTGGCGACCACGGCGCTGCTTGCCACCGACAAGTCGGTGCTGGCTGCGCCGGCGATGAACGTGCGGATGTGGACTCATCCGGCAACCCGCGAGAATCTCGCCGTGCTCGCCGGCCGGGGAGTCCGCTTTGTCGGACCCAACGATGGCGATATGGCCTGTGGCGAATACGGCCCTGGCCGGATGGCCGAACCCGACGAGATCCTCGCTGCCATCGACGCTTTCTTTGCGGACAGCACGCCCGGGGAGCGGCCGCTGACGGGGCGGCGGGCGCTGGTCACCAGCGGGCCGACCCATGAACCCCTCGATCCCGTCCGCTACATCGCCAACCGCTCATCGGGCAAACAGGGCCACGCCATTGCCGCGGCGCTCGCCCGGCGGGGGGCCATGACCACCCTGGTGACCGGACCGGTGAGCCTGGCCGACCCGCCGGGGGTCGCCGTCGTGCGCGTCGAGACGGCCCGGCAGATGCTTGCCGCCTGTGAAGCGGCGCTGCCCGTGGATGCCGCGGTGTTTGCCGCCGCTGTCGCCGACTGGCGGGTGGACGCTGCCGCGCAGAAGCTGAAGAAGCGGGCGGATTCCGCCCCGCCGGTCCTGCAGCTCGCCGAAAATCCCGACATCCTGTCGGCAATCGCCGGGGCCGCAGCGAAGCGCCCGGCCCTGGTCGTGGGCTTCGCCGCGGAGACCGAACGGGTTGCTGAGCAGGCGATGGAAAAGCGCCGTCGCAAGGGCTGCGACTGGATCGTCGCCAATGATGTTTCGGAGCCCACCGGAACATTCGGCGGCGATGAGAACACCGTGCATTTGATCACCGGCGACGGCATCGTCGAGGACTGGCCGTCACTCAGCAAACGCGATGTGGCCGAACGGCTGGCCGACCGGATCGTCGCGGCCCTCGGCCCGGGCGAAGGAGCGGGCGGATGACCGCGTCTTTGACTGTGCCCGTTAAGCGCCTTGAGCACGCCGGCGACCTTCCGCTGCCCGCCTATGCCAGCGCCGGTGCCGCGGGGCTCGACCTGCTTGCCGCCCTTCCGGATGCCATCGAACTGGTGCCGCTGGCGCGGGCGCTGGTGCCGACCGGCATCGCCCTGGCGCTGCCGCCCGGCTATGAGGCGCAGGTGCGGCCCCGGTCCGGGCTGGCTGCGCGCCATGGTGTGACCGTCCTCAACGCACCGGGAACGGTCGACGCCGATTATCGCGGCGAGGTTTCAGTCGTTCTTATCAACCTGAGCGATCGCGCATTTCGCATTGAGCGGGCCATGCGGATTGCACAGCTGGTCATCGCGCCGGTCATGCGGATCGTCTGGGGCGAAACCGGCGCGCTGCCGGAGACGGTGCGGTCCGCGGGCGGATTCGGATCGACCGGGTTGGAACTGCGGGGGGCGGCGGTCGCTGCCGGTCCCAAAAAACGGGGCGAAGCGTGATTCTCAGGAACTGAACGGAATGGAATGGAACCATGTTGCGCTTGTCGCGTAAAACCCTTTTCGCCATCGAGGCCGTCCTCGACATTGCCTATCACGCCGGCAGCGAGCCGGTGCAGAGCGGGGAGATCACCCGCCGGCAGGGCATTCCCCGCCGCTACCTGGAGCAGGCGCTCCAGCAACTGGTCCGCGACGGTTTGCTGGTCGGGGTCCGGGGCCCCCGCGGCGGCTACCGCCTCGCCCGCGAGCGGCGGCGGATCACGGTGGGCGACATTGTCCGGGCCGTCCGCCGGATGGAAGCCGCCGAGGACCCGCTGCAGGACGATGCGGGCTCGCAGTTGGCGACGGATGTCGTCCGGCCGTTGTGGTCCGAAATCCAGAACGATGTGATGGACCGGCTCGACTCCCTGACCATCGACGATCTGTGCGGCCGTGCCGACGCTGCGGGGATTGTCAGTGAAGGCCGCGCCAGCCTGGATTTTTCGATTTAGACCCACGGGCCGGATACGGGACGCCGTCGATTGTGCGGACAAGCGCCGATTGTGCCACAGAACGCCGATGCGGTGCCGATTGACCGCACGGCCAGCATCAACGGGGCGGCGCCGTCGATCGGTGTGTCCGGGTTCGCAGAATTCCGGCGAATCGCGGTGACGGCCGATAACGGCCCACTGGTTGTGACGGCCGATAACGGCCCACTGGTTATTGTCGTGGTGTGGAAGGGAAAGGCACAGCGGCATCGGTGGTGGATGGTGTTTGCGTCGAGTAGCCTCCCGCCGATATGTATATTGTGGAATCCGGAGTGGCCGGCGGGCGAGTGGCCGGCGGCACAAGGCGCGAGGACGGAACGTCCATGAATGATCAGGCAACCATCCGACCGGCCGGTGACCCGATCGGTCGCGGGCGGGTGTACGATACGATCCTCGATACGATCGGCAACACGCCCCTCATCCGCCTGCACAAGTTCGCAGCCGAATGCGGCTCCCGGGCGACCCTGATTGGTAAGTGCGAATTTTTTAATCCGCTCTCGTCGGTGAAGGACCGGATCGGTCACGCGATGATCGCCGCTGCGGAGGCGGACGGCCGCATCGCCCCGGGCGCAACCCTGGTCGAACCGACCTCCGGCAACACCGGTATCGCGCTCGCCTTCGTCTGCGCCGCAAAGGGCTACCACCTCGTCCTGACCATGCCGGAGAGCATGTCGATCGAGCGACGGAAGATGCTCGCCCTGCTCGGCGCCGAGATCGTGCTCACGCCGGCAGCCAAGGGCATGCCCGGCGCCGTTGCCCGGGCTGAGGAGATCGTGTCCGCGACCCCCGGGGCCATCATGCTCCAGCAGTTCAACAATCCCGCCAACCCCGAGATCCACCGCGAGACCACCGCTGAAGAGATCTGGCGCGATACTGGCGGCGAGGTCGATGTGGTCATCAGCGGCGTCGGGACCGGTGGAACCGCCACCGGCATCAGCGAGGTGCTGCGAGGCCGCCGGCCCGGCTTCAAACTCATCGCCGTGGAGCCCGAGGACAGCCCTGTGTTGTCCGGCGGTATCCCGGGACCGCACAAAATCCAGGGAATCGGCGCCGGCTTCGTGCCCTCGGTCCTCAGGGTCGAGGAAATCGACGAGGTCGTGCGGATCGGCAACGAGACCGCGTTCGCCACCGCCCGCCGGGTGGCCCGGCTGGAAGGCCTGCCGGTGGGCATCTCGTCGGGGGCGGCGCTCGCCGCCGCGGCCGAGATCGGCAGCCGGGAGGAGATGGCCGGAAAGGTGATCGTGGCGATCCTGCCGTCGTTCGCCGAACGCTACCTCTCGACCCCGTTGTTCGAGGGGATGGGCCTCGAGTGAGCGGCGCCGGCCGCGTGCGGCGATGACGGCGCGCCACGGTGCGGCGACCGCCTCCGTCGGGCTGGAGTTCCGCGAAGACCAGATCCAACGGTACGCCCGGCACATTCTCCTCGACCCGATCGGCGGTGCAGGGCAGGCGCGGCTGCTCGCCGCCCGGGTCCTGGTGGTGGGCGCTGGTGGCCTCGGCTCGCCGCTGTTGCTTTACTTGGCCGCCGCCGGGGTCGGAACCCTCGGCATTATCGACGCCGACCGCGTCGACCTGTCCAACCTGCAGCGTCAGATCGTCCATACCACGGCCGCGGTCGGCAGGCTCAAGGTGGACAGCGCCGCACGGACCCTGGCCGCCATCAACCCCGATGTCCGGGTCGAGACCTATCCCGAGCGGCTGACCGGCGCTAATGCCCTTGAGGTCATCCGCCGCTACGACGTCATCGCCGATGGCTCCGATAACTTCCCCACCCGGTTCCTGGTCAACGACGCCTGCCATCTTGCCCAGAAACCCCTGGTCTCGGGAGCCGTGCTCCGCTTCGATGGGCAACTCGCCACCTTCCGGGCCTGGGACGTGGACGCCGACGGCCGCCATGGCCCCTGCTACCGCTGCCTGTTTCCCGAAGCGCCGCCGCCGGATACCACGCCCAGCTGCGCCGAAGCCGGGGTGCTCGGCGCGTGGTGCGGGGCAATCGGCGCGTTGCAGGCCACCGAGGTGATCAAGGAGCTGCTCGGCATCGGCGAGAGCCTCTCGGGCCGGCTGCTGATCTGCGATGCCCTCGGCGCCGAGATCCGCAAGATCCGCGTGCCGAACGATCCGGCCTGCGCGTTGTGCGGCGAGGCGCCAACGATCACCGACCTGTCCGCGCACGCGCCATGACCAGGCGGGGATGACATGGCGGGTCAAGCGCGGCCGCCCGACAAGCTGAGCGTGCTGGTGGTCTCCGGCGAGTTCGCCCGGGTTCATTATGCCCTGGTGCTGGCCGCGGGTGCCGCCTCCGTGGGCACGCCGGCGACGGTGTTGTTTACCCTTGATGCCTGCCGGGCGCTGGTGCGCGAGTCCGGCTGGCAATCGCTCACCGGCGCGGCCGCGGATGAGGGCTATCAGAGAGGCGGGGTGGCCGGGTTCGAGGCGCTGCTCGCCGCATGCCGGGAGCTGGAGGTGCGGCTGATGGTCTGCGAGATGGGCCTGCGCGCCGCGGGCTTAAGCCCGGCCGATCTCCGTGGCGATCTGTCACTGGAGATCGCCGGCGTGGTCACCTTCCTGGCCGATGCCCGTGCCGGCGGTGTCCTCGCCACCCTGTGATCAGGGGGCGGCGCCGGCATCGGCCCGGTCGGAGAGGGCACGGCACACCGCCCCCATCAACGGGCTGGTGACCGCCGCCCCCAAATCCTTGGAGAGCTTGCGCCGCCAGTTGGGGTACTCATCGGTCGTGCTCGGCAGGTTGAGCTGGTCCACCTCGCCGGTAACGTCGTCGATCTGAACCATCACCAGCCGGGCGGGCGACCGTGACAGGTAGCTGTGGACCGCGGCAACCAGGTCGGCCGTCAGGTCGCCATCACCGGCCGCTTGTGCAGTCCGTTCGTCGGTCAGCACACCTTCGTCGGCCAGCGCTTCGAGCATCAGCCGGCGGTCGATGATGCGGTTCTCCCATTCGCTCTGCTCGACGGCCGCTGATGGGTAAAGACCGAGACGCTCGCGAAGCCGGATATCGGCGCCGCTCCAGAAGCCGGCGAGGGTGGCGAGATCATGGGTGGTGACGCAGGCGAGCGCCAGCGCCGGATACTCGTGTGGCCGCTTGAACCGGTCGCCATCCTTTTCGAAGTAGAACACCCGGTAGGACAGGATATGGGCAGCGGCCATCCGCTCCCGGAACCCGGCCGGCACGGTACCCAGATCCTCGCCGACTACCAGACAGCGGTGGCGCTGACTTTCCAGGGCGACGATCCCGAGCAGGTCCTCGAACGGATAGCTCATGTAGGCACCGGCAGCCGGCGGCAGCTCCGGGGGGATCCAGTAGAGGTGCATCAGACCCATCGCGTGGTCGATACGCAGCGCGCCGGCGTGGCGCATGCTCGCCCGGACCATGGCGATGAACGGCTCGTAGGCCGTGTCGGCAAGGACGAGCGGATTCAATGGTGGTGTGCCCCAGTCCTGACCGAGCATAGCGAAGGGATCGGGCGGGCAGCCGACCCGGGTTTCCGCCACGTAGGCCGCCTGGTCGGCCCAGGCATCGGCGCCACCCGGATCGACGCCGACCGCCAGGTCGCCGTAGAGACCGACGACCAGGCCGGCATCGCGGCCGGCAGCGGCAGCCGTCCCCAGCTGCTCATCGGCAAGCCACTGCAGCCAGACATGGAAATCGACCCGGTTGCGGTTTCTGGCGGCGAATGCGGCGACATCGGTGCTGGCGGGATCGCGGAAGCTCACCGGCCAATCGGTCCAGGGCGCGCCTTCGAAATGCTCGGACAATGCTGAGAACACCCCGAACCGGTCGAGGCGCACCCCGTGGGTGGCGCGGAACTCCGCAAACGCCAGCGCCCGGTCAGCGGCGAGTGCCGTCCCGCCGTTCAGGTCATCGAACAGCGCTTCGAGGACTGCGTACTTGATCCGGGCGACGGCGGCGTAGTCGATCAGCGGTGCGGCCCGCACGTCTGCGAGTTCCTCGGCGAACCCGGCGGCGCGGCTCTGTGCCGGTGCTGAGCCGGCATACTCAGGGATCCGCTCCGGATCAATGTAAAGGGGATTGAGAAACAGCCGGCTGCTCGGAGAATACGGGCTGGCCCGGTCCGGTTCGAGGGGGAACAGGGCGTGAAGCGGGTTTACGCCGATGGCGGCGGCGCCGAGCCGGGCGCTGCGGACGGCGAGATCGGCGAGATCGGTGAAATCGCCCACCCCCCAGTTGCGATCGGATCGCAGGGTGTAGAGGTGGGTCTGAACACCCCAGAGCCCGCCATGGTCGCCGGCGCTTCCCGGCTCCGGCAGCCAGCATGTAACCGGTGCGACGATCAGCGTCATGCGGGCGCTGTCGAGCCCGGGAATCTCAACGCTGTGATAGCCGAACGGCAGGTCCGCTGGCAGGGTCAGGGTCCGTTCGGCGAATGGCCGGCCGTCAACGGTGCGCCTCGCCGCTTCCGGCAGCGTGGCGGGGCGGATCGTGAAGGGCTGGCGGGTGCCATCCTCGGTGACGATCGCCGCCGCCAGTTCGTCGGGCGGCGGGTTGGGGGTGATCAGTGGCACGGACGGAGTCTCGCCGGCCCGGACCACGCAGACCGGCGGCAGGGCGCGCCGCCAGGGGCGCTCTTCAAAGGCGATCAGACTGGCGGCCAGGGCCGCATCGTCGCCCACCGGGAAGCCGAGCGCGTCCAGCAGAGCCCGCTTGGTTTCCACGGTCGCAACGTGCTGCTGATTCCAGATGTCGGCGTAGGCAGGCTCGATGCCGACCTGCTCGGCCAAGCGTTCCAACTCCTCGGTCGTCGACATATTCCTCCCTTTCGTGGGCGAACCACACCGTGATGTGGTTATCGATCCTGGAGAAGCACGAACGATCGGCTTTGCACATTGTAGTGATTATGCGTCGCGAGGGTTGCTGATCCTTCGGCGGCATCGGGTTCCGCCGTATCAAAGATCAGCGTCCATCGCCCGGTCAATTTGGCTTCGGGCAGGCGGAATGCCACACCGTGGCCGCCCGCGTTCATCAGGGCGAGGAAATGGGCATCCTCGCCACCGCCCGACGTCCCGGCTCCGCCCGGGCGGAAAGTTTCCATTCCGAGGCAGTGGTTGTCGCTCTGGCCCCAGTGGTCGCGGGCCATTTCGTGACCGGCGGCGGACAGCCAGGCGACGTCCTTCAGGCCGTTCTCGCCGCCGACCTCGCCGGTGAAGAAGCGGGCGCGGCGGAAGATCACGTGCTTGCGGCGCAGCTCCAGCAGCCGGCGGGCGAAATCGAAAAGGTCCCGGTCGGCATCCGACCAGCCATCCCAGGCCACCCAGCTGATCTCGTTGTCCTGGTTGTAGGCATTGTTGTTGCCGTGCTGGGTGCGGCCGAACTCGTCGCCGGCGACCAGCATCGGCGTTCCCTGGGAGAGCAGCAGGGTGGCGAGAAAGTTTCGTTTCTGGCGCTCGCGCAAAGCCCGGACTGCCGGATCGTTGGTCGGCCCTTCGGCGCCGCAGTTCCAACTGTTGTTGTTGTCGGTGCCGTCGCGATTGTCCTCGCCGTTGGGTTCATTGTGTTTGTTGTTGTATCTGTCCAGGTCGTTGAGCGGGAATCCGTCGTGGGCGGTGACGAA
>CAYVUM010000004.1:0-20569 GCA_964454795.1 uncultured Rhodospirillaceae bacterium
ATCTTGTGGTTCGATTCAGCTGACGGATGGGACTCATCCGTCAGCATCGAACCACCAGCCATTGCCGCATCGAGAGATGGGCTTTGCGGGCCTGCGCTCCCGACAACGGAGCTTAGCACGTCCGCGAAATCGCGCCATGCCCGGTGTCAGCGGCCATTGCACGGAACGGCGGCGCAAGCGCTTGTTCGGCGAGCGCGAACACTGCAGCCGGCGACAGCCCGGAGGCGCGCAGGGTCCGGATCGAAAGGGCGTCATGGCGCTTGGCGAGCCGCCGGCCTGTCTGGTCCACGCAAAGCGGGTGGTGGTGCCAGCGCGGTTCCGGAAGACCGAGAAGCGCCTGGAGGGTGCGGTGCAGGGGGGTGATCGGGATCAGGTCCTCGCCGCGGGTCACGTGGGTGATGCCCTGCTCGGCGTCATCGACGACGCAGGCAAGATGATAGCTGGCGGCGGCCGCCTTGCGGGCGACGACTACGTCGCCGAGCCCGGTGAGGGAAACGGCAGCCGTCCCAAGCACAGCATCCGTCCAGCTAAGCCGGCCGGTGACCTGGAGAGCCCGGGCAGAGTCAAGCCGGATCGCAAACGGCCGCCCGCCCGCGATCAGCGCCCGACGCTGCGGTTCGGGCCGATCGCGGCATCTGCCCGGATAGATCAGTGAGCCGTCGGCGGTCACGGCGTGTGGTGCAGCGCCGGCGGCGTCGATCTCGGCGCGGATCTGCTTTCGGGTGCAGAAGCAGGGATAGGTCACCCCGAGCCGGGCCAGCTCGTCGAGCGCCGCGGTGTAGCGCGCTTGGCGCGCCGACTGGCGGATCAGCGGCTCTGCCCAGGTAAGACCGAGCCAGCGCAAGTCCTCAAGATTGCGGGTGAGGAACACCTCCCGGCAGTTGGCGTCGATATCCTCGATGCGCACCAGGAACCGGCCGCCCTTGCCAGTCATCGCCAGGTCCCGGGCGAACCGCGCGGCATAGGCGTGGCCGAGGTGCAGGTCTCCGGAGGGGCTCGGTGCGAACCGGGTCATCACCGCCATGGCCGCGGCGATCCTGGAGACCCGCGGAGAACCGGGGACGGCCCGCCGTCCCCGGTCCCGGTCCGAGCGGCTGTCCGGCTCAGTTCTTCTGGTACCACTCGGCAACGCCGGGGGCGACGAGCTTCTGGGACGCACCGCCGGTGTAGATGCCGATGTGGCCGGTCTTGATCGGCAGTTCCTGATAGACGTCCTTGTTGCCGACATATTTACCAAGGGCCACCGTTGACGGCGGCGGCACCAGATGGTCGCGCTCAGCAAAGACGTTCAGCACTGGCATCGTCACCTTGCCCAGATCGACGGCCTCGCCGCCGAGCTTGAGTTCGCCCTTGACCAGGGAGTTTTTCTGCAAGAACTCCTTGACGAACTGCCGGTAAGCGGCGCCGGGAACATTGGGACCGCCGAACAGCCATTTTTCCATCCGCAGGAAGTTAAGGATGGCATCGCGGTTGTCGACGAAATCGATGGTGTCGGCGTACTTCCCGAACATCAGGGTGAATGGCGAGGCCATCAGAAACGAGACGTTCAGCACGTCGGCGGGAATATTGCCGAAGGCATCGACCATGGCGTCGACGTCCACGTGCTGGCCCATCTCGAACAGCTGGCCGACGTGGGGCTGGCCCTCCACTTTCGTCGCCTCGAAGTCAATCGGGGTGACGGTGAGGGCCAGGTTGCGGATCTTTTCCGGGCGCATGGCGGTGTAGCAGGTCGCCAGCGTGCCGCCCATGCAGATGCCGAACATGTTGATCTGATCGAGGCCCGAGTCCTCGCGTACGGCGTCGACGATGTCATCCAGGAAATCGGTCACATAATCGTCGATCGTCGTGTGCATATCGCATCGCGCCGGGTAACCCCAGTTGATCAGATAGACGTCCATGCCCGCGTTGAGGAAGTTGCGGACCAGCGAGCGGTCCGGCTGCAGGTCGGCCACTTCGTAGCCGTTGATCAGCGGCGTTGAAATCAGCATGGGGACGCGATGGACGTCCTTTTTGTCCAATGTCGGATGGTAGTGATAGACTTTGAAGGTCTCGCGTTCGTAGAAGACGTCCTTTGGGGTGGAGCCGATGTCCACGTCTGCATCGGTCAGTTCCGTCAGTTGCTTAATGCCGCTGGCGATCTTCTTTTCGATTTCCGCCAGCTCGCGGGCGATATCATCCTGACGGATTTGGATCGGAAACTGGTTCATCCTCGTGTCTCCTCAGATTTGCGTCTGCTGCCGCCTGGCGCTCATTCGCCGGCGCTGGTCCCGGCGCCGGTCTCGGCTGTCGCCGCGGCCGGCTCACTCTTCCTCGCGGCCGCCCGCTTCGGCGGGGTCTTGCCGGTCGCTTCGGTCAGTTCGCGGACCTGACGGCGCAGGGCCCGGACTTCCTTCTTGAGATCGTGGATATCCTTGTAGCTGTGGTCGATCTCCGAGCGGGTGGGCAGTTCGAGGCCATTGTAGATGATCTCGAGCGCTTCGCGCTGGGCGATCTTATGGGCCATCAGGGCGTTGGTCAGGCGCTCCTGGAGGTCGAGGAACTCCTGCGTGGCAAAGTTTTCCATCAGCGTCCGATCGGCGACGCCGAAGAACACCCGCATGAGATCGCGGACGGTGGTGATTTTCTCGCCCTTCTCAGCGAGCTTGGCGAGATGGTCGACGCTTCGCTCCACGGCCTTGGCCATGGCGTCGGTCATCACTCTGTTGTACTCGCTCTGGACCTTGCGCAGGTCGGCGATGGTATCGGCGACTTTAAGGAACTTGCCCATCTTCTCGCGCAGGACCGTGCCGCGGGGCATGCCGCCGAGGCCGCCCGGCAGGCCGCCGTGCATGGGGAAGACTTCCTGAACGTTGAGGAGCTGGGAGAGTCCCTGAGTGCCGCCGAGAAACGCCGCCGCCGGATGGCCGGACGTCAGCGACTGGCTGATCATCTCCAGCCAGGGTCCGGTCATCGGGGACCACTGCTCGAACATCGCGCGGGTCAGTTCCTGGAACTCCCTGGCCGAGGCACTGGCCCGCTCCGGCGCGCCCTTAAGTTCTTCGGTCCACTGCTTAACCAAGCCCTGCAGGTCCGGCTGCCACGGCTGCCCCGCCTCGATCTTGGGCGCGGCCACCTGCCAGGCTTTCAGCAGCAGGTTGATCGAGCGGTTCATCATTTCCGGCGTGCCGAGCATGTTGCCGGCAACCCGCTGGCTGGTGCTTTCCCGCAGGCCAGACCAGGTGTCGCTGGTCATCTTGATCCACTGCCCCGGGTCCATCCATCCGGGCAGATTGGCGCTGGCCTGCATCCACGGCAGCCCGCCGCCGAAGGGTGAGCCGCCGAAGGGTGAGCCGCCGAACGGCGAGCCGCCGAACATGGGGAACATCTGGCCCATCTGGCCCATCTGTGCGGGCATCATGTTCATCCAGTTGGCCCACATCTGTTTCTGTGCTTCAGTCCAGGCGTTCATCAGCTGCGAAGTCTGTTGGTTCCAGTCCATGCTCGGTCTCCTCGTCTCACGTCCCTTGGACGTGGTCTCCCTGGTCGATCTGGTTCAAGTCCCGCCCGCCACAGGCGATGCCGAATATCGACAGCGCCAAGCTCCGCGCTGCTCCCGCGGGTTGTCCGTTCGGACCTCGTTCCGGCGCGACATCCCGGTCCGGGCATTGCATCGCTCACGCCGGCACGATCCTGCCGCTCCGGCGGTCCGGTCATGTCCGGGCGGTCGGGCCCGGTCGGCGCGACGACCGGGCGGCCTCGCAGCGGTCAGTCGAGGGCGACAACGGCTTCGCCGGTCGCCTTTACTTCATTGTCGGCATTCACGGCCGAAAGCTCGAGACGGACCCGTTTCTCCCCCTCGACGTCCATTTTCTCGGCAACCTTGCCGGTCACCGTGATGGCCTCTCCGACCCGGGTGATCGCGGTGAACCGGGTCGAAAATTTGCGGAGCCGGGTTTGCGGAACCCAGTCGGTCACCCCCCGGCCGAGATAGGCCATGATCAGCATGCCGTGCGCGAAAACGTCGCTCTCTCCGGCCTGCCTCGCATAATCAATGTCGATGTGCATCGGGTTGTGATCACCGGACGCTCCCGCGTAAAGCGCCAGGGTGGTGCGGGTCACGGGTTCGATCTCAAGGCGGATGCACTCCTCGTCCACAGCGACGGAATCGAATGTCGGGGCCGGCATGATCGTATTTCCTCCCGTCCTCACGCTCAGTTGCGGGCGACAATGACGCGCTGGAGGTCGACGACCAGCACATCGTTCTGGTTGGTGGCGGTGGTATCCTCGACGATGAATTCGAGCTTGCCGCCCTTCTTGTCGTAAATGTCCGAGACCGTGGTCACGAAGGTGATGCGGTCGCCGGCACAAATCGGTGCGTGATAGGTGAACGATTGCGAGGCATGGAGGATCTGGCCGACCGCAACGCCCATAGCGGCGATGTTATCCCACAGTGAGTTGGTTTCCATCTCCAAACAGAAGGCGAAGGTCGGCGGCGCCGGGATCGACGCATAGCCCGCAGCCCTGGCCGCCTCCTCGTCGGAATAGATCGGATCGGTCTCGCCGATCGCCTTGGCAAAGAACTTCAAGCGGCCTTTCTCCACGTCGACGGTCATGGGCGCCGTCGTCCGTCCGATATGTTTTTCCTTATCGATCATGGGATCACGTCCTCAGTCGTCAGGGTCGCCGGGAATGTCCGCCGGGCCGCATCGCGGGGCTGCAGGGGCGGCGGACGGTGGAGCGCCGCGTTGGGATGGGCCGGGATCGGTGGCGGACGACGGTACAGGTCCCGGTCGGCGGCGGGCAGGCAGACCCCCCGGTAAGCGGGCTTGGCATCGGCCCGCTTGGCCGTTGACCGGAATATCCTCCCCCCCATCGCGTGCCGCTTTTCCCTTTGGGCTTGTTCCATTTGGTTCTTAGAGCCCGGCACCTTCGCTGCTCCGCCTGGAGAAGTCAAGGTGACGACCGCCCTTCGTCGCGGGGTGGTTACCCGCGCCCGGCCGCTCAGAAGCGCCCGCGGAGCGCTGGTGCACCCCCCGGACCCCGGGGCGGTCGTCGGGAGCCCGACGTCGCCAGCGTCCTGCCGCCGGGTCGCGGCCGCTACCCCCGGGGCAGAACCTTGCGCCAGGGACGGATGGTCACCGTCTCGAACAGCCCGGCTTTGGAATAGGGGTCGCCGGCGGCAAACGCCTCGGCCTCCGCCCGGTCCGCACACTCAATGATCAGCAGGCTGCCGGTCATACCTGTCCCGTCATCGGTGGTGGTCGGACCGGCCGCGAACAGCCGCTCACCAACGCTGGCAAGATAGTCGAGATGGGCCTCGCGGTTCTCCGCGCGGACCTGGTGATGGCCCGGCTTGTCCCGGCAGTCGAACATGAACAGCATGGTCCTCGTACTCCTTTTTCCCGCCCTGACCGTCCGCCGACTTTACACTTCGGCAAGACCTCACCGCTAGGGTGGTCGGAACCAGACGAAGGGGACGAAAGACCCATGTCGTCCGCTCCTGCGGGAAAATCGTCGGCGCCGGACGGGGCCACCACGGCCGGTCTCCACATCGCCGGGGAGCGGTCCGAATGCCTCTGCCAGCTCGTCGGTGACGGCGCCTGCGAGCCCGTTCCCAGTCCCGACGTTGACCGCATCGTCCGCATCGCCGCCCGCTATTTCCGGGTTTCGACGGCGGTCGTGACCCTGGTCGACCGCGACCGCCTGTGGCTCCGCTGCGGGATCGGGGTCGAGATGTGCAGGCACGTTTGCGACGGGTCGTTCTGTGCGGAGATGGTGGCAACGCGCGAGCCGCTGGTGGTGTCCGACACGCGAACCGACGCCCGCTTCAAGGATCTGGCGGTGGTCACCGCCGCCCCGCACGTCCGCTTCTTCGCCGGTGCGCCGCTTGTCAGCGGCGACGGCCATGCCCGCGGACTACTCTGCCTGATCGATTTCGCGCCGCGCCTGGAGTGCTTCAACGCCGCCGATCTGGCCGCGCTGGCCGACTTCGCGGCCCTGGTGGTCGATGCCTTCGACGGCGCCCGGGTCCGCCAGCGCTTCTACGACTACCTTTCGGTCGGTGTGGATACCGTCTGGGAACTGGACCCGGACCTGCGGGTGTCGTTCGCCTCTGATCTGGCCGGCTCTCTTGACGGCGACGCGGACAGCCCGCTGGTCGGCCTGTCCTACGCCGAATTCGTCAAGGCCGACAACACCGCCGACGACCCGCGGTGGCTTGCCCATCTCGCCGATCTCCGCGACGGCCGGCCGTTCCATGACGTGCGTTTTCCGGTGAAAGCCCATGGCCTCGCCCGCCACCTCAGCCTCAGCGGCCGGCCGCTGATCAGCGCCAACGGAACGTTTCTCGGCTATCGCGGCGTCAGCCGCGACGTCACCGCCGAAGTTGAGAGCCTCGCACGGATCAAGCAGCTGGCTTACTACGACCCGCTGACCAATCTTCCCAACCGGCGGCTGTTCGGCATGCGGCTGCGCCGGGTCTGCGATGAGGCGCGGACCCATGGTCGCGGCTCGGTGGTGATCCTTCTGGAACTGGACCAGCTCCGTGAAGTCCGCGCCTCTCTCGGCTTCACCGCCGGTGACCGGCTGATGGTTGCAACCGCCGCCCGGCTGAGCGACCGGGTCCGGGAGACCGATACCGTCGCCCATCTTGGCGTCGATCAGTTTGCGGTGCTGCTGAACGGGCTGGAAGACGATGGGATCGCCGCCGACATTGCTGCGGCGCTTCTCCATGCCGCGTCGGAGCCGGTGTTCGATGACGGCGGTCGCATCTGTGTCGCCGCCAATGCGGGAATCGCCCGCATTCCCGCGGACGGCACCGATCCGGAGGACATTCTCTCCAATGCCGGCCTTGGTCTGCAGCGCGCCCGTGAGGAGCACGCCGGAGCGTTCCATTTCTTCCAGCCAGCGCTGCGCCACACCATTGAGTCGCGGCGTTCGCTTGAGGCCGAGCTGCACCGGGCGCTGGCCGAGGATCAGCTGGTGCTCCACTACCAGCCGCAGGTCCGTCTCGCCGACCGGCTGGTCGTCGGGGTCGAGGCGCTGATGCGCTGGAACCATCCCGAGCGGGGGCTGGTGCCGCCGGGCGGGTTTCTGCCGGTGGTCGAGGCGGGGCCGCTGGCCGAACCCTATGGCTGGTGGACGGTGCGCGAGGCCCTGCGCCAGTTGCGGGCCTGGGTTGACAGCGGCGTGCCGCCGATGCGGATGGGCATCAACATCACCGGCGCCCAGTTCCGCGGCGGGGATTTTGCGGCGACGGTCGCGGCCATTGCCTCGGAGATCGGGGTCCCGTTTCATCTGGTCGAGCTGGAAGTCACCGAGAACATCCTGCTCGAACGCGACTGGGCGATCGAAGCGGCGCTGGCTGAGGCCCGGCGGCTCGGCTTCGGCGTTGCTTTCGATGACTTCGGCACCGGTTATGCCTCGCTCAGCCATCTGCGCCGGTTTCCGCTCGACCGGATCAAAATCGACCGCCAGTTCGTCCGCGACATCGGCAGCGGCGAGGAGGGGGCGTTGATCGCCAAGGCCATCGTCGGCCTGGGCAAGAGCCTCGGCCTGCAGGTGGTCGCCGAGGGCATCGAGGAACGGGTGCACGAAGACTTCCTGCGCGCCGAGGGCTGCGATGAGGCCCAGGGCTTCTTCTACGCCCGGCCGGCGCCGGCCCCGGACATCCGCCGGCTGCTCGGCGCCACGTGTGCCCCAGCCAGCGTCGGCTCCGGCTCCGTCGCCTGATCGCTGTCCCGGTGCAGCGCAATGGCCGGGCGGCAGCGCGGACCCGGGTCGATCCTTGCGCGAAGACCCGCTTCATGGCGATACTGGCAGATCTCCGTCGCCGGCACCGGCCAGGGCGGCGCGGGCGAGCGGGACGGTGATCGGCCGGCCGGTGGCAAGACTGTAGCGGTCGAGCTGGTCGACGATCCGGCGGGCCGCGTCGAACGACCGCTCGATCCGGGCGAGCAGGAAGCTGACCAGACTTTCCTCGACGCTCACCTGCCTGTCCGCGAACAGCTTGACGAGCACGGCGCGGAGCATCGCGTCATCGGGAGCGGCGATGCCGACCGCGGCTGCAGCGACCAGCCGTGATCGCAGGTCGGGCAGGGGGATCGGCAGGCGGGCGGGCGGCCGTCCGGCGGTGAGGAGCAGGTGCCGGCCCTGTTCCCTCGCAACGTTGAACAGGTGCAGCAGAGCCTCTCCGGCATCGGCGCCGAGAACCGCCTCCAGGTCGTCGATGACCACCGCTGGAACGTTCTCCAGCAAAGCGTCCGGGGCTGCGGCGCGAAGATCGGCCGCCGCGGCCAGACGGCCGCCCGAGCGCGCCACAAAGCTCTGCGCGAGATGACTCTTGCCGCAGCCTTCGGGTCCATGGACGATCAGCGCCGGTCCCGGCCAGTCCGGCCAGCGGTCGAGCCAGGTGACCGCCTCGCGATTGCAGTCGGCAACGAGAAAGTTTTCCCGGCCGTAGGCCGGGCGCGGCGCCAGTTCCAGGATCAGCTGGGTGGAGGCGGTCCCTCGCAAGATCATTGGTTGGCCTCGTCGCCACCGGCGGACCCGCCGGTTACGGCGGCGTCATCCGCCGCCGCGAAGCCGCCGTGGAACAGATGGCTATTGCGATAGCGCTCGATCGCGAAGCGGATCAGCACGCCGAGCGCCGCGGCCACCGGCACAGCCAGGAGAACGCCGGTAAAGCCGAAGGCGGTGCCGCCGGCCATCAGCGCGAACAGGACCCAAGCGGGGTGGAGGCCGACCCGGTCGCCGATCAGCTTCGGAACGAGCACGCTGTCCTGGAGAACCTGGCCGGTTGCGAACACAGCGGCGACGCCGGCGATCGGCAACCAGCTGTCGAACTGGGCGAAGGCGAGGCCGAGCGCGGTGGTCACGCCGACGACGGTGCTGACGTAGGGGATGAACGCGATCACCCCGGCGCCAATGCCGACGACCAGTCCGAAATCCAGCCCGACAAGCGACAGCCCGGTCGAGAACCAGGTCGCGAGGAAGAGGCAGACCAGCGCCTGGCCACGGATGAAGCCGGACAGCCGGCGGTCGATCTCGGCGGCCTGGGTGCGCACCTCGTCGCGCCACGGCAGCGGGATCAGCGAATCGATCTGGGCGACGATCCGGTCCCAGTCGCGCACCAGGTAGAACGCCACCAGCGGCATGATCACCAGGATCGAGAGCAGGTTGACGAGCGCAAGGCCGCTGCCAAGCAGGCTGCGGGCGATGCTGCCCACCCAGGCGAAGGCATCGCCCGCGGCGCTGCGCAGGGTCTCGCCCAGCCGGTCGGCCATTTCCGGAGACAGACGGCCTTCCAGGTCGGCGACGATCGGCCAGGCGAACTCCCGGAACTGTTCGAGATACGCCGGCAGCCGGGAGATCAGCGCCACGGCCTGGGACAGCAGGACCGGGACCAGGACGACCAGGACGGTGATCAGCGCGAACAGAAAAACCAGGACGATCAGGCCGGCGGCGAAACCCCGGGGGCAGCCGATCGCCTCAAGGCGATCGGCCAGCGGATCCAGGAGGTAACCGATCGCCATGCCGGCGACGAAGGGCCACAGCGCCGCCTGGAGGGCGTCGAGAATGACGACCGCCGCGACGATCCCGGCGACCCAGAGCACGGTTTGGCGAATAGCGCGGGTGGGCATCGGCTGCCGGTCAGTTGACGCCGGCATCCACTGCGGAGGCAACGCTCAGCGTCCAGCCGTCGTCGCTGCGGACAAGGGCCAGGTCGGCTTGACGCAGGGTCTCCCCGAACTGTTGCAGCGACCCGAGATAATGCAGATTGATCCGCACTTCCTGCCGGGTCAACAGCACCACATCGACTTTGCGGACCGCCGGGTTGGCCTTGAGCCGCGCCTGGAGATCGAGCCAGTCCCGAAGACTGGTGATCGGAGCGGTGACCGCCAGGACGGCTGCGTCCTTGCCCCCGAGGTTGACGGTGCTGGCACCGCGCCAGGCGGCGTCGATCGCCTCCCCGACCCGCTTGACCGCCGCTGTCAGAGCCTCCTCAAGACTGCCATCGCCGCCGCCGGGCGAGGGGACCGGCAGCGTTTCGGACAGGATCGGGGTGGCGGTCCGGGGGCCGTAGCGCCGCACGTCCAGGGCCAGGACCGGATGGCCGCTTGCCGGATCGGGCCGGTTGTCGGCGAAGGCCACAATCACGTCTGTGGTCGAATACCGCCCGGCGAGATTGAGCAGGGCGGCGGGATCGCCGGAGAGGGCGCCTTCGGCGGAAACGGTAGCAAGGTCGCCGAGGCCGCCTTCAGGAAGGATCAGCGGCACCAGGTCTGCGGGGATCGGGCCGGCCTCCCAGGCATCGCGCCAGGGATTGGGATGGTCCCAGAGGACCAGCGCGCCGGCCTCCCGGTAAACGGGCAGCAGCACGGCCGGTGGCGATTCGGTGACCATCACCGCGATCCCGCGGCCGGCGAGAAAGGCCCGGACCGCCTCGCGATTGAAGCGCACCGCGAACTCGCCGATGTACCGGGTAGCCGAGGCTTTTTCGCGGGTCACCGAAAGGTCGAGCACCAGATTGCTGATGGTCGCGGCGTCGACCTCACCGAGAGCGCTTCGTGGCTCGGCCTCGAGCAACCGGTCCATCAGCTTCGCGAAAGCCTGGCGTTCTGCTTTCGCAAAGGCCTCGATCCGCGCGTCGTTTGCCGTTTCGGCGGTGAGGTCAACGGCGACCCCCCGCACCTCAAACAGATCGGCGCGGGCGCCGGTGGCGGCGAGGATGAGCGCAACGCCCAAGGCCGCCAGCCGGAGCGGATTGAGGAGCGCAACCAGGGCTCGGGGGACGATCATTGCATGGCGTCTGCGATTGCGTATCTTCTGACCCTCCGGGTCACACTACACGAACATCCAGCGGGGGGGAAAACCATTACCGGCCGCACCTACCGAGATGCGGGCGTCGACATCGATGCCGGGCAGGCGCTCGTGAATGCGATCGCACCCCTGGCGCGATCGACGGCCCGCCCGGGGATGATCGGCGGCCTCGGCGGCTTCGCCGCGCTGTTCGATTTGCGCGCCGCCGGCTACACCGATCCGCTGCTGGTTGCCGCAACCGACGGGGTCGGTACCAAGCTGAAGGTGGCCAGCGCCGCCGGCATCCACGAGACGATCGGCATCGATCTGGTCGCGATGTGCGTCAACGACCTCGTTGTCACCGGCGCCGAGCCGCTGTTTTTCCTCGACTATTTTGCCTCGGGGGGCCTCGATGTGGACGTCGCCCGCAGTGTTGTCGCCGGTATCGCCGAGGGATGCCGGCAGGCCGGTTGCGCGCTGATCGGCGGCGAGACCGCGGAAATGCCGGGACTGTACGCTGGCGGCGACTACGACCTCGCAGGCTTTGCGGTCGGCGCCGTCGACCGTGACCGGGTGATCGACGGCACCGCGGTCACCGCCGGCGACGTGGTCCTCGGCCTCGCATCCAGCGGCCTGCATTCCAACGGCTTTTCGCTGGTCCGGAAGGTCATTGCCGATGCCGGCCTCGACTACCGGGAGCCGGCGCCATTCGCCGGCGATATGCCGCTTGCGGCGGCGTTGCTGGCGCCGACCCGGATCTACGTCCGGTCCTGCCTGGCGGCGATCCGCAGCGGCGCCGGGACGTCCGGTGTGCGGGCCCTCGCCCACATCACCGGCGGCGGACTCATCGATAACATTCCGCGGGTGCTGCCGGCCGGGTTCGGCGTCCGGCTCAATGCGGAGGCCTGGCCCCTGCCGGCGGTGTTCCGCTGGCTGGTGACGGCGGGCCGTCTCGAGGCTCACGAGCTGGCACGAACGTTCAACTGCGGGATCGGAATGGTGGTGATCGTCGCCGGAAGCGCGACCGACACGGTCACCGCGGTTCTGGAGGATGCCGGGGAGCGGGTGTTGCGGATGGGCCTTGTCGTTCCCCTCGGTCCAGGTGATCCGCCGGTGACCCTGGCCGGCACCCGGGCGGCATGGGGGTGCTGATGGCGGCGCTGAAGGTGGGGGTGCTGATTTCCGGGCGCGGCTCCAATCTGCAGTCCTTGATCAATGCGGTGGCGGAAGAGGGGTATCCGGCGGAGATCGCCCTGGTGATTTCCAACGTCCCCGGTGCGGCGGGGCTGGCCCGGGCCGAGGCCGCCGGCATCCCGACGCAGGTGGTCGATCATACCGGCTTTGGCGACCGCAAGGCGTTCGAGGCGACGCTGAACGACACCCTCAAGGCCGCCGGGGTCGAACTGGTTTGCTTGGCCGGGTTCATGCGGCTGCTCACCGAGGATTTCGTGACCCGCTGGTGGGACCGGCTGGTCAATATCCATCCGTCGTTGCTGCCAGCGTTCCGGGGCCTGCACGTCCACCAGCGGGTTGTGGATTACGGTGCGCGGTTCTCCGGCTGCACGGTCCATTTTGTCCGCCCGGCGATGGACGACGGCCCGATCATTGTTCAGGCGGCAGTCCCGGTCCACCCCGACGACGATGCCGAGGCGCTCGCTGCGCGGGTGCTGGCCGTGGAGCACGAGATCTACCCGCTCGCCGTGCGAATGATTGCGGATCACCGGGTTCGGGTCGTCGACGAACGGGTGTTGGTCCAGGGCTGTCCCCAGCCCCGGGGGGCGCTGATCAATCCCCCGCCCTATCCCCGGACCGGATAGTGCCGGGGCCGCAGGCAAGGGGCCGGGGTCAGCCGACGATGTCGAAGACGGTGAAGAAGTAGCGGATCTCGAGTTCGGCGTTTTCGGGCGAATCCGAGCCGTGGACCGAATTTTCCTGGACGTTCAGGCCGAAGGCTTTGCGGATCGTTCCTTCCTCAGCGTTGGCGGGGTTGGTGGCGCCCATGATCTCCCGGTTACGCTGGATCGCATTTTCCCCCTCCAGGACCTGCACGACCACCGGTTCCGAGGTCATGTAATCGCAGAGCTCGTCGTAGAACGCCCGTTCCTTATGGACTTCATAAAACTGCTCGGCCTGGTCCCGGGTCAGGCGGATCCGCCGCTGGGCGACGATGCGCAGCCCGCCATCCTCGAACATCGCATTGATCTTGCCGGTGATGTTGCGTTTGGTGGCGTCGGGCTTGATGATCGACAGGGTCCGTTCCACGGCCATGGTTGTTCCTCCGGTCCTTGCTGGCAGCGCGGGTAAATGGGGCGATGGGCCGACCCGACAGGCAACGGGAGTTCGCCCCTTTCCCGATGCGCCTTCCCCGTCGGGGCCGGGCCTCGGCCTTATAGGCCGAGCCATGGACGCCCGCAACCGCTTCCGCGCTGATCCAGGCCGCCCGGAAAAAAGGGCCGGCGAACCGGCCCGAGTTGGTGCTCTTGAGGGAAGGGAGAACTTCGGACGACGTCGCCGTCCACGGCTGACACTACGCGGCGGTGGAGCGCGCATCTGTGAAGCAGATCACAGAGGTCGACAGAAGATTTTTTTTGCGAACAAAAAAGAAGGCCGGCGAACCGGCCCGAGTTTGTGCTCTAGAGGGAAGGGAGAACATCAGATGGTCGCACCATCCACGTGTTAACATAGGATAGATGTCGGAGATCCACTGTGAACTGGTTCACAACATTCTCGAACAGCCGGATTTCTAGGGCAGCAATCTTTGAGGGTGCCTGCGGAGCACATCCGGAACCTATGGTTGACGCTATCGGTCAGGTCCATGGGCCGGCCGGCGACGGCGCGCGGATCGTCTCGCTGGTCCCGAGCCTCACCGAGTTGCTGTTCGATCTGGGCCTTGAGGATCAGGTGGTCGGGCGGACGGCCTACTGCGTCCATCCGCGCCACAGGGTCGGGCGGGTGACGAGCGTCGGCGGCACAAAGAAGATCAATCTCGACCGGCTGCGTGCGCTCGCCCCGACCCACGTGCTGGTCAACATCGACGAGACCCCGAAGCCGCTGGCCGATGCCCTTGCCGCCGACGGGATATCGGTCATCGTCACTCACCCCATGGAGGTTCGCGATAATCTGGACCTCTACCGGCTGATCGGCGGGATTTTCAACCGGGCCGCGGCCGCGGCGGGGCTCGCCCGCGCATTCGAGGACGCCTCTGCCGCATTGACCACCAGGGCCGCCGACTGGCCGGAACGGCAAGTGCTCTATTTTATCTGGAAGGATCCGTGGATGACGGTGTCGGCAGACACCTATGTCGCCCGGCTGCTGGCTCTCGCCCGGCTTCGGACCGCCGCCTCGGACCCGGCGGTCCGCTATCCGGTGATCCGCCCGGACGAAGCGCTGATCGCCCGGGTGGACTGGGTGATGTTTCCCACCGAGCCGTTTCCGTTCAGGGCCGCCCACCTCGACGCATTCTGCAGGGATTTTCCGGCGCATGCCCAAAAGGCGGTCACTGTCGACGGCGAGATGCTGTCATGGTACGGCAGTCGGGCGATCGCCGCTCTTGACTATCTCCGCGACCTCGGCGCCCGGCTGGCGACCCGCTGAGCGCGGCCGGTTCCCTGGCCCGCCGCCCGGTCCGTGACCACACCCCCGCCTTCCACCGCGAGCCGGCCGATGCCGCCCCTCTGCCCCGCCGCCGTGTCCGTCCGCCTTGCCGCGTTCTATGGCGCGTTGTTCCTGGTGGTGGGCGCCCTGCTGCCGTTCTGGCCGGTGTGGCTCGCTGCGCGCGGGCTCACGCCCGGGCAGATCGGCGTCGTCGTCGCCCTTGGGGTGATGATCAAAATCCTTGGCAATCCGCTCGCGGCTGCGGTTGCCGACCGCCTGGGCGAGCGTCGCCGGCCGATTATCGTTCTGGCGGCGATCGCGCTGATCACCTTTCCGCTGTTCGCCGTCGCCGACAGCTTCTGGGCGATCATCGTGGTCACCGTGCTGTGCTGGGGGGCGTTCCCCGCCACTATTCCGCTGATCGAAAGCCTGACCATGCTGGCCGTCGGTCGCGGCTTCGGCGATTACGGCCGGATCCGGGTGTGGGGCTCGATCGCGTTCATCGTCACCGCCGTTGGCACCGGCAGTCTTCTGGTCGGCCGGTCGGCGGACGTGGTCCTCTGGCTGGTTTTTGCCGGCCTCGCCCTGCTCCTTGCCGTGGCCCTGGCCCTGCCCGACCTGCGCCCGCAGCAGACTTTGCGGCCGCGGTTGTCGGCGCTGGCAGTGGTGCGCCTGCCGGGCTTCGCGGTGTTTCTCGGGGCGGCGACGGCCGTCCAGGCCAGCCACGCGGTCTATTACGCGTTCAGCACCCTGCACTGGCGGAATGCCGGTTACAGCGAGGCGATGATCGGCGGCCTGTGGGCAGAAGGGGTGATCGCCGAGATTGCGCTGTTCACCGCCGGCGACCGGGTTGCCCGCCGGATCGGCCCGGCCCGGCTGATCCTGCTGGGCGCGCTCGCCGGGGTGGTGCGGTGGTCGGTGACGGGACTCTCCGACGCGCTGCCGGCGCTGATCGCCGCCCAGGCCCTGCATGCCTTCACGTTCGGCGCGGTGCATCTCGGCAGCATTCACCTGATCGCCGCGACAGTGCCGCCGCCCTTGTCGGCAACGGCGCAGAGCCTCTATGCCAGCCTGGTCATGGGCCTCGGGCTGGGACTGATGGTCCTGGCTGCCGGTCCGCTGTACGACGCACTGGGCGGCGGTGCGTTTCTGGCGATGGCCGGCCTGTCCGTGGCCGGCGTCGTCCTTGCGGCGATGCTGGCCGGCCGGATGGCAGAGGGCGAGGCGGCGGCCGGCGCCTGACAAAAAAATCGGCCCGGCACAAGCGCCGGGCCGGCAAAGAGGACGCAGCAGGCCGGGCAGATCCTTGCGGATCCGCCCGGTGACAGCGTGGGCTCAGGAACCGATTTCGCGGCCCCGGCCGGCGACCTTGACAACCGAGATCACGCTCGGCCGCGGCGGCAGACCGCCACGATCCGGCCAGTCGCTGGTGGGATTCGGGAGCGGCTCACCGTCGCCCGGATGCTGGACGCCGCAGAAGAAGGTCTGGCTGTCCGGCGTGAATTCCGGACCGCAGATCTCGCAGTCGACCGGACCGCTCAGGAACTGCTCGACCCTACCGCGGTTGGGTCCGGCGGTCGGGCAGGCGAAGACGGCGTTGTTGGCACCGAGCGGCTGGCTGCCGTCGGTGGCGATCCACAGGTTGCCGTGGCGATCGAAGGCAACGTTATCCGGCGAGCCGAGGGCGCTGAGCAAGTTGGCTTCATTGAACCCGGCGAAATAGGTGCTGTCGAACGGCACCGGTGTGGTGCCGCCGTTGGTTTCCAGGTCGGCCGGATCGGTGATCAGGTTGACAGCCGGGTCCCCGCAGAGCAGGAAGATTTCCCAGGTGAAGGTGGTCGCCGTGGCGTCATCCCCGGTCTCGGTCAATTCCAGAATGTGGCCGAACGGGTTACCAGGCTGGGAGCCGCCACGCGGGTTCGGATTGTTGGCCTCCGCGGTGACTTCGCGGCCCTGGGCGATCCGGGTGCCGCCGGTGCGGCGGGTGTTGTTGGTCAGGGTGACGTAGACCTTGCCGGTAATGTTGCTCGGCTCGACGTCTTCCGGACGGTCGAGCGGCGTGGCGCCGAGAACATCGGCGGCACCGCGGGCGTTGATCTGGACCTCGGCCTGGCTGTTGAAGCCGCTGGCCGGGATCAGGCCGTTCACGCCGAACACCAGCGGAAGCCACTCCCCGGTGCCATCTTCGTTGAACCGGGCCGCATAAAGGATGCCGCTGTCGAGCAGATCGAGGTTGGCCTGGCGATCGTTCGGATCGAACGTTCCGGTGGTCACGAACTTGTACAGATACTCGTCTCGGGCGTCGTCGCCGGAGTAGACAACGGCCTGCCCGCCCGGTGCGATGATGGTGTTGGCGCCTTCATGCTTGAAGCGGCCAAGCTCGGTCCGCTTCTTCGGGGTCGAGGTCGGGTCATACGGGTCGATCTCGACAATCCAGCCGAAGCGGAATGGCTCCTTCGGCTCCTGGCCGATATCGAAGCGGGTATCGACCCGCTCCCAGCCGCGGGAGCTGGTGCCGGCTGGCATCGGAACGCGGGTGTGGAAGGCCACGTACTTCTGGGCACTGGCATCGCCGGCATCGGCCGCGGCTTGAAGCGCGGCGAAGTTGCCGAAGTACTGGTCGAAGTTTTCTTCGGCGGTGCAGTAGGTGCCCCACGGGGTCTTGCCGCCGGCACAGTTGTTGAGGGTGCCCTTGACGAGCGTGCCGCTGGGATCGGCGCTGGTTTGCAAGAGCTCGTCGCCGGCGGCCCGGCCGGTCAGCAGCATTTCGGAATTACCGGTCAGGCGCCGGTTGTACGGCGAGTCCTTAACGTACTCCCAGTTGCGGTCGCGGCCGCGGCCGGCCGTCTTGCGGATCTCGACGATGGTCACACCGTGAGCGGCCTGTTCGACGCCGACGGTCTGGGGATTTGCATCGACGTAGTTCTCGACGGTGCTCGGATCGACGAGGTACGCACCGAAGGACGGAAAGTCGATGAAGATCAGTTCACTGTTGGTGTATTCGTGGTTGACCGTGAACAGGCCACGAGTCGAGCTGCTCGAATCAAAGCTCGGCAGCGGGAAGTAGCCGTTGAAGTCGCAGTTGTAGCCGAAGCGATCCGCTTGGCGCTCCGCAGCTCCCTCGCTGAGGGTGTCGCTCGTCGCCGCATCATTGAGCGAGGCCACATCCAGGTCAGGGGTGCGGCTGAACAGGGAATCGCCCCAGCGGATCAGGACCTTGTAATCGTAGTTTTCCGGGACGATGACCTCGTCCGCAGTCAGATCATTGAAGCCATTGTCAATGCGCGCGAAGCTGATCTCGCTCGCTTCGGCATCGCGGGCGGTCAGGAACGCCGGGGTCGCGGCCATCGCGCCGAGCACCGCCGAGCCCTGCAGGAAGGTGCGGCGGGCGAGGCGGCGATCGAGGATGGTCTGGAAGTGTTCTCCGGCCTTCGGACGCGCCGGGGTGCCAACGGCGACGTCGGCAACGTCGTCGTTCGCTTCCACGGGGAGGGGCTTTTCGTGAGTATCCATAATCAAGGTCTCCTGAGTTGATGGCGTCTGAGGAAGTTGTGGGTCGAGCGGATGGTCCCGGGATCACCGACCGGGGGTCTCCGGGTACGGTCCGACGCCGCGCTGGCACCGCACCGTCCACAGTCCGGTCGGCCGAGGCGAACGCCGGACTGATGCAAGGGTTGTCGATCGACGGAAGCCGGGTGCTGGTCGGACCCGGCCCGGCCCATCGGCTATGTTGCCCGGGCCTGCCGGCGCGATAGACGCTGATCGCGCCGCTTCGCCCGGCCGTGGTTTGCAGTGAACCCGATCCGGCCGATCCGCATCCGGACCCGACCAGACTGACAGGCTTGCACCCGATTTGATCAGGCGCAGAGCATTTCGGGTTGCCTCTTCCCGACTCACCCACCAAACCCCGTTCCTCTGTGAAACAACACTCTCGGCGAGGGTTTCACTTATTCGTTTCAATCGACGTGGGGGATATAGCGTATGAAGAGGGGCGGTTTGGTTACATTTTCGCGAAGATTGGGTTGAAAATAGCAGTAGCGTTATGATCATGAACGCTATCTTGCGTAATGGTGAACTGGTATTCATAAATTTTCGTTCGCGGTAGCGGCACGGATGGCTCTCCGGGAGAGTCCATCGGCCTCGATGCCGGGTCCGGATAGTCTTGACGATGCCGGCGGATATCGGGCAGGTGCCGGCTGATCTCTGACGACACACACACACACACACACACGGATGCCTGCCCCTGCCCGGCACGGCGGCAGCCGGCCCTGCTGCCGGGGCGACCGGCGCCGGCCCTGAGGATGATTTGAGGAGGGGCTGAGGATGGACGAGACCGGCAGCAAACGCGGCGCTGACATCCCGGGGGAAACCCGGACTCCGGAGAATGACGAGGTCTACAAGCAGATCCGCTCAGAAATCCAGAGCGAATACGCCCGCCTCAACGCCCGGGTCAACTGGCTGGTGGCGAGCCAGACCTTCCTGTTCCTCCCGCTCAGCCTGAGCAGCCAGAGGCCCGAAGGCGGTCTCGACCTCGCCGGCAGCGTGTTCTTCCCGCTGATCCCCTATCTCGGCATGTTGCTGTGTTTGCTTGCGCTGACCGGGGTGATCGGAGCGGTGTGGCAGATCGAGAACTGGAAGGCGAAGTACGCCCGGGGAGCTTACGCCGGACGGCAGGAACACCGCCGGTTTTCAATCATCAAGCCGCGCAATCCCCTGGTGCCGCTCATGGGCCATGTCGCCTCCGTCGGCATCCCGCTGGTGCTGCTCAGCGCTTGGCTGGTGGTCCGGTTCGCGCTTGCGACGTGACCCTGAAACCCGTGGCCTGCCGGCGGCCTCCGGCGCTAACCGATTGTTAGCGCCGCTGCCGGCAGGATCGGTCGCCACCTCAAGCGAACGCGGAAGGAGCCGATGGCCGGAGCCGACGCCACCCGCTTTCCCGGCGGCCGACCGCAGACCGGCGCGCGGCTCAGTGATCTCGCCGCCGACAGCCGGGTGCACCGGATTGCGATCGGCCTCGCCCGTGAACAGCGGACCGCAATCGACTGCGACCGACCGGGGCGTTCCCGCTTCGACCGGCTGCTCTGCCGGCGGGCGGCGGCGATCATCCGCCGCCTCTACGGCGCCTGAGCGGAGCGGAAGCGCTCCGCTGCCCCCCTGGCAGCGCCGCCTTCAGGTGGCCAGCGCGGACCCCCGGTCGTTGCCGAAGGTCGGCTCAAGGAGCACTTTCAGCGCAAGCCGCGCCCGGTGCAGCCGGGTCTTTGCCGCGCCAACGCTGATCGCCAGCGTGGCGGCCGCCTCCTCCGTGTTGAGACCTTCAATGTCGCGAAGGATGAGGATCGTCCGCAGGTTTTCCGGCAGCCGGGCGATGGCAGCGCGGACAGCGGCCTGGACACCGGCGCGCTCGATCAGCACCTCGGCGCCATGATCGATCAACGCATCATTGCCGCCGATCCCGTCGTCCCCGACCTCGGGCATCAGGTCCTCGATCGATTGCTCGGGGCGGCGCCGGCGGGCACGCAGCTTCATCAGCGCTGCGTTGACGGTGATCCGGTGCAGCCAGGTCCCGAGGTCGGCGCGGCCCTCGAAGCCGTGGATCATCCTGAAGGCATTGAGAAAGGCATCCTGAACACAGTCGGCCGCGAGATCGTCGTCGCGGACCATCCGCCGGGCGGTGGCCAGCATCCGCCCGCGGTAGCGCTCGACCAGGATTAACGAAGCGTCCTCATCGCCGCAGCGCAGCCGGGCCAGCAATCCGTCGGCCTCCGGCGGCTCAGTCGCCGGCCCGGGCCGGCGGTGGGGGGCTGGACTTTGCCGGGCCGGCGGCTGGCGGGCCGGCGAACGGCGGGTCCTGTCAGGCCCGGTCTTGCGGTGCGGTGCCGGGACGGGAGCCGTCCCTCCTGCGCATGCTCTGCTGCCGCCCGGGGCAGATGCGATCCGGGTGCCACCAGCGGGGACGATCGGGCAAGGGCGGGCCATTGGCGCCTCTCTTTTCCAGGGTTCAGAAGCCTTAAGCTGCCCCGGAACGTGGCGCGGCGCGGCGGCGGACGGAAATACCGAGGGGTAATCGATCCGATACGCCGGGACTATGGCCCTCCCGGCAGCGCGGGGAGCACCCGGAAACGCCCTCAAATGCGGTCACTGCCCGGGAAGGCGAAGACCCGAGCGGGTCGGGCGACCGGCCGGGATGGCTGCCGGC
>CAYVUM010000004.1:20669-62745 GCA_964454795.1 uncultured Rhodospirillaceae bacterium
CCCGGGAAGGCGAAGACCCGAGCGGGTCGGGCGACCGGCCGGGATGGCTGCCGGCTGGCGGTCAGCCGATCACCAGATTGTCGCGGTGGATCAGTTCTGCAGGCCCGCGATAGCCGAGCCGGGCTTTGATGTCCTGGCTCTTGGCGCCGGCGATCCGCCGGGCATCAGCGGCGGAATAAGCAATCAGGCCGCGGCCGATCTCCCGGCCGTGACCGTTCATCACCGCCACCGCATCGCCCTTTTCGAAGTCGCCATCGACGGCGACCACCCCGGCCGGCAGCAAACTCTTGCCGGCAGCGAGCGCCGATTCCGCGCCGGCATCGACGAACACCCGGCCGGCGGGGCGGAGGCTGCCGCCGATCCACAGCTTGCGGGCCGTCTGCGGCGTCGCGGTCGGCAGAAACCAGGTGCACCGCGCTCCGTCGGCGATCGCCGCCAGAGGGTTGAGGCGGTGGCCGTCGGCGATCACCATCCGGCAGCCTGCGGCCAGGGCGATCCTGGCTGCGGCCAGCTTGGTGACCATCCCGCCGGTGCCGAAGCCGGGCACGGCGGCGCCGGCCGCGGCCTCGATCGCCGGGGTGATCTCGCGCACCAGCGGAATCAGTTCCGCCGACGCATCATGGCGGGGATTGGCCGTGTAGAGCCCGTCGATGTCGGAGAGCAGGACGAGGGTGTCGGCGGTCACCATCGCCGCGACCCGGGCGGCCAGCCGGTCGTTGTCGCCGACCCGGATCTCATCCGTGGCAACCGTGTCGTTCTCGTTGATCAGCGGCATGGCGCGCACGCCGAGGAGCGTCGTCAGCGTGTTGCGGGCGTTGATGTAGCGGCGCCGGTGTTCGGTGTCGGCGAGGGTGAGCAGCACCTGGGCGACGGTGATCTCGTGGCGGGCGAGCGCCTCCTGGAAGGCATGGGCGAGGCGGATCATGCCGGTGGCCGCGGCGGCCTGTTTCTGGTCGAGGCGCAGCGCGCCGGCGGCGAAATTGAGATGACGACGGCCGACCGCGATTGCTCCCGAGGAGACGATCAGCACATCGCGGCCGGTTTCGGCGCCGCCGTGAAGGGCAACGAGGTCGGCGGCGAGCGCATCGAGCCAGGTCCGTCGGATTGCCCCGCGCTGCTCGTCGACGAGCAGGGCCGAGCCGATCTTGACGACGATCCGCCGGCCGATGGCGAGATCGGTGCTGTCGCGATGCGCAGGCACGGCCGCAACCTCGGGCATGGGAGCCGGTCCGGTCAGGGCTGGAACGCGGCCGGCCCGGCGGCCTCCGCCGTTCGGCCGGTGCAGATCTCCGCGTACAGGCTGCGGAGGACGTCGCCAAGTCCGGTCCCCGCCACCGCCGAGATGACATGGGCCGGCTGCCCCGAAGCTTGGGCCAGGGCCGCCCGGCGCTCGGTGATCTGGGCGTCGGTCAGCGCATCGGCCTTGCTGAGGGCGACGATCTCCGGCCGGTCGACGAGGCCGGCGCCGTACGCCGCGAGCTCCGTGCGCACGGTGCGGTAGGCGGCCGCCACGTTCTCAACCGTGCCGTCGACCAGATGCAGCAGCACCCGGCAGCGCTCGATATGCCCGAGGAAGCGGAGGCCGAGGCCGGCACCCTCATGGGCGCCTTCGATCAGCCCGGGAATGTCCGCGAGGACGAAGGTCTCGGTATCGACGTTGACCACACCGAGGTTGGGATGAAGGGTTGTGAACGGGTAGTCGGCGATTTTCGGCCGGGCCCGCGAGCAGGCGGCGAGCAGCGTGGACTTGCCGGCGTTGGGCAGGCCGATCAGCCCGGCATCGGCGATCAACTTGAGGCGAAGCCAGATCCACCGCTCCTCCCCCGGCTTGCCGGGGCGGAACTGGCGGGGGGCCTGGTTGACTGCGGACTTGAAGTGAAGATTGCCAAGGCCGCCGCGTCCGCCCCTGGCGACGACGACCCGCTGCTCCGGCCGGATCAGGTCGGCGATCAGCGTCTGCCGATCCTCGTCCAGGATTTGCGTCCCGACCGGTACGGTCAGGACCACCGGGCGGCCGCTGGCGCCGGTCCGTTGCTTGCCCATCCCATGGGTGCCGCGCCCGGCCTTGAAATGCTGGCGGTAACGGAAATCGATCAGCGTATTGAGGTTGGCGGAAGCGCCCACGCTGACATCGCCACCGCGACCGCCATCCCCACCGTCAGGACCGCCGAACTCGACAAACTTCTCGCGCCGGAACGAGACACACCCGTCGCCGCCGTCGCCGCCGCGGACATACACCTTGGCTTCGTCGAGGAATTTCACCCGCCACCGCCTCCCGCGCGCGACTCCGAACGATGCTCAGGCGGGCGGGTGGGGCCTGCCGTCGCCGCCCCGGTCGCGGCCGGCCTTAAGCCTCCGTGATCTCCGCAGAGGTGACGCGCTCGACGTTGACGTACTGCCGCCCGCCGCTTTTCGTCACGAACCGTACCCGGCCGTCGGTCAGCGCGAACAGAGTGTGATCCCGGCCCATACCGACGTTGGCGCCTGGGTGGAAGCGGGTGCCGCGCTGCCGGACGAGGATGTTGCCGCCGATCACCGCTTCGCCGCCGAACTTCTTCACACCGAGCCGGCGCCCGGCGGTATCGCGGCCGTTGCGTGAACTGCCGCCTGCTTTTTTATGCGCCATGTCGCATCAATCCTATTCTCGTTTCCCGGGTGGCGCGCCGGGGTCGGCCGCCGGCGTATCTCCCGGTTCTTCCGCGGCCGGACCCCGGGGGCTCTCTGCGTCCGGGGGTGGCTGAGCGGCAGCGCTCTCCTCCCCGGCCGCACCGGCCGTCCCGACATCGGTTGCGGCAGCCACCTCGCCTTCCGTCGCCGAACCAGCGGCCGTTTCCGCGGTCGACTCCAGGCCCGCAGCGTCGCCGACGATGGCGCTTTCCGGTGCTGACGTCCCGGTCCCCGGCTCTTCGGCGAGGTCCGTCGCGGGGGCCTCGGGCTCAGCGCTCAAAGCCGTCACCGGTTCCACGGCCACCATCTCCGCGACCGGAGCCTCGCCGGTCGCGCTGATTCCGGTTATTCTCAGCACCGTCAGCGATTGCCGATGGCCCCGCAGCCGGCGGCTGTTCTTGCGCCGGCGCTTCTTGAACACCAGGACCTTGGCGTCGCGCTTGTGTTCAACGACCTCGGCGAACACGGCTGCCGCATCGAGCACCGGCGCGCCCACCCGAACGCCTGCATCACCTCCGCCGATCATCAGCACGTCGTCGATCCGGACCGTTTCACCCGGCCCCGCAGGGAGTTTTTCCACCTCGAGGCGGTCATTTTCGGTGACACGGTACTGCTTTCCGCCGGTGCGGATCACTGCAAACATCGGGTTGTCCTGTAAACGGCGACACAACAGGCCTGCCGGCGCCCGACAGCCCGTCCCAGAGAGCGGGGAGGTAGCGCAAACCGCGTCGCGATGTCAACACCCTCTGCCGGCGGGCCGGCCCGGACGGCGCGGCGGACCTCTCCTCCGCGCGGGCTTCCGACGGGCTGCCCTCAGCCGGCCGCTTTCAGTTCGGGGAAATCGTCCTCCCAGAACTCCAGGTCGCCGCGCTCGTCGTGAGCGCGCCGGTCCGCCTCGGTGTTGCGCAACTCCACCCGTCGGATTTTTCCGGAGATGGTCTTGGGCAGGGTGGCGAACTCCAGGCGGCGGATCCGCTTGAACGGCGCCAGCCGGCTCCGCGTGAACCGGAAGATGTCCTCTGCCAGTTCGGCGCCGGGCTCGTGGCCGTTGACCAGCATGACCACCGCTTTTGGCACTGCGAGGCGTACTGGATCAGGGCTCGGGACGACCGCCGCCTCGGCCACGGCCGGATGCTCGATGAGGACGCTTTCCAGTTCGAACGGGCTGATCCGGTAGTCCGAGGCTTTGAACACGTCATCGGCCCGGCCGACATAGGTGATGTAGCCGTCAGCGTCCCGGGAGGCCACATCGCCGGTACGGTAGAACCCGCCCTCGGTCACCGCCGCCGTCTTCTCCGGATCGTCCTTGTAGCCGGTCATCAGCCCGAGCGGGCGCGGGTCCAGGCGCAGCGCCACCTCGCCCTCTTCGGCCTCGTTGCCCTGCGGGTCGAGCAGGACCACGTCGTATCCGGGCAGTGGCCGGCCCATGGAGCCGGGCTTTAAGGGCTGGCCCGGGCTGTTGCCGATCTGGCAGGTGGTTTCGGTCTGGCCGAAACCGTCGCGCAGATCCAGGCCCCAGCCTGCCTTGATCCGCTCGATGATTTCGGGGTTCAGCGGCTCGCCGGCGCCGATCACCTCGCGGAGCTGAACAGGAAAGCTGCCCAGGTCCTCCTGGATCAGCATCCGCCACACCGTCGGCGGTGCGCACAGGGTGGTCACTGCGCAGCGGGCCAGGGTGTCGAGGGCGGCTTTGGCGTTGAACCGGGTAAAGTTGTAGATGAACACGCAGGCGCCGGCGTTCCACGGTGCGAAAAAGCAACTCCAGGCGTGCTTCGCCCACCCCGGCGAGGAGATATTGCAGTGGATGTCGTCCTCGCGGAGCCCGATCCAGTACATGGTCGAGAGGTGGCCCACCGGATAGCTCTGGTGGGTGTGCTCGACCAGCTTCGGCTTGGCGGTGGTCCCCGAGGTGAAGTAGAGCAGCAGTGGATCGTCGCGGCGGGTTACGCCGTCGGGCAGGAACACCGCGGAGGCGCTGGCGGCCTCTTCGAACCGCGCCCAGCCGTCGGGGGCCGGGCCGTCGCCGGCGCCGACCGCGATGCGGCCGAACCGGCCTGGCAGATCGTCGAACTTGGCGGTGTTGGCGAGGCCGGCGACGACGTGGCGGACCTGACCGCGCTCGATCCGGTCGATCAGGTCATCACGGGAGAGCAGGGTCGTGGCCGGAATCACCACCGCGCCCAGCTTGATGGCGGCGAGCATGATCTCCCACAGCGGCACTTCGTTGCCGAGCATCAGCAGGATCCGGTCGCCGCGGGCGACTCCGTGCTTGCGCAGGAAGTTGGCAACCCGATCGGAGCGCTCTGCCAACTCGGCGAACGACAGCCGCTGCTCGCTGCCGTCCTCGTTCACCACCCACAGGGCCGGCCGGGTGTTGCCGCGGGCATGGATGTCGAAATAGTCGAGCGCCCAGTTGAATTCGGGCATGTCGGGCCAGCGGAAGCCGGCATAGGCGGCCGCATAGTCTGCACGCTTGCTGATCAAAAAATCGCGAGCGGACAGGAAGGCTTCGGTGGCGTTCATGGACGTTCCCTCAGTGCGTTCGATGATTTGTTTAATCGCTGTTGTCTCACCAGTGCCGTTCTCGGGCGACATCGGGCGAAACAATGGACCGGACGTTAGCGTCCGGCGCGCCCATCGGCAACCCCCGCCATCGGCAAATACCGGGTGCCGGGGTCGGATTTCGGCGGGCCGGGGGCCGGAGGGCCCCGCCGCCGCCGGTGGCGCCGGCGGCGCCGCACGTCACCGCGCCAAGGAGCCGCGCGCGCCAGGTTGAAGGGCGTTACTTGATGCGGATCAGCTCTTCCAGCATGTCGTCAACGGTGGTGATGATCTTGGTGGCGGCCGAGTAGGCGCGCTGGACCAGGATCATCTCGGTGAATTCGGTTCCGATATCCACGGTCGAGGCTTCCAGGGTCGACTGGTTGATCGAGCCGGCCGGCCCCTTGTTGGCCTCGCGCAGGGTCGGATCGCCCGACTGGTCGATGGCGTTCCAGACGTTGCCGGTTCGGGCTTCCAGGCCGTTGGGGTTAACGAAGGTGGCGAGCGGCAGCTTGAAAATCGGCCGGAGCTCGCCGTTGTCGAACAGCGCCGTTACCAGCCCGTCCTCATCGATGGTCAGGCCGGAGAAGGTCCCGAACCGGGCGCCGTTCTGATCGATAAAGGTGGGGCTGAAATCGCTGCTGTACTGGGTCATCCCGTCCGCCTGGCCGGTCGTGCCGAAATCCAGGGTGACCTGCGAGACGTCCACAGTGCCATCGCCGTCGAGGTCGACCTCGTTGAGGTCGGCAGCCCCGTTGACGAAGCCGCGCGCCGACAGCTTGACGATGTTAAAGGCGCTCGGCAGCCCGCCCGGGGCGAAGCCGATGGCCGGGTCGGCGAGGGCATAATCGCTGGCCTGGACCTCAAGAGAGGTGCTCCCGGCATCGGTCTGGCGCACCACCGGCTGTCCGGCAGCGTCGACCAGGCCAGAAAAGTCGACGGTGAAGTCGCCGACCACGCCGCCATGACCGTCGATCCCGCCGGTGAGAACCACCGCGGTGGCGTTGCCCGTCTTGGCGGCGATGGCGTTGAACTCGCTGCCGGCGGCGAATGACGGGTGGGTGGCCTGGACGCGGGCGACCAGGTTGGCGACGGTCCCCGCCAGGTTATCGGGGGCGGCCAGGGTGACCAGCGTGCTGCCCGGGATCGCCTGGATGGCATCGCTGTCGAACTCGAAGGTGCGGCCATCGATGACCACCGAAGCACCGTCGCGCGGCTGGGCGGTGAACTCCAGCTGGCCGATGCTCTTGTACACGTCGCTGCCGTCGCCGACGGGGCCGTGGAGGGTGAGATTGGCGGTGCCGGGGGGCGGCTCGACCGTCACATCCCAGTCGTTGGCGGCGATCTTCGTGAACCGGAAGCTCACTTCGTGGGTGGTGCCAAGAGTGTCGTAGAACTGGACATCGCTCGCCTCCGAGTGGCCGATATCGGCCGTCGCGGGCAGATTGGCGCCGATTGCGATCTTCGACGTGGGCTTGGCCGTGCCGCCGATCCGGTTGAGATTAACGGTCTCCAGGAAATCGGAGGAGATCACGTTCTGGTTGGTTAAGCTGGCGTTGCTGTCGGCAGGCAAAATCACGTTGCCGAGCGGGTCGACGGGCCAGCCCTGAAGATAATACCCGGCAGTGTTGCGCAGAAAGCCCTCATCGTCTTTGAAGAATGCGCCGGCTCGGGTGAACAGGAATTCGTCTTCCGGCCCAGGGACAGCCGCTTCGTTCACGACAAAGAAACCACCACCGGAAATGCCGATGTTGGTTTGCGACGACGTGGATTTCAGAAGGCCTTGAACATCGTTCATACTGAGCGGTCGTGACTGAACGCCGCCGGCAGAGTAAAAAGTTACCGAGGTCTGCTTAGTCACGAGAGTCTGGAAATTCGTGATGACATTCTTGAAGCCGACAGTATTGACGTTGGTAATGTTGTCAGCAATCGCGCCCATGGCACTGGACTGGGCGGTCAGTCCGGAGACGCCGGAGGTCATCGAACCGAATAAGCTCATCTCTCTACTCCTGTACGCTCGTTCATCGCTGCGCCGATGGGTCGTTCGGGTCTGGAACAGGCGCGGCGATCCCGCTCACCGGCCGCCATGCGGCGCCGGGTTTAAGGCCCGGTTCCCGGGTCGGCGGCGGCTTTCGCCGTCCGATGCACGGACAGAACGTCGGCCACGGGGAGGGCGATGTCGCCCAGGAACAGCAGAACCTCGCCGTTCTCGATACTGGCGCCGGTAACCTCCCCGGAAACCGTGACGGTCGCTTCGGCGAACGACTGATCCGGCCGGGTGGCCACCACATCGATGGTGTAGGATCCGTCCGCCAGTCGGTTGCCGTCGCCGTCGAGGCCGTTCCAGACGAACCGGTGGCTGCCGATCGCGGTCTCGCCCTCGGTGGTGAACACGGTGCGGCCGGCGGCATCGCGGACGACGACTGCGGTCTGGTCGACACTCTCGCCGAGCGTGTAGGTCGCTTCGGCGCGGCCGTCGATCAACGGTAAGGCATTGCCATTGGCCTCGATGCGGGTGCCCAAATAGGAGACCATCGCGGCGATCCCGGCGTTTTCCTGGATTGTGAGCAGTCGTTCCAGGTTGGCGTTCTGGGCAATCTGCTGCTCGACACTGGCGAACTGCACGAGCTGGGCGGTGAACTCGTTGGTATCGAGCGGATCGAGCGGGTCCTGGTTTTGAAGCTGGGTGACCAGAAGGTTCAGAAAGTACTGCAGGTCCTCGTCCAGCTCGGCGGCGTCGAGGGCGGCCTTCGAGGCGGTCCCCGGCGGGTTGGCGGCGGCGGTGCGTGAAACCGGGTCAACCATTAAACCCTCCGTGGTTCAGGGGCCGCTGGCCCGCAAGCGCCTCAGGCGCGCACATCGACCCGTCCGGGACCGATGACGTCGTCCCGCATCCACGGCGCCGGTTGAGCCGGGTCGGCGGGGCCGGCACCGGCATCGGAGCCCGGCCGGGAGGCCTGCGTTGTCGGACCGGCATCGGGCTCGGAGCGGTCGTTCCCGCCACGGAGGTTGAAACTCAGGCTGCCCGCGTCGGTCTTGAGGCCGGCGTCCTGGAGGACCCGCTCCAGGCCGCGGGGATCGCTGCGCAGAAGCTCGAGCGTCTCCGGACGATCGACGGTCACCGTCGCGGTCGCTGTGCCGTCACGGCCGAGATCGAGGCGGATTTCGACCCGGCCGAGCTGCTCTGGACGGAGCCGGATCTCGATCCGGTCGAGCCCGTCCCGCACGGCCCGGCTGAGGTGAACGCTGATCTGGTCGCGGACCAGGCGGGCGCGGAGGGCGGCCTGGTCGGCGGCCTTGGGCGCCGCCCTCTGAACGCCCGGCTCCGGCGGCTCGCCGTGGCCCTGGGCACCTGACGCGGCCGCAGCCGGGCCGGCCATCACCGGCGCTGCCGGCGCGCCGCCACTGGTGCGGCCCTGCGCGGCGAGGGGTGGCGGCGGTGGGGCGGCCGCGGGTGCCGCGTGGCCCTGGCCGATGGCAGGGGTCGGATCGACCGAACCGGCCGGCGTGACCGGGGCGGCCGTAAGAGCGGGAGCCGCAGCCCTGCCGGCGACTGCCGGAGCGGTCGGCTCGAAGCGGGCGGCGGATAGACCTGGACCGGCCTCCCCGGGCCGGGCGGTCGCGGTGCGTCCAAGCTGGGCGGCGAGGGCGGCATGAGGTGCCAGGGCAGCGCCCGGTGCGGAGCGGACCGGCGCCGGTTCCACAGTCAGGCGGGCCTCGCCGGTCCGGCCGTCGGCGGGATCGGACAGCCCCGGGTCTTCGGGACCCGCGCCGGTCGCCAGCCGGAGGGGCGCCGCATCGGCGACCGGCGCCTTCGGCGGCGGGTGGCTGCGACCCGGCTCGCTTGCCAGGCGGGAGTTAGCCGGGTCCGTCGGCCGCAACACCGCCGGAGCTGTTGCGGCCACGGGTGCGCCCGCCTCATCGGCGTCGATGCTGGCAGGCGGCTGAGCAGCCGGGTCCGGTGCGGATCCGGCCGCCGGCTCGGGTGCGGGGTCGGCCGGACCGGTCTCCTCGGCCGTGTCCGGGCCGGCTTCGCCCGGTTCCGGTGGGCGTTCGCGATGCACCGGCGCCGCGGCCGGCTCCGGGCGGGGTTCGATCGTCGTCCGCCTCGCCTCCGCCGGCCGGGCAAGCGCGTCAAACAGCTGATGGAACGGAACCACTCCGCTGCCACCGGTGAATGCGCGGCCGAGCGCCAGGGTGGCGGCGGGTCGCAGCCGGCCGGCAGCGAACGGGCCCGGTTCAGTGGCAGGGGAGGATGTCGGCTCCATCGCGCTTTTCTCTCAAGTCGTCCGGTCCTGGCGTGCCGGCCCTCCACCCGGGCCGTTTCGGTTGTGGCCGCGGAGCGGCCTCGGGCGCCGGGCGCCGCGGCCGGACCACGACGTCAGCGTTCCTGAAGCAAGTTGCCTGCCAAGGCAGTCGCGCGAAGCAACCATCTGATTTATAGATGAAAAAAGGCAAGGCCGGACGGCGCCGGGGGCTCTGCGGTGGTGCCAGGGCGGCATCTTTCGCCGCCAGCCGGCAGAGTCTGCCGGGTCGCGCACAGACCAGCTAACAAGTCCCGAGAAATTTGCTGCAATTTTTACGAGTATTATTCCGTGGCCGACCCGGCCCCCGGCGGCTACACTCACAGGTAGTCTGATCGCGCAGAATGCCCGTTCAGCGATAGCCTAGAAAAGGAGATCACCATGGTAGAAAGTGTCACCCTTTCGGCAGCGGTCCGGTCCAACCTGCTGTCGCTGCAGAATGCCACCCGGCTCATCGACCAGACCCAGGGCCGGCTCTCGTCCGGCCTTGCCGTCGCCAAGCCCACCGACGATGCGGTCAAGTTCTTCCAGGCCAAGTCGCTCGGCGACCGGGCCACGGACCTCACCGACCGCAAGGACTCGATCGACCAGGGCATCAGCTCCCTGGAGACCGTGATCGAGGCCACCTCGGCCATCGAGGATCTCGTCTCCCAGATCAAAGGTATCTTCCAGAGCCTGGCCAGCCAGTCGGTGGCCCAGCGGAGTTCCTCGGAGGACCAGCTGATCGAGCTTGTCGGGCAGATTCAGAATATTGTTAACGATGCCTCCTATCAGGGTCTGAATCTACTCAACAACAGTAACGCCTCACTGACCGTACGGTTCAGCGAGAAGTCCGATTCCAAACTGGATACGTCTGGAACCAACTTCAACGTCTCTGTGTTCTTCAAGAGCACAAAGATTACCAGCATTGCACTGACCGAAACCACCAAGGCAACCAACTTTTTGGAGAAAGTAGGCGGATTTACAGCGAAGCTGACCGCCTATGATCTTGAGCAGGCGGCCGACCTCGCCGAGTTCAACTCCCAGGTTGATGCCGCGGTCAAAAACCTGGAAGCGACCATCAGTAACGTCCGCTCGAAGGCCGCCGATATTGCCACCAATGCGGCGATCCTGAAAGTTCGGCTGGACTTCACCACCGAGTACGTCAACGTCCTCGAGACCGGGGCCGGCAAGCTGACCCTCGCCGACCTCAACGAGGAAGGGGCGAACCTCGTGGCCCTGCAGACCCGGCAGCAGCTTGGCATCAATGCCCTGTCGTTCGCCGGTCAGGCCGAACAGTCGATCCTCAGCCTCTTCCAGTAATCGTCATAAGATCGCGCGGGGTGGAATCGCCGCCTCGCGCGATCGCGCCGCCGCGCCTGACTTCAGTCGAACGGCGGTGAAGCGCCGGGGATTGCCCGAAAGGGGGTCCTTGAATGGTCGGGCCGGACCCCAGCCGGCACCGCGCCCGCAGTTCGGCCAGGGGAGGGCAAAGCATCACGGGAGAAGGCAGCGGCACCGGGATTGGGCGCACTGACCCCGCAACTCGTATGAGTCTATACATAAAATCTTAACTCAATTTATGAGAGTAATTTTTCGTGGCGACCGGTTTCACGGGCGGCTACAGTGCTGGCTGGTCGGTTCGTGCAGAACGCTGGCCTCAGCGATAGCTCAGAAGAGGAGGTCATTATGGCAGAACGTGTCACCCTCTCGGCCGCGGTGCGGGCCAATCTGCTGTCGCTGCAGAACGCCACCCGGCTGATCGACCAGACCCAGGGGCGGTTGTCGTCCGGTCTCGCCGTCGCCAAGCCTACCGATGATGCCGTCAAGTTCTTCCAGGCCAAATCGCTCGGCGACCGGGCCGAAGACCTCACCGACCGGAAGGAATCGATCGACCAGGGCATCAGTTCCCTCGAGACCGTGATCGAGGCCACCTCGGCCATCGAGGATCTGGTCTCGCAGATCAAAGGTATCTTCCAGAGCCTGTCCAGCCAATCCGTGGCGCAGAGACGGGCCTCGGAAACCCAGATGATTGAATTGGTCGGGCAAATTCAGAACATTGTGAATGACGCATCCTACCAAGGGCTGAATTTGCTAAATAATAGCCAGGCAACGTTGACGGTTCGGTTCAGTGAAAAATCGAATTCGAAGCTAGATACCAACGGAGTCAATTTCAACGCATCTGTATTCTTTAAAAGTACGGGTATTACAAGTATCGCGTTAACTGAAACAACCAAAGCAACCAACTTTTTGGAGAAACTGGGCGGATTTACAGCGAAGCTGACCGCCTATGATCTTGAGCAGGCGGCCGACCTCGCCGAGTTCAACTCCCAGGTTGATGCCGCGGTCAAAAACCTGGAAGCGACCATCAGTAACGTCCGCTCGAAGGCCGCCGATATTGCCACCAATGCGGCGATCCTGAAAGTTCGGCTGGACTTCACCACCGAGTACGTCAACGTCCTCGAGACCGGGGCCGGCAAGCTGACCCTCGCCGACCTCAACGAGGAAGGGGCGAACCTCGTGGCCCTGCAGACCCGGCAGCAGCTTGGCATCAATGCCCTGTCGTTCGCCGGTCAGGCCGAACAGTCGATCCTCAGCCTCTTCCAGTAATCGTCGTCAGGTCGCAGCGGGGGCGGATCCGGGGGCCTGCCTGATCATCGTGACGCGGCGGCGAGCAAGCCCCAAGGCGTTGCGCGGTAAGCGGCCGCCGCGCTCGGGTCATGCGTCAACGCCCGGCCAGCGGGCCTTGGAAGGAAGCATGCGGTGGCTCTGGTTATTCACCTCAAGAAAGGCCAGCAACTGATCGTCAACGGTGCTGTTCTCGAGAATGCGTCGGCCCGAACGATCAGTCTGTTATTGAAGAACGAAGCGGCGGTGCTTCGCCAGGACGACATTATCGCACCGGAGGCGGCAATCACGCCGGCATCGCGAACCTATTACGCCCTTCAATGTGTTTATCTGTTTCCGGAGGATCGCGAGCGTCATTTACAAAATTTCAATCAACTTCTCGAAAGCTATGTGCATGCGGCGCCGAGCGCTGGCGAGATCGCCGAGGATGTCAAAGCCGCCGTCGCCAATGGTCGTTACTATGCCGCATTGAAGCGCGCTCAGGCCCTGATCAAACACGAAGGACAGGTTCTTTCCAATGGCGAACAGCAGCATGAACCGGCCCTACAACGGTCCTCCGCCGCCAGGCAACCCGCGGCAAACCGAGGCCTGGGCCTTGACTCAGGCCGCCCATCGCCTGAACGCCGCCGCCGAAGCGGGGGATAAGGAGAGCATCCGCAGCGCTGTCCGCCTGAACTGGCGGTTGTGGACGATCCTCCAGGCCGAACTCCTCGACCCGGAATGCATCGTTCCCGAGGACATCCGCACCAACATGCTCTCCCTCGCCAACTTTGTCGACAAACGCAGCGTTGACGTGATCGGCCGGCCGGCCGGGGAGAAACTTGCCGTACTGATCGCGATCAATCGCGAGCTTGCCGCCGGTCTGTTCAGCGAGGTCGAGGCCCCGCTGGAGCCGGTTGCCGGCTTCGGCCCCCGCCTCACCGATCCGGCGCGGGCGCCACGCACCGCCGGGCTTAGGAGCAGCACGTGAACGCACCGCTGCCGGCCGGGAGACGCAAAGCTGCGACAATGAGCGCCCCGCAACGGCGCGAGGCGCTCATTGCCGCCGTCCGCAAGCACATCGCGGCGAAAGCTTACGACCGCGCCGACGCCCGGCTGCGCAAGCATCTTGCCGCCGATCCCGACTGCGCGGAAGCGCTCTTCGCGCTTGCCGCCATTCGCGTCGCCCGGATGGACCTTGCCGAGGCCCACACCCTGCTGCAGCGGGTGAGCGACCGGGCGCCGATGGTTCGCCAGCCCGCGGACCTGCTCGCCGTGGTGCTCGGCCTCGCCGGTCAGCTCAACGCCGCCGTCTACCATGCCAAAGCCTCGGTTTCCCTGACCCCCGATCCCGCGTTCGACGGCCTGCTGCCGCCGGGACTGCCGGGCTTCGCGAGTGTCCTGCAGTTCGTGTCCGAGCAGCCGCTGCTGAACCGGGCCTTGATCGCCCTCGGCCACGGCGATACCGGCCGGGCCGAGTACTGGTGCCGCCAGCACTTGGCCTTCGAACCGAAAAGCGAGCCGGCGTGGATGGCGCTGGCTTCGGCGCTGCGTGCCAGCGGCCGGCACCGCGCTGCCCTCGATGCCCTGCGGGCCGCCCGGCATGCCCTCCCCGAGGCCGCCGGCATTGTCTCGCTGCTCGCCCAGGCGCTGGCGTCCGTGGGCGACCACGAGGCCGCCCGTGTGGCCCATCACCTCGCTGTCAGCCGGGCGCCGGAGGATGTCCACGCCGCCGCCGCCGAGCTGGTCGACGGCTGGTCGCGACCGTCGGCCGCAGTCCCCTCCACCGTGGCCGCCGTCAAGGACTGGAGCCGGCGGTTCGGTGCCCGCGCGCGGGCGTGGACAGCGGCACCGGCGGCAGCGCCGGCCCGCGGCGAGCGGCTGACGCTGGGCGTGTTTCTCGGCGCGGACGCACACCGCGCCTGGGCGCCGTTTCTGGCCGATATTCTTGCCGCCCGGCGGACGGACCGCTTCGCAGCCATCGGCTTCGGCAACGGCCCTCTGGACCGGGGCGCGAACCTGCCCTTCCAGCGCAGCTTCGACCGCTGGCGCGATGTCTCGGAGATCGACGCGATCACCCTGCAGTCGGTGATTGCCGCCGAGCGGGTGGATATCCTTCTCAACGTTGCCGGGTTTGCAGCCCCCGAAGCGCTCACCGCGCTCGGCGCGCGGCTGGCTCCCTGTCAGATCGTCTGGACCGGCAGCCCCTTTGGCACCGGTCTCGCCGCTGTGGATTTTGTCCTTACCGACCGCTTCGTGTGCGACCGTCCGGACGCGGTGGCCGATGAGCCCCTGTTTCTTGACCAGGGCTGCGTGCTGACGGCGCCGCCGGTTCCTGCTGCTGGTTCGGAGGCCGGCGGGTTTGGCCGCGACCCTGAGGCGGGCATCGTTTTTGCCGCCGATGCCGATCTGGCGGCGATCGAACCGGTGGCGGTCGCCGCCTGGGCCGCCGTGCTGGAGCGGGTCCCCGGATCGTCGCTGGTGCTGCGCGATCAGGACCTGACCGAGCCGGCCAATCTGGCGGCGGTCACCGACCTTTTCGGCAATCACGGCCTCAGCCATCGGGTCGACATCCTCAAAGGCGATCGCCTGGAACTGCTGGACGCAGCCGACGTGGTGTTGATGCCCTTCGGGCGTGCCGAGCCGCAGGTGGTCGTCGATGGCCTCGCCGCCGGCCGTCCGGTGGTCTGTCCCGCCGGTGACGGGCCGTTCGCGCGACGCGCCGCGGCCGTGCTTCACCATCTCGGCCTCGGGGCAGAGAGCATCGCCGTGGATGCGGAGGACTACCTGGCCAAGTCGCTGTCCTGGGCGGCCGCGACCCTGGCCGAGGATCACCGGGCCTGGCGCGCCGACGTCATGGCATCTCTGCGTCGGGCACGGTTTTTCGATGCCAGGACTCGCGCTGCCGATCTGGGGACCGCCCTGGAAACCGCCTGGAGCCGGACCGGCGCGCTGGCCGGCACGGGCAACGCGGGGCATGCGGCGTGAGCGCGGCGGAAGACCGCCTGTTTGATCGCAACCGCCGGGCTTTCCGAAGTCGTTTCCCCGAAATCTGGCAGCGCATCAAAGCAGCCGGCGCCGGGTCAACCCGGCTCGTCCGGGCTGGCGGGGCGATCGTCAACCTTGCCCTCGACGATGAGGTTTCGCTCTATCCGGACGATCCGGGCGGTCCCGCCTGGACCGCCGGTCAGTTGGACGGCTTTCGGGAGCTTCCCGACCGTCTGGTGATGCGCAATCCCAACCACTGCAATCTCTCGCCGATCTCGATGGCGCTGCTCGACGATCTGGCCGGCTGGCTCCGGGACAACGGTCACGTGGAGCGGCTTCGCGGCGCACCGGTCGTTGATGTGGGCTTCCTGATCGTGTTCGGGGTCGGCCTCGGCTGGCACCTGCCGGCGCTGATCGAGGAGACCCCGGCCCGCCACATCGTCATGATCGAGGCCTATCCGGAATTTATCTCCCAGTCGCTGTACGTTATCGATTGGGCGGCGCTGTTCCGACGGGCGCGGCAGCGCGGCAAGACCATCGATTTCGTCCTCGCCGCCCGGCCCCAGGAGATGACCGCGGAGCTGATGTCGGTGATCGCCGGGCGGCGGATCACCTTCGCCGATGGGTCCTATTTCTACTGCCACTACTACTCATGGGTGTATCGCGAGGCGATGGCCCGCTGCGAGGAGGAACTCAAGCCCGCCTTGATTTCGACCGGCTTTTTCGAGGACGAGATCGAGATGATCACCAACGCTGCGGAGAATCTGCAGCGACGGAGCTTCCGACTGATCGACAGCCGGCCGCGCCGGGAGAGGAGCTTGCCCGTGTTCATCGTCGGTGCCGGACCGTCGTTGGACAAGGACATCGCCGAGCTGCGCCGCCTCCGCGACCGGGCGATCGTCATCTCCTGCGGCACGACCCTGGGCATCCTGCTGAAACACGGCATCCGCCCCGATCTGCATTGCGAGAACGAGCGCGGCAGCCTGGTCTTCGATCTGCTCTCGGAATTGCGGGCCCACTACAGCTTTGCCGGGATCACCCTGCTTGCCAGCGCCACCGTGGATCCGCGGGTGCCGGACCTGTTCGACGAGGCGGTGTTCTTCCTCCGCCCCAGTCTCTCGTCGACGGCGATCCTTGGCGACGGCCGCAAGCCGCTCACCGGTTCCGACCCGATCGTCTGCAATGCAGCATTCTCGGCGGCGGCGGCGCTCGGCTTTCGCACCGTCTATCTGTTCGGCATCGATCTTGCCCAGAAAGAGCCAGGGCGACATCATGCCCGCGATTCAGTCTATTTTGCCGAGGGTCGCGGCGCCCTGGATGATCTCTATCTGCGCCGCTTCGATCGCAGCGTGCCGGGGAATTTCGGTGGGACGGTGCAGACGTGGTGGGCCTTCGACGTGGCCCGCCAGACCCTGGCGAGCAAGCGGGCCGGAACCGGCATCACGCTCTTCAACACCAGCGACGGCGCCCGGATCGAGGGGGCACGCCCGAAGCTGGCGGCGACCATTGAGGTGCCGGTGCCGTCATTGCCGGCGCGGTGCGCGCTCGACCGGGCGCTGGACGCACTCGAGCGGTTCGAGGCGGGTGAGATGCTGGCGGACCTGGACCTCGACGAGGTCATCGCCGGCTGCGACCGGTTCATCGAAGCTCTGGATGCAGCGCTGGCCGACGCCGAGGCCGCTGGCGACGGCTTCTTTGAACTGGAAGGCCGGCTCAACGAACTGGTGGACCCGCCCGAAGCCCGGGAGCGCTACGCCGGTTTCTACTTCATGACCCGCGGCACCGTTCGCTCGATGCTCCGGCTCGGCGCGTTCTTCGGCACCCGGATTGACGATCCCGCCGTGCGGACTGCGTTCATCGCCCACTTCATTCCGTGCTGGCGGCAGCGCTGCGCGGAGATGGCCGAACGCGCCAAGGCCCTGCTCACCGGGGTGCGGGACCAGGTAGACCCGTCCTCCGCCGGCGAGCGCCAGCGACTTCGCGCCTGAGCGCGCGTTCGACAGCCCCATTCGGGGCAATTTCCACCGATTTTTAACCTTGTTCGCCTAGCCTTGGCATCGGTTCCGGGCAGGATCGCCGGGCCGCCGGCCGCAGCGGTCCGGCAGTCCGGGTCCGTCAATGAGGAGGTTCAGGGGCCATGAGCTCGAGGACGAGCACCGCCGTGCCGGAGCCGGCACCCGCTTGCGCGACCGCACTTGGCAGCCTGGCCGACACCGACATCGCCGAGTGGCTGCGCGAGCATGGCGGCACCGTGCCCTCGCCACGCTATTACACGCTGCCCCTCTCCAACTACTACGACCTTGGGGTTGACCTCAGCGGCAAGTCGGTGCTGATCACCGGCGGCACCGGCTCGTTCGGCCGGCGGTTCGTGCGCACCGTGCTCGACCGCTACGATCCTCGCCGGCTGATCGTCTTTTCCCGGGATGAGCTCAAGCAGTATGAGATGCAGCAGGAGCTGCACGGTTCCGGCCGTTCAAACCTTCGGTTTTTCATCGGCGATGTCCGCGATTCCCAGCGGCTCGGGCTTGCCATGCAGGACGTGGACATCGTCATCCATGCCGCCGCCCTCAAGCAGGTGCCGACGGCCGAATACAACCCGACCGAATGCGTCCACACCAACGTGCTGGGCGCGGAGAACGTCGTTCACGCCGCTCTGCGCAACGATGTCGGCTCGGTGATTGCCCTTTCCAACGACAAGGCGGCCAATCCGATCAATCTTTATGGCGCCAGCAAGCTTGCCGCTGACAAGATTTTCGTTGCCGCTAACCATTTGAGCGGACGCAAGCGGACCCGCTTTGCGGTCGTCCGCTACGGCAACGTCGTTGGCTCGCGGGGCAGCGTGATCCCATTCTTTCAGCGCTTGGCTCGCGAGGGGGCCGAAGCGCTGCCGATCACCGATGAGCGGATGACCCGGTTTTGGATCACCCTGCAACAGGGGGTCGATTTCGTTCTTTCCTGCCTGAAGCAGATGCGCGGCGGCGAGATCTTCGTGCCGAAAATCCCGAGCATGAGCATCGTCGAGCTTGCCCGCTGTCTCGCTCCGGATGTGCCGGTTCGGGTCGTCGGCATCCGTCCCGGCGAGAAACTCCATGAAATCCTGATTACGGCTGACGATGCCCGGACGACCGTCGAGCTTAAAGACCGCTACATCATTCGGCCGGCTTTCAAATTCTGGTCAGACCACGAATTTGAGGCTGGCCCGGAGGCAGAAAACATCACCGTTCCCGAGGGCTTCATATTTTCCAGTGACCGCAACACGGAATGGCTCAATAGCGACGATTTGAAAAGAATGCTCACCGAGCCGCAGAACTGTACCGAAAAAACGTCAGATACCGGACGGTAACCTTAACCGGCACTTAACCGCTAACCTTTTAGCCTTGATGCTGGTTCGCGTTGACGTTGTGAAAAGGAACCGGGAGCCATGGACACCCAGGTCACCGAGCCGCCGCTGAACGTCACCCAGGAGAACGCGTTCGCGCTCTCCCGGGCTGCCCTGCTGCTCGACGAGGCGCGCCGGCACCGCGGCGCCAACGGCGCAGCCGGCACCGCGCCCGCCCCGGACATGAGCGATGCCCTCCGCCACAACGTCGAGATCTGGATTGCCATCCGCACGCTGGTGAAGCGGGCCAACGGCGCCCTGCCCGAAGAGATCAAGGCCAACCTGCTGAAGCTCGGCGACTTCGTCGTCGGCACAACTCTTCGCGACGGCGAGGCGATCGCCGACCACACCCTCGAGACGCTGATCAACATCAACCTGCAGATTTCCGAAGGATTGCTCGAAGCCGCGACACCTTGAGCAAAACGTCCCCGATCCATCCTGACCGGTTTCCCTCCCCCAAGCCCGTCTGATCTCTCCTCCCCCCCCAGATGACGGGCTACCTGACCCGGGTCGAAAGACCCGGGTCTTTTTTTCGCGGCGCTCGACCGGGGCCGCGCCCGGCGTGCCTTAGCTCGTGAGGACTACAGGAAGTTGTTGAGGCTGAGCTGGCGGATCCGGGCAATCGTCTGGTAGGACGCCTCCAGGACCAGGGTCTCGTGGGTCATCAGGCTCACCGCCTCAGTCATGTCGGCATTCTCAATCTCGGCAATCTCTCCTTCCAGGACCGCGATCAACTGGCGCTGGCGGAGGATGGTGTCGTTCAGAACACTATGCTCGAAGCCGAGCGTACGCTCGATCAGGTCGATATTGCCGGACCGCTCGGCGCCGAACGGATCGGGGGTCTCCGGCGTCCGGTCAAGGGCGCTGGACAGGAGCTTGAGCGCCTGGTCGGCGCGTTCGGGATGCTGGCGGAATTCGCCGGCGGTGGCGGGCTTGCCCTGGGCGATCAGGCCCATCGCCCGGATCGCTTTCTCGAATACCGGATCGATGGCGGTCATGCCGTCCTGAATCGTCCGGGTCTCGGAGACCCGGTGGGTCTGGGCGCCGTCATCGCCCCGGTACCAGTGGCCGGCGGTAATCGTCGCAGCTGGAGCCACCTCGGCGGCGACGCTGCCGCTGACCGTGGTCGCCACCGGCCACGCCGGCAGCGTTCCTGCGACCCGGATCGTCGTCCCGTCGTTCTCAACGACGGTGAGGGCCTTATCGTTGCCGGCCGTGCCGGTCACGGTGATGGTGGTGCCGATGCTCAGGCCGTCGAAGGCGCCGGCCGTCGCGGCGGTGATGGTGTCGGGAACTGCGAAGCTGAGGCCGCCGTGCCCGGCGGCGCCGATGGTCATCGTCGTCTCGATGTGGGCGGCGCGGGTCTGCGGATAGATGACGGTCTCGCCATCGTAGGTGGCCTGGAACGCGGCCAGGTCGGTCAGACCGAAGTTCACCGGCTGGCTGGTCTTGCGGTTGCCGGCAAACAGGTACTGCCCGTCAAATTCGGTGTTGAGATAGCCCTCGACGGCGCTGAGCGAGCGGAAGGCCGCCGCCTGAAGATCCTCCGCGGTGAGCGCGTCGAGCGGCCGGCTGGCGGCCACGTCCAGAAGCAGGTTGCGAAAGTCGGCGATCGTCTGATGGATCCCGTCGAGCGCAGCCGAAGTCGCCTCGAGGCGGGTTGCCACCTGGTCGTTGTTGTCGGCAAAGCGGACCAGCTGCGTGCGGGTGGTCTCCAGGTTGAACAGCCGCCGCGCCTGGGTTTCTTCGATCCCCGAATAGGTTTGCGCGACTTTGCCGCTGGCGATCTGCACCTCAAGGTCGTGAATCCGCCGGCTGGTCTCGAACACCCGGGCAAGGGTGAGGTTGGTGCTTGACAGCGTGGTCAGGCGGTCGACGGCCATGGCTTATGGTCCCCTCAGCCGACGGCGTTCTGCAGGGCGTCGAACATGTCGCGGACGACGGTGATGATCCGGGCCGCAGAGTTGTAAGCCTGCTCGAACAGGATCAGGTGCGACATCTCCTCGTCCAGGTTCACGCCCCGGATCGAGTCCGACTCGGCCTGTAGCGCCTCCACCAGCGACCGCTGGTAGCCGAGGTCGCGGTCCACGGTCGAGGTCCGGATGGCCACATCGCCGATCAGCGCCGCGGCATAATCAACGAACGTCAGCGACGTCGCCTTGATCGTGCCGGCCGTCTCGAAACCGGCGGGATCCGCAAGGGTCGCGGCCAGCCTCTGCGCGGTGGTGTCATCGCCGACACTGACGAAATATTCGCCGGACGAGCCGCGGTCGGGGTCGAACTGCAGCGCGCCGCTGGCGATCCGTCCCGGCAGGGAGACGATGTCGCTGCGTACCCCCACCGCGGCCGCTATGCCCACCTCGGCGACGTCCAGGCCGACGGCGGCGATAAACCCGGCACTGCCGTCGGTGACAGCGATGGCACCGTGGGTGTCGGAGAGCAGCCGCAGCCGCTGGCTGGCTCCGTCGGGAACGACCATGGCGCTCACGTCGACGCCGGCGTTGGTGATCCGGCCGGCGATCGTCGCCAGATCATCGCCGGCGAGCAGGGCGACCGGCTTGAGGCCTGCGGCGTCCTGAATGGTGAGGGTGGTGTCCGCGGCAAGGGTGAAGCCGGGATCGATCACCGCCGACTCCCAAACCGCCTCGCTCCGGCCGTCGGTGAAGACGTCGTTCAGCCCGAAGAAAGCGGAGAAGCCAGCCGCGGTCTCATCGACGATGCCATCGCCGTCGGAATCGTAATCGATCTTCAGGTCCGCCGGGGCACCGCCGGCATCCACATCGCGAAGCCCCAGGAACGCCGAGGCGGTTTTCAGGTCGATGCTGAGGTGGCCCTCAGCATCGAAGCCAACCTGGGCGGCAGCGGTCTCCGGGGCTGCCCCCTGCAACCATCCCTGCACAGCGGTCGCGATGGCATCGACCGTCCACGGTCCGTCGGCGAGGCCCGTGGCCGCGGTCATCACCGTCCGCAGGGTCGTCGCGGCCAACTGGTCGCCGCCTGTGTCGAGGACTGCGATGACCGTGTCGCCGCCGTCCGGCCCCGGATCCAGGCTCAGCTGATGGCTGGAGGGCGCGCCGGTGTCGACGAACACCCGGCTGCCGGTCAACGAGGCGAGCCCGGGAAAGGCGGTGCCGCGATTGTGAACGGCGTTCACGGTATCGATAAACGTGGCGGTCAGCTCATCCAGGCTGCTCTGCAACGCCGGCAGCAGGACGTCGCGGAGCTCCACGAGGCCGGCGAGCTTGCCGGCGGGCAGGCGGTCGGTGACGTCGCGGTTCGCGGCACTGGTGCCGACCTGGATGGGATTGAAGGCGCCGCCGGCGTGAGTCGTCGTCGCCGAGACGGTGCCGGCGGGATCGTGGGTGATGGTGAGAGCGGTGTTGTCAACGAGAACCTGACCTCGGGTGGTGAACACCATCAGCGCGCCGTTATCGCGCGGTGAGGTGCGGATGTCGATCAGCCCGGCGACAGTATCGAGGGCGCGATCACGCTGATCCTCAAGGCCGATGGAATTGCGGGTGACCGCACTTGCGGCGGCGATCTCCAGATTGAGCTCGGCGATGGAGGCGAGGGCGGCATTCAGGACTTCGACTTCCCGGGCGATGTCCTCGTCGGCCTGCTGCCGCAAGTTCTGGATCGTCCGGGTCATCGTCGCCAGTTGATCGGCGATGTCCCGGCCCTTGAGCACAAGCGCCTGACGTTCCTGATGGCCTTGGGGGGTGAGCGCCAGTGACTCCGCGGCGGCGACGAACCCGGCGAGGGTGTGGCTGATCGAGGTGTTGTCCTCAGGCGTTCCGAACAACGACTGCAGCCGTTCCAGTGTGGCTGACCCTGCCTCCAGCCCGCCTTCCTTGGCCCGGTCGACGCGCAGGCTCTGGATCAGCAGCTCGTCGACCGCGCGGGTGATCTCGGCGATGCGGACGCCGGCGCCGACCCCGGCGACGACGTTCTCCTCCTGGTTGACGATCCGCCGCGAATAGCCGGGGGTGTTGACGTTGGCAACGTTGTCCGCAACCGTATTGAGAGCGAACTGATTGGTCAGGAGACCGCTTTGCGCGGTCCGCAGCGCCAGGGTCAGGTCGCCGGTCATGGGCGGACGCCTCTCCGATCCTCAGAGCGAGGTGTTGACGGTCACGGCGAGGCTGCGTGCGCCGGCGGCGGCGCGGTTCCGGCCGGGTTGGACGGAGCCGGTCGGCGAGTATGTGCCCGGCCCCGGCGTCATCTCCTTCACCGCGGCGGACACCGCCGCCATCACCCGGCGGCCGACCTCGACGGCAATCTGCAGCCGCCGGGCGTTTTCGTCAGCAAGGGCTGCCACCGGTCCGGTGATGGCGGCGAGAAACTGCCGGTCATCGGCCGACAATGCACTGAAGCCGGCGGTGGCTTCACGAAGGCCTGAATACCGGGCGACGAACTGGCGGACGGCGGCAGTCTTTTCGTCCGCCAGGGCGGCAGCGGCCCCCCGGTCACGGCGGTCGAGGGCCGCATTCTCCTGCTCCAGCACAGCGCAAAGGTCCTTTGCGACACCAGCCAGCTCGGACAGCGGCCGGGCGGTGTCGACGGCGGCAGCGGCGGCGGTCATCGTCCATTCTCCCCGGCGGGCGACCGAGGCGTCACGGCCGCCTCCTGGGCGCGGAGCAGCTCGCCGGCGACGGCATCGGCCATACCGATCCCGCCGGCGGCAACGATGGCCTTGCCGATCTCGTCAGCGAGGACATCGCGCCAGACCTCCTCCGCGAAGCCGCCGCCGAACGGCGGGGCGGCATCCAGGGTGGCGAACATCGGCTTGATCATCTGGCCGACGAACACCGCCTCGAAGGACCGCGCAGCGGCCCGGCTTTCCGCAGCCGTGTTGCCTGCGGCAGGCCGGGTCAGGGCGGGGGCGCGCAAAGCCGATACGGGCGCAAGGTGCAGGGCATCGCTCATTACATCGTCTCCAGTTCGGCCTGCAGGGCGCCGGCGGCCTTGATCGCCTGCAGGATGCTGATCATGTCGCGGGGGCCGATGCCGAGGGCGTTCAGGCCGTTCACCAGCGACTGCAGGGTGACCCCGGACTGCAGCACCGCCATCCGGTTGCCGGAGTCGTCGTCCACCTCCACATCGGTGCGCGGCACCACCACGGTCTCGCCGCTTTCGGCGAACGGGTTGGGCTGGGAGACCTGCGGGGTTTCGGTAATGCGGATGGTCAGGTTGCCCTGGGCGATCGCCACGGTGTTCACCCGGACCTGATCGCCCATGACGATAATCCCGGTCTGCTCGTCGATGATCACCCGGGCCAGTTGATCGGGCTCGATCCGCAGCTGCTCCACATCGGTGAGCAGGTCGACGACCCGGCCGTGGTAGTTGCCGGGGATGGCAAGCTCGACGGTCGAAGGGTCGATGGCCCGCGAGGCGGGGGTGCCAAGAAAGGCGTTGATCGCTTCGGCGGTGCGCCGGGCGGTGGTCAGGTCGGGATTGCGCAGGGTCAGCTTGACGCTCTGCAGGCTGGCCATGTCGAAGCCGACCTCGCGCTCGATGATCGCGCCGCCGGCAATCCGCCCGCTGGTCGGCACGCCGCGGACAACCGTCGCGGCATCACCCTGGGCGGCGAAGCCACCGGTGGCAACCTGCCCCTGGGCGACGGCGTAGACCTCGCCGTCGGCGCCGAGCAGGGGGGTGACGAGCAGGGTGCCGCCGAGCAGGTCCTGGGCGTCGCCGAGCGCGCTGACCCGCACGTCGATGCGGCTGCCCTGGCGGCCGAACGGCGGCAGCTCGGCGGTGACCATCACCGCGGCGACGTTCTTGGAGGTGAGTCCGTCTTCGGTCGGCTTGACCCCGAGACGGTTGAGCATCGATTGCAGGCTCTGCTTGGTGAAGCCGCCGTCGCGCAAGGTGTCGCCGGTATTGTCGAGGCCGACGACGAGGCCGTAGCCGACCAGAGGATTCTCGCGGATTCCCTGGAAGTCGGCGATGTCCTTGATCCGCGAGGCCGCGCCGGCCGGTTGCGCAAGCGGCATCGCGAGAAATCCGAGCCCGCCCAGAACGAGCAGCACGGCAGTGGCGAGACGAGAGATGGGGTGTCGTGCGGGCATCCTCAGTTCCGGTCCCGGTCTGAACGGCGTGGCGCTTTCGCGCGGAAAAGCCGAGCAATCTGCGTGCCACAGCCCGGATCAGGCGGACAGGCCGCAAAACCGCCAACCAGCCGGTGCCGGCCCGACCGCGGCGATGCCGGTGCCGGCAGGAACCTCCTGTTGCGGCGGCAAACTTTGCCGGTCACCGCTTCAGGTCCCGGGCCACCTCGGTCATCTCGTCGGTGGTGCGGAACGACAGCGCCGAGGCGTTGTAGGCGTGCTGGGTGCGGATCATCTTGGTGAATTCCTCGGCGATATCGACATTCGAGATCTCCTGGGCAAACGCGAGAATGCTGCCGAGGTCGTTCTCACCGGCGGCGCCGATCAGCGCCGGACCGGACAGCCCACTCTCCACGTAGACGTTGCCGTTGCGCTCGGCGAGGCCGTCGGGATTGTTGAAGTCAGCGATTGCCAGCCGGTAGAGCGGTTTGTTGTTGCCATTGTCGAACAGACCGGTGACCACGCCGTCCGGGTCGATCCGCACCGAGCTGAGCCGGCCGGCCGGGAAGCCGTCGCGGCTCGCCGCGGTGATCCCGAAGGAGTCGCCGAACTGGGTCATCAGCGAGGTGTCGACGGTGAAGCTGGAGGTGTTGCCGTCGGTGTGGGCGATATCGAGGGCATAGGCCCCCGGGCTGACCAGACCGCCGTCGGCGGCGAACCGCAGGGGCTCGGGCGTGGGGCCCGGCTGGATGGAGAGCACATCGCCGGCACCGCCGGTGATCGCCACGTCCCAGGCCAGTGGTGCGGTCTTGGTGAAGGTGAAGTCGATGTCACGGCGCTGCGCCGCTGAATCGTAGATGTCGAAGACGTAGCGGCGGCGGCTGCCCACCGGGTCGGTGGCCGGCAGGTTCGCCTGCAGCGTCGCCGCCGTGGTCGGCTCACCCTGCAGGCCGAAGTAGTCGGGATCGACCCGCATCCCTGCCGGGGCGGTCGATGTCGACGGAAAGCGTCCGTCGGCCGCCGCTTCCCAGCCCATGACATAATAGCCGTTCTTGTCGACCAGATAGGCCTCGCTGGACCCACCGCCACCGCCACCGCCACCGGTGCCCAGTTGCGTGACCAGACGCCCGTCGCGGCCGAAGAAGGCCTCGCCCGAGCCGTCCGGCCGCTGATTGAAGGCGAAGAAGCCGTTGCCGGTCAGCGCGATGTCAAGATTGCGGTCGGTGGGCAGAATCTGCCCGGGAAGGCTGATCCGGGCGGCGTCATAGGGGCGGACCCCGCCCAGATCGCTCTGGATGCTTCCCGATGGCGGATTGGCCGGGCTCGCCCCCGGGGCCGAGGAGACGGTCCGGCTCAACACCGTGGCGAAATGCACGTCGGTGCGCTTGAAACCGCCGGTGTTGACATTGCTGATGTTCTGGGCGATCGCGTTGAGGGCATGGGTCTGGCTCTCCATGCCGAGAACACTGGGTTGGAACAGGCCGTAAACGCTCATCGGTCGGGGCTCCGGCTGGCAGCGGGCTGCCGATCGGAAAGCAAGCCTCATGCCAGAGCCGCGACGATCGAGTCTCAGGGCGGGTCGTCGGGAAAGACGAACGTGCGCTGCGCGTCCCGGACGATGGTTACCGGCGCGCCGACGGCGGGCAGCACCACCCCGGGGATCAGCGCCTGCACCGGCTCGTCGAGGCCGTCGACAGCGATCCGCAGCTGACTGGCCCGACCGAGCAGCCGGGCGGCGACGATCCGGCCCGCCGGTCCGTCATCCCCGGACCCGCCTTCGCGAATGGCGAGGCCCTCGGGGCGGATCAGCACGATTGCCCGCTGCCCCGGGGCAAGATCCGGGGCGGCGATGCGGCCGAGCGGGCTGTCGATGCCGCCGCCCGCATCGACCCGGCCGGCGAGCCGGTTCGGGGCGCCGAACAGCCCGGCGACGAAGGCGCTGCCCGGATTCAGATAAATCGCCTCGGGGGTTCCCTCCTGGACAACCCGGCCGCGCTCCATGATCAGCAACCGGTCGGCCAGGAACATCGCCTCTTCCGGGTCGTGGGTGACGATCAGGGTCGCAACGCCACTGTCGCGGAGGATTTCCAGGGTGCTTTCCCGCACCTGCGCGCGCAAGGTGACGTCGAGCCCGGAGAACGGCTCATCGAGGAGCAGCACATCCGGTTCCGGAGCCAGAGCGCGGAGCAGAGCGCAGCGCTGCTGCTCCCCCCCGGACAGGACGTGCGGATAGCTCCCCGCGTGGCTGGCAAGACCGAGCCGGGCCAGCGCTGCCGCGACCGCGTGACCGTTGCGGTCGCTGCTGCGCCGGCCGGCGCCGCCGAGTCCGAAGGCCACGTTCTCCGCCACGGTCAGGTGCGGGAACAGGGCATAGTCCTGGAACATCAGGCCGACCCGGCGGTGCTCCGGCGCCAGATCGAAGCCAGCCGACGGATCGGCAACGGTCCGCCCACCGATACTGATCCGCCCTTTTTGCAGCCGTTCCAGGCCGGCGGCGAGGCGCAAAGCCGTGGTCTTGCCGCAGCCGGAGGGGCCGAGCAGGCAGGCAACCCGGCCCCTTGGCACGGCGAGGCTGACCCGGTGCAGCACTGCCGCCCCGTCGTAGGCGTGGGAGATCCCGTCGACAACCAGTCCGGTCATGCGGTGCGGCGGTCGGCAGCGGCCGGTCCGCCGGGGCGGACCCGCTCGAGGCTGAGGCTGAGCGCGATCACCGGCAGAATGCCGGCAGCGACAATCGCCAGCGCCCCGGGAGCACAGTCCTCGAGCAGGCCCGAGGATGCGAACTGATGGACCCGGGTGGCCAGCGTCTCGAAATTGAACGGCCGCAGGAGCACGGTCAGCGGCAGCTCCTTCAGGGTATCGACGAATACCAGGATCGCCGCAGTCAGCAGGCTGCCCCGGATCAGCGGCAAATGCACCCTCACCAGCGTCTGTCCCGGTCCGCAGCCGAGGGTTCGGGCAGCACCGTCCATGGCCGGCGTCACCCTGGCGAGCCCTGCTTCGGCGCTGCCGAGCGACAGGGCCAGGAACCTGACCGTATAGCCGAAGATCAGCGCGAACACCGTGCCGCTGAGCAGGAGACCGGTGCCGATCCCTAACAGACTGCGGGCAGCGCCATCGAGCGTATTGTCGAGGAGGGCAAGGGGAATGAGGATGCCAACGGCGAGCACGGCGCCGGGCAGGGCATAGCCGATGCCGGCGATGCGGGTCGCAAGGGTGAGACCGCGGCCGCCCGCGAGGCGCAGGCCATAGGCCAGAAAAACGCCGATGGCGACAGCGACGCCGGCGGTGATCCCGGCCAGCATCAGGCTGTTGGTGGCATCCGCCAGAAAGCCGCTGGCGGGTGAGGCGACCGTCACTGCGTACATCGCCAGGAGCCCGGCGGGAACAACAAAGCCGAGGGTCAGCGGCAGGGTGCAGGCCAGCGTGGCGAGCACGGCGCGGCCTCCCGTCAGCCGGAAACGGGGCAGCGGCCGGTGCCGGCTCGAGGTCGCATGGAAGCGCCGGCCGCGCCGCGCCAGCCGCTCAGCCAGGACAAGCAGGACCACGAAGGCGAGCAGGACCAGCGACAGCTGTGCCGCTCCGGACACATTCGACATGTTCAGCCAGACATCGTAGATGCCGGTGGTGAAGGTGGCGACCGCAAAGAAGTCGACGGTGCCGAAGTCATTGAGGGTTTCCATCATCACCAGCGACACGCCGACAACGATCGCCGGGCGGGCGAGCGGCAGGACGATCCGCCGAAAGCCGGTCCACGGGCCGAAGCCGAGGGTGCGCCCGACCTCCAGCGCCGCCGCCGATTGGGTGAGAAACGCCGTCCGGGCGAGCAGGTAGACGTAGGGGTAGAGGACCAGCGACATCATCGCGATCGCGCCGCCGAGCGAGCGGATCTCCGGAAAGGCGTAGTCGGCGGCGCTCCGCCAGCCGAACAGATCGCGCATCAGCCCCTGCACCGGTCCGGCATACTCGAACAGGTCGGTATAAACATAGGCGATGACATAAGCCGGCACGGCCAGCGGCAGCAGCAGCGCCCACTCGAACAGCCGTCGGCCGGGGAACTGGCAGACGGTCACCAGCCAGGCGGTGGTCACCCCGATCACCAGGGTGCCGGCCGCCACCCCGGCCATCAGCGCCAGCGTCGTGCGGACGTAGTGGGGAAGAACCGTTGCGACGAGATGTCCCCAGATCGGCTCGGCCGGGGTGAGCGCCAGCCAGACCAGCGCCAGCACCGGCGCCGTCACCAAGCCGGCGACCACCCAGGCGCCGACGGTCCAGGGCCCGCCCCGGCCCGGTCCGCGGCCACCGCCATCCGCGCCGGCCGTCGGCGCGAACGGAGTGGCAGCGTCAACCGATGCGGCGGCGACCCCGGCCGCGTTGGCGGAGTCGTTCACTTCGCCAGGCTCAGGACCCCGGGCCGAAGTCGTAGCCGACCTTGTCGACCAATTTCGAGGCCGCTGCGCGGTGGCGGGCGACTTCGGCGAGCGCGACGTCATCGGCCTTGAAGTCTCCCCAGCTCTCGACGATCGGATGCAGCGGCACGCCGTCGACCACCGGATACTCCAGGTTCTGATCGGCATAAAGTTTCTGGGCGGTCTCCCCGCTCAAAAACTCGATCAGGCGGATGGCGTTCTCGCGGTTGGGGGCACTCGCCGTCACCGCAGCACCGCTGACGTTGACGTGGGTGCCGCGGCCGTCCTGATTGGGGAAGACCAGCCGGACCGCTTCGGCCCAGGCTTGCTGTTCCGGGTTCTCCTCATTGGTCGCCATTTTGCCCAGATAATAAGTGTTAGCAACGGCGATGTCGCACTGGCCTTCGTGGATGGCCTTGGCCTGGGCACGGTCGTTGCCTTGCGGCTTGCGGGCGAGATTGGCTTTGACCCCGCGCAGCCACTCCTCGGTCTTCTCCTCGCCGTGGTGGGCGATCATCGAGGCGATCAGCGAGACCATGTAAACATTCTTGCCGGACCGGGTGCAGACCCGGCCGCGCCAAGCCGGATCGGCGAGGTCTTCATAGCTGCCGATGGCGCCGGCCCGGTCACGGCTGACAAAGAACACCCGGCCGCGCACCGACAGGCCGTACCACAGGCCGTCGGGGTGGCGATATTGGGACGGGATGCGGGTGTCGAGAACATCTGAGCGCACGGCCTGGAGAACGCCAGCCTCGACCATGTCGTTGAGGCGGCCGATATCGACGGTCAGCACGGCATCGGCCGGGCTGTTGGCGCCTTCGGCTTTCAGCCGCTCGAGCATGCCCTTCTCGGCATAGACCACGTTGACCGCGATGCCGGTCTCCCTGGTGAACGCGTCCAGGATCGGCTCGATCAGGAACGGCTGGCGGTAAGAGTACAGGTTGACTTCCCCGGCGGCGTCAGCGCGGGGCACGAAGCCGGCGATGCTTACGCCGACGAGGAGGGCGGCAAAGACCGCGAAGCGATGGCGGAGGGTCATGGGATCTCCAGTTTCCGGTTCGGGATGAGTGCGCTTCTTGTTCCTTGTTTGGACCAATAGGCCTAGTTTTTGTATGTGAACCGATGACACCTTAAGGACAGCGAAATGAAAATGCAAATCATTCTCAAGTTGCCAGCGTGTCCGCCACCGGCGGGCCTCCCGGCACGTTGACGGGACGTTAACCAAAGCGGCGGACACTGGCAGGCGCAGCACGGCAGCGCTGCAGGTGGCGGGGAGGCGGCCGGTGAAGGTTTCCAAGATCACAGGAACCGACCGGGCGGGACCGGGGCGACGGTCGCGGCGGACCGCTGACGGCGGCGAAGGCTTTTCCGCCGTGCTCGATGGACTTGAGGCGAAAGCAGGTGCCGATCCCGCGACGGAGTCCGGAGCGGCGACGCCACTTTCGGCCCTGCTTGCCGTTCAGGAAGTCGAGGCGGCCGGCGATGCCACCGGCGGGGGACCGCGCCGGGCGCTCGAACGGGGCGGTGCCCTGCTCGACCGGCTGGAGCAGCTTCGTCTCGACATTCTTGCCGGGCAGATTGCGCCGGATCGCCTTGAGATGATTTCCGCTCTCGCCCGGACCCGCCGGGAAGCCGGCTGCCCGCCCGTTGTCGCCGACCTGCTCGACGCGATCGAGCTGCGCGCCGAGGTCGAGATTGCCAAGTGGCGGCGCTCAGCCGCACCGTAGCGCCGACAACGATATCCCGGGATTTCGCGGTCTCGCACGGGCTGCCCTGTTTTCGCTGCTTTTCAGTTCTATTTCAGAGACTTATCGGGTTGATTTGAAGGGAGAAAGCGGTTGCGGGCCGCGTCCGGCCTGCCTATAGTGCGCGCGCCGCGACTTAAAACGGTGCGCCGGCGCCAGCCACGAGCCGGGACTGAAACACCGGGGAACAGGCAAGGCAGGGAAACAATCGATCATGGCCGTCGTCGTGCCACCGGGTTACCGTCCCCATGACGATGAGGAGTTTATGGGGCCGGTGATGCGGGAGTATTTCCGCCACAAGCTGCTCGCATGGCGGGCGAGCCTCGTGGAGGAGTCGACGGCCACCCTTGACAGTCTCCGGGAAGGCGGAACTCTCGAGCCGGACCTCGCTGACCGCGCGGTCACCGAGACCAACCGGGCGCTGGAGCTGCGGACCCGCGACCGGGCGCGGAAGCTGATTGCCAAGATCGACGAGGCGCTCGTCCGGATTGATGAGGGCACCTACGGCTATTGCGAGGAGACTCACGAGCCGATCGGCGTCTCCCGCCTGGAAGCCCGGCCGATCGCCACGCTGAGCCTGGAGGCTCAGGAGCGCCACGAGCGGATGGAACGCACCCACCGGGACGACTGAGGCCGGCGATGGCGTGGTTGCGACCGCTGGCTCCGCGCGGGCGCGGCGCGATGAGCCGAGAATCCGCTGCGGTTTTCACCAAGCCCGGCGCTCAGCCCGCGGCAATGCGGCGGGAACGAAGAGCGAATGCGGCAGGAACGAAGAGCGGCGGCCGACTGTCCAGAGCCGGCCGCCGTCCGGACTACTCACCAACGGGGTAGTTGAAGGTCCAGCTCACGCTGAACGGCTCCCACCATTCAGGCACGCCGGTCTCGGCATCGACGTGGCGGAAGAAGCCGTTTCGGCTCGGCGGCTCCAGGAAATACGTGACCCGATACTCCCCCGGACCGTCCATGGGCACGTTGTTCGCGTAGTGTGGCCCGTCCGTGGCGGTCATCGGCAGCATCGTGCCGCCGCGCTGCCAGTCCGTGCCAAGCTTTTCGATGATGTAGCTGCACGTCAGGTACGGCACGAAGTCGCCTTCACTGAAGCCGTGCGTGTTGCCGGCCGCGGCACTGACATCGCACTCGAGGTGGATGCTGTTCGGGCCGTGCGGCGTCGGTGGTGCCGGTTCCATCTCAATTTTCGTCAGATAGGCTGCGCCGATGGACAGTCCATTCTTCTCAACGGCGTCGCCGATGTGCCGTTCGGCAGCCGGCGCGGGGTCGGCGGCGAGGGCTGCCCCGAGGACAACAGAGGCCGCTGCAATGACACGGTAGGCTTCAGACATAACGGAAATCATCCTTCCAACGGTAACCGGATTACGAGCCTGGGTGTGGCGGCACGCATCCCCCCAGCACCCCCGAAGAAGTACTGCGAATGAGAATCATTTGCAACAACTGTCTTCATCGGCAGAGCCCTTCCGGTCACCACGGCCGGCGGAGGTCATCAGGAGCCGGGTGCCGTGCTGCGTGGAGGATCGGGCTTCCGGAACGATTGGCGGTAGCGGTCAGCGAGGTGGCCGAGTACGGCGATGAAGGCGAGGCGGGTTTCGTGGGTGACCCAACTGGCCCGTTCGGGGCTGGTGCCCGCCTGCATCGCGGTCAGGGCTTCGGCGTGAAGGCGGGCGACAAACGCTGCATCGGCGTCGATGTCGGCCAGATCGCCGGCGATCCTCCGGGCATCGTCGCGGATCGAACGCTGCCGGCGATAGATCTGCGAGCCCAGCGCTGCGTGCAGCATGGCCCGGTAGCGCGGCAGCAGGACCCGCATCTGGGGATCGCCCGAACCGTTACCGGTTTGCCCGGCTGCCACGGTGGAAGCCTCGTCTGTTCTCCCGGTTCGTTCCTTCGCGGCCGTCCCGGCGAGGACTCCGCTATCGGTGCGCACCGTCTCCCGCATCGCCGCTTCAATGCGGGCGAGCCGCCGCTCGATGGCAATCCGGTCGCCGACCAGGCGTTCCTCAGCCAGCATCTCCGGCGTGATGTTGAAATGCAGCACTACGGCGCCGGCGCCATCGGCCGCACGGGCGGCCACCAGGCGGAACCAGCGCCGCTCGCTCGGAGAGTGACAGGGATAGACCGTCGAGAACTCCTCGAGCCGGCCGTTCAGGACGTCGTGCAAGCCTTCGGCGACGACCCGGCCTTCAACCGGTGCTTCGATGCCTGAGCCCAGGCAGACGGACAGATAGTTGGTGCCGAGCCCCAGCGAATCTTCCGGGTAGCCGTTGTCCCGGGCGAACCGGTCCCAGTGGGCGTTCACGGCGACGATTTTCCCCTCGGGGTCGATCAGCACCGCTTCCACTGGCATGCTGTCTAGCATGCACTCGGCGGCACCTGGGCCAGCGGTGTTCAAGATGGACCGGACCAGTTCAGGTCTCCCGTACGGCTTCCGGATGCGCCATCCCTACTCCGCAGCCTGAGCGTTGCCGACGGCTTCCTTGTCGACGACCGTCAACCGCCGGGCCCGATGGCGCCGCCACCAGCTTTGCACGTTGGCACGCAGCATGAGCGCGCAAGGGGTGACGATCAGCGTGAGCAGTGTCGCGAAGGCAAGGCCGAAGACAATCGCGGTGGCGAGCTGCGTCCACCACTGGGTCGCCGGCGCGCCGACGCTCACGTGACGGGCGATGAAGTCGATATTGATACCGAACATCATCGGCAGCAACCCGAGAATCGTCGTAATGGTCGTCAACATCACGGGACGGAGGCGCTGGGCTCCGGTGCGAAGAATCGCTTCGAGCGGGCTCGCCGCCGTTTGTTTCAGGCGATCGAAGGTGTCGATCAGCACGATGTTGTTGTTGACGACGATGCCGGCGAGCGCGATCACACCGATGCCACCCATAACGATCCCGAACGGCTGGCCGGTGACCAAAAGGCCGATAAACACCCCGATCGTCGAGAAGATCACGGCGCCGAGGATCAGTCCGGCCGAGTAGAAGCTGTTGAACTGGGTGACGAGGATGATCGCCATCAGGAAAATGGCGAGGGCAAACGCCTTGGACAGAAACGCCTCGGCCTTCTTCTGCTCCTCATCCTCGCCCTTGAACCGGTAGGCGACCGCCGGATCGAGGCCGGCATCAGCGAGCCAGGCTTCCAGCGCAACCACCTTGTCGGCCGCCAGCACACCCTCAACGACGTCGGCCTTGACGGTCATCACCCGGCGGCCGTCGGTGCGGTTTACAGTGCCGACCCGCTGCTGCGGGACCAGTTCGACGAAGTTGCCGACCGGCACCGGCCCATATTCCGTGTTGATGCGGATCCGGTCCAACTGGTCGATGGTCCGCCAGACCTCCGGATAGCGGACCCGGATGTCGATCTCCTCGTCGCTGTCATTGGGGCGGAACTCGCCGGCCTTCATGCCGTTGGTGACCATCTGCACCGAATTGCCGAGCAGGGCGACCGTGACTCCGAACTTGGCCGCCTGGGCGCGGTCGATCTGCACCTCCCAGTCGATCCCGGGCAGTGGCCGGCTGTCTTCGATGTTGATCAGGCCGCCGACGGCGGTGAAGCCCTCCAGCACCCGTTCGACCGCCGGCTCCAGACGCTCGGGGAACCGGGACGACAGTTCAACCTGCACCGGCTTGCCCACCGGCGGACCGGCCTCCTCCTCGCGGGGATCGATGTGCACCCCGGCGATGTCGCTGGTGCGCTCAAGGACGTCGTCGAGAATCACGCTCGCCGGCCGCCGCGTCTCCCAGTGGGCGAACTCGAGGGTGATTGTGCCGATGATGTCCTCGGCCTCCTCGCCCTGCTCGTCCGTCCCGGTGCGGGTATAGATGGCGTCGAACTCGTCCATGCCGACGATCCGGCGTTCGATCTGGGCCATGATCGCGTCCTTTTCCCACACCGACAGGTTGCCGCGGGCGCGCACCTGGAGGAGGCCGATTTCCGGCTCCACGTCGGGGAAGAATTCGACGCCGCGGCCGAAGGTGGCGTAGGCGACCTGAACGCCGACCAGGAGAACGACGGCGGCGAGCAGAACCTTGCCGGGATGTCTCAGCGCACGGTGGAGCACGGCGAGGTAGCGGCCGGTCACCCCCTGCACATCCGCAAGATCACCATGCTCGCCGCCGGCGAGGCTGCGCATCGTCTTCGGATCGGCCGCCCCCGGTTTGCCGATCAGGGCGCCCAGGGTCGGCACGAAGATCAGTGCCATCAGCAGCGAGGCGGACAAGGTGGCAAGCAGGGTGATCGGCAGAAACTTCATGAACTCACCGACCACCCCGGGCCAGAACACAAGGGGAAGGAACGCGGCGAGGGTGGTGGCGGTCGAGGCGATGATCGGCCAGGCTATGCGCTTGGCGGCCAGGGCGTAGGCGCGCCGGCGCGGTTCGCCCTCGACCATCTTCCGGTCGGCCAGTTCATTGACCACGATCGCGCCGTCGACGAGCATGCCGACGGCGAGAATCAGCGAGAACAACACGACGATGTTGATGGTCAGTCCGAGGGCCGAGAGCACCAGGATCGCTGCCAGGAACGAGCCCGGAATGGCGATGCCGACCAGTCCGGCAGTGCGCACCCCGAGGGCGGCAACCACCACGATCATCACCAGAAGCACCGCGAACACCACGCTGTTCTGCAGGTCGTTCAACATGGTCCGGATGTCTTCGGACTTGTCCTGGATGAAGCCGACGTCGATGGCCGCCTGCAGCGTCCCGGGCCACTCCGCCTGCTCGGCGGCGACCACGGCGCGAACCCTCTCCACGGTATCGATAAGGTTCTCGCCGCTGCGCTTGACCACCTCGAGGGCCAGCGCCGGATGGCCGTTCACCCGGGCGAAGCCTTCGGGGTCCTTGAAGGTTCGCCGGACCTCGGCGATTTCGAACAGCCGGACCACCGCATCATCCTCGGTCTGGACCGGCAGGGTCATGATGTCCTCGGATGTTTCGAACAGGCCCGGGACCTTCACCGAGAACCGGCCCTTGCCGGTATCCTGGGCGCCGGCTGCGATCAGCAGATTGGACTGGGCGACGATGTCGAAGGCATCGTTCGGGGTGAGGCCATAACTCTCCACGGCGATCGGATCGATCAGGACGTCGACCAGCTCCTCGCGATCGCCGGCAATGTCGACCTTGAGCACCGTCGGGATCGCTTCGATCGCATCTTCGAGGTCGCGGGCGATGGTCAGCAGGGTGCGTTCGGGGACGGTGCCGCCAAGGGTGACGACCACCACCGGGAACAGGCTGAAGTTGACTTCCTCCACGCTCGGCTCATCGGCATCCTCGGGCAGCTCGACCTTGGCTTTGTCCACCCGGTCGCGGACCTCCTGCAGGGCCTTGTCGGCATCGAAGCCGGCGTCGAACTCGAGGAGGACGTAGGCGCCGCCCTCGTAGCCCTTGGCGCGCATCTCCTTGACGCCCTCGATGGTCCTGAGCTCCGTCTCCATCGGCCGGATCATCAGCCGCTCGGCGTCCTCCGGAGAGATCCCGTCCAGGCTCATCGCCACATAGATCAGCGGGATATTGATGTCGGGCTCGGATTCCTTGGGGATCTGCACGAACGCCACGGTGCCGGCGATGAGGATCAGCAGCAGCGCCGAAAGAACCGTGCGCGATCGCGCAATCGCAAGATCGATCAGCGACATTCAGGAGGCCCTTGGCAAGCCGGCTGAAGACGGGCCGTTCAGCTCGGGGACGGCGCGCACCGCCTGACCGCCGCGCACAAATTCCTGCCCGACGGTGATCACCCGGACCCGTTCGGGCAGGCCGGCAAGCCAGATTCCGTCGGGCGTGTCGTCGATGATGCGCACCGGGACGAACGCGACGAGCGCGTTCTCGCCAACGATTTTCACACCAATCCGGCCGCGATCGTCCAGGGACAGGACGGCCGGGGTGATGCGGTGGGCGATCACCTCGTCAAGGCGCAGGCGGACTTGCGCCGTCAGACCCTCGGTGATGCTGGCATCCGGATTGGGGATATCCACCTCGACCCGAAAGGTGCGGGTGGCCGGCCGGGCAGAGCGGGCCACATACCGCACCGTTCCGGCGACCCGCCGACCGGTGACCAGCTCGATCTCCGCAGCGGCGCCCGGGGCGACCAGCGGCCGGTCCCGCTCGGTCACCTCGCAGACCACGGTGATCGGGTCGAGATCGACGAGCGTCGCCACCACGCTGTCGCCGTCCATGCCGCTGCCGTGGACCACGTCCCCCACTTCCACGGGCAAATCCTCGATCACCCCGGCGAATGGCGCGCGTACTTCTGTTCGGGCGATGTCGAGTTCGATCGCGGCCAGCTCCGCCCGGGCCTCGGCGAGCGCCGCCGCGTCCTCGGCAATCGTCACCCGGGCACGGAAGCCTTCCTGGCGCAACTGCAAGGATGCATTGTAGGCAACCTCGCGACTTGCAACCAATGCTTTGGCGCGAGCGAGGCGGTCCAGCCGGTCGTCGATGGCGAGGCGGGCGATGACGTCCCCCTCGGCGACGCGATCACCTTTCTCGACCGGCAATTCGACGATCCGGCCGGTGGTCTCAACGCTGACGTCGACCCGCCGGTCGGCTTCGGTGCGGCCGAACTCAGTGAGGACCCGGGCGTGCGGCTCCGCGATCAGCTCGCGGACCTGAACGGCGACCCGCCCGGCGTCCGCGCCGGTGTCTCCCCGGCCGCCGCCCGGTTCGGCTGCGGGGTCAACGGCGGCAGGGGGCTCGCCCGGTTCCGTCCCGGGTCCCGGCGCTTCCAGCAGCCCGGTCGCGATCCAGGCCAGCACCGCCGCGGCGAGCCCGCCGGCAATGAGGTAGGAACGCTTCATCGGTCGGCTCCTCGCGCCCACATCGGCTCAGCCATTCTGCACGGCCGCTTCGGCGGTCGCCGTCTCTCCGCCGGGCCGGTCGGGCGGGGCGGACTCCCCGGCATCCTCGCGCATCAGCAGTGCATCGCGGTATTGGTCCATGTAGTCGATGACGGCGCGGTAGATGGCGAGGCCGAGGCCATGCACGAAGCGCTGACCGTCGCTGCGGCACGGGCAGCCGGTTTCCGCAGTCATCCGCGCCACATGCTCGCGGTGTTCGCCGAGATAGGCCTCGAACACGGCGCGGCGGTGATCCGGGTCCAGCAGTTCCGCAAAGAACAGCATGAAAACCGCCTCCGAGCGGACGATGTCGCCTGCGGGTGGCTTGTGGAGGGCGCGCCGCAGCGCCTCCCGGCCGGCTTCGGTGATCGCGTAGACTTTCTTGTCCGGGCGGCCTTCCTGAGGGGTGAGCGTGCAGGTGACATGGCCGGCTTTCAGCAAGGCGCTCAGCGCCGGGTAGATTGAGCCGAACCCGGCGGCGTGAAAGTGAGCGAACGGCCCTTCCTCGAATTGCTTCTTGATTTCGTAGCCGCTGGCGCTGCCGAGCATCAGCACGCCAAGGCAGAGGGTGCGGGAATCCAATGAGGTGCTCCGTTCTGCGGGGCAGGAACAGCGCGGCGCCGTCCTTCCTTGGTGTATCGAGCCGATATATAGCGTTCCGATATAAGGCGGTCAAGGCCGGCGCCGGTGCGCCGGGTGTCGGAATTCTTTACAGCGGGAGGCGGCCATAATTGCCTGAAAACAAAGCAAACCACACGGAATGCGGGGGTCCGGCGCGATCCGGGTGTCGGAATTTCTTACAGTTTGTCCGGCCCGAATCGGCGTCGAACCCCATAACGCTCTGAATCTACACAACACCGGGCAAGTGGCGCGAAACTTGCTTGAGCTCCCGCAACAGAGGGAAGCGCCGGCGGCGGATGAGACCGTCCGGCGATCGGCGGATGAGACCGAGGATTGGAGAGTCCACAATGAAGCGATGGGGCACACGCGCGGTTGTTGCGAGCATGCCGGTGGCCATGGTCGCGCTGGGCGCGCCGGTTGCGGTCGCCGAGCCCGTTGACTGCGACGGATTTGTGGCCGGCCAGCGGACCAAAACGATCTGCTCGATCGTGACCGATAATGGTCTGGCAAACGCGGATATCGTCGCCACCTGGACGGATGCCTTGGGCTCGTTCGGGATTGTCAATGTTAACGAAGTAAAAAGCCAATTTGGCCCAGCCCTTCAGGACCTTGATCCGTTTTTCAAAAATGAAATCCGTTTCAGTGTGAATGGAGGAGCCTTTCAAAGGCTTGATCAGCAGGTCGCGACGTCTGCGACGGTTGACGGCCGCAACGCCTCGATCCGGTACGAGTATGACATAGAAAACGATAACAATCCCGATCTCCAGTTTGATGTCCGTTATCTTCTTCTCGCCAATCCGTTTCTCACCCAGATGTTTACGGTGGTTGAGCCACGCAATATTTCCGGTCAAGCCATCGACCTGGCGCTGACATCCTATACAGACCTCGACCTGTTTTGCCCGGTCGGTTGTGATCCGGAATTCAATGACGCCGACGATCCGTTCACCTGGGACGAGGAAATCCGCGCCTTCGATGCAACCGACAATCCAAGTAACGAGACGTTGTTGTTCCGCCAAGTTGATCGGACTGATGACGGTGACCTGCTCGTTTTGAGCCAGCGGTATTTCAAGCAAGAAGACCCGAATCGTCTGCCTGTAAACTTTGACGCCGGCCAGTACACGACAGTTGATTTCGAGGACGTGACAAGTCCGCCGTTCAACAGCTTTCTGCTCCGGGACGACGACTTCGTTCTGACGACCGGGACAAGCTTTGTTGACGACCCGACGGCCTACTTCGCGGAATGCGAGATCGGCGTCAACAACCCGGACGTGGACCCGACCTGCGAAGGGCCGGATTTCGCATTCTCCGCGCAGTATCTCGAGACCCTCGCGCCTAACCAGTTGATCACCATGCGCTGGACCACCGAGAGCCGCTTCCAGCCTGCGATCCTGCAGGCGACCGGAACCGATGTGGGGGTGACCCAGGTGCCCGCCCCGGGCGCGCTCGCTTGCCTCGCCGTGGGATTGCTGGCCGCGGCCACCGCCGTCCGCCGCCGCGCGGCGTGAGAAGCCGGCGGCTGCCGGACGGTCAAACGGTTGAAGATCCGGCGACAGCGGGCCTGCGCCCGGTCGCCGAACCGGATGACCCGGAACGCGCCGCAGGCAGAGGCTCTGCCCTGGCCGTTGGCCGCGGCAAAACACGTCTGCCGGCCCGGATCCAACTTGGTGGATCCAACTTGGCGGATCCAACCTGCCGGATCCAACCTGCCGGACCCAACCTGCCGGACCCAACCTGAACGAGATGGGGTGGCGGCCGCGGTCTCCGGCGGATGCCACGGCGGGCGGGTTCCGGAACCGGCGAGGCCGGAACGCGCGTTCCGCCGGCCGTCCTGGCTGCTGTGAACTGAGGCAGGGATCGCCGGGACCGGTTGCCTGAGGCTCGCCAAACCGGTTGTCTGACCCCCTGGCAATTCCGGACGCTTACCCACAACGGCCTCGCGCGGGGTCTTGATTTGATAATTTTCGAAACATAGTATTAAGGGTCCCAGGTGGTCGCCTCCGTCGGCCCCGCGGGGATCGCACCGGGCTGTCAGCAGCATCTGAGCAGGCGTCCGTCAGCCGCGCGGCCCTGAAGCCTTTAATTGGGAGCCTGATCATGACCAACGGCACCGTCCGCGAGAAAGCCTACACCGTACTGTTCCTGTGCACCGGCAACTCGGCGCGCAGCATCATGGCCGAATGTGTCCTGAATCGATTTGGGCGAGGTCGCTTCAGAGCCTTTAGCGCCGGCAGTCACCCCACCGGGCGGGTTAATCCTTATGCTCTCGAGTTATTGACAAATCAGAATTATCCCACAGGCGAACTGCGTTCAAAAGACTGGGCCGAGTTTTCGGGACCTCAGGCTCCGGAACTCGATTTCGTATTTACGGTCTGCGACCGTGCGGCGAGCGAAGTCTGCCCCATTTGGCCAGGTCAGCCGATGACGGCGCACTGGGGTCTGCCCGATCCGGCCGCCGTGGAAGGGAAGGAGGCAGTCAAGCGAGCAGCGTTTGCGGATACGTTGCGAATGCTGACCCAACGCATCAGCGTTTTTACCAACCTGCCGCTCGCTTCGTTGGACAAACTGAGTCTGCAGAAACGGCTCGATAACATTGGCAAAGTCTAAGGCTTTCAGGACACTGCCGCTGTATTGTTAGCTGGTCAGCGTTGCGCCGACTATGCCGATGTACGCGGCGACAAATGTAAACGTATTTTAGGGAAGCTGAGAACGGATGACCGTTGAAGACATCACGTGTGCAGTCGAAGGCGAAGCAGCAACGCGAAAGTCCCGCGCCGGCCTTGGCGTTTTCGAACGTTATCTCTCCATCTGGGTCGCTCTGTGCATAGTCGCCGGCATCATTCTGGGAAGTCTGTTTCCGCCCCTGTTTGAGGTGCTGGCAGGACTCGAATACGCATCGGTGAATTTGGTGGTTGCCGTCCTGATTTGGGCGATGGTCTACCCGATGATGGTCAACGTCGACTTCGCCAGCCTCAGTCACATCGGCGAGCGGCCAAAGGGACTCATCATCACCATTGTCGTCAACTGGCTGATCAAGCCATTTACGATGGCAGCCCTGGGGGTTTTGTTCTTCGAAGTGCTTTTCGCCGAGATGATTGCTCCGGCCGACGCCCAGCAGTATATCGCCGGGCTGATCCTGCTCGGAGCGGCACCGTGCACGGCCATGGTGTTCGTGTGGTCGCAGCTCACCCGCGGCGATCCGAACTATACGTTGGTTCAGGTGTCGGTGAACGACGTTATCATGATCTTCGCGTTCGCGCCGATCGTGGCTTTTCTGCTGGGCGTTACGGATATCGCGGTGCCTTGGGAAACGTTGCTGCTGTCGGTGGGCCTCTACGTGGTAATACCGCTAGTCGCCGGCGCATTGACACGCCGTTGGCTCACCAGCCATGCCCGGTCAGGGGAGAGTGGCGAAGCTGTCGTTTCGAGATTCACTAGCGCGGTGAAGCCTTTCTCCGTTCTAGGACTTCTGGCGACCGTCGTTCTGTTGTTCGGTTTCCAGGGAAACATTATTCTGGATCAGCCTTTGCTGATTGCTATGATCGCCGCGCCGCTGGTGATCCAGTCCTACGGCATTTTTGTCGTGGCCTATGCCGCCGCCTGGGCGTGGCGGGTGCCGTTCAATGTCGCCGCACCATGCGCTTTGATCGGAACCTCCAACTTCTTCGAACTGGCGGTTGCCGTCGCAATCAGCCTGTTCGGTCTGAATTCGGGCGCTGCCCTGGCGACGGTGGTCGGCGTATTGGTGGAAGTGCCGGTGATGCTGTCGCTCGTCGCCGTTGCTAACCGCACCCGGGGCCTGTTTGCCGAAGGTTGAGTAAAGGCGGCGGACCGCTCGTGGTTCGATGCTGACGGATGAGTCCCATCCGTCAGCTGAATCGAACCACGAGATCCATAGGTTAGTGGATCGACCGATCATACGCTTGGTGCTCTCTTTCGGCGGGGGCGACGATG
>CAYVUM010000005.1:0-23103 GCA_964454795.1 uncultured Rhodospirillaceae bacterium
GTATGTGCGCCTTTAACGGGGAGCCGGTCGCCCGAGGCCGCGTGCAGGGGCCACTCGCGGAGGTTTTGGGGGGGGCGGGGGCGGCACCGCGGCCACGGGGCTTTGCCGCCCGGCTTGCCCGAACAATCGAGGCCGGCCATCTGGCGCTGATCGCCGAGATCAAGCGGGCCTCGCCGTCCCGGGGCCTGATCCGCGATGATTTCGATCCGGCGACCCTCGCCCGCGCCTATGCCGAAGGCGGAGCCGCCTGCCTTTCGGTCCTGACCGACACCCCGTGGTTCCAGGGCGCCGACGCCCACCTGACAGCGGCCCGGGATGCGGTCGCGCTGCCGGTTCTGCGCAAGGATTTCATGCTCGATCCCTATCAGGTGTTCGAGGCCCGGGCGCTTGGCGCCGACTGCATCCTGCTGATCCTGGCCGCGCTCGATGACGGGCTGGCCCGGGAACTCGCGGCCGTCGCCCATGCGCTCAGGATGGATGTGCTGATCGAGGTCCATGACCCGGTGGAAGCGGCCCGCGCCATCACCCTGCAGACGCGGCTGATCGGCATCAACAACCGCAACCTGAAGACCCTTGAAGTGGATACCGACACGACCCTGCGGATCGCGCCGTCCCTGCCCGCCGACCGCATCGTGATCAGCGAGAGCGGACTCGCCGCCCGCGCCGACCTTGCCCGGATGGCCGAGGTGGGAGTGCGTTGCTTCCTGATCGGGGAATCGCTGATGCGCGAGCGGGATGTGGCGGCGGCGACCCGGCGGCTGCTTGGGCGCTCAGAGCTTCCGGAGCCGGCCTGAGATGGCTGACCTCACCCATTTCGACGCCGAGGGCAAAGCGGTGATGGTCGACGTCTCCGGGAAGGACGTCACCGAGCGCGCCGCCACCGCCAGGGCGAGGATCGTGATGCGGCCCGAGACCCTGGCCCGGATCAGCAGCGGCGAGGTCGCCAAGGGCGACGTCTTCGGCGTGGCCCGGCTCGCCGGCATCATGGCGGCAAAGCGAACGCCCGACCTCATCCCTCTCTGTCATCCCTTGCCGCTGACCTCGGTCACCGTCGATCTGGAGCCTGACCCGGCCGGAAGCGCCGTGGACATCACCGCCACCTGCAAGCTGAAAGGCCGTACCGGCGTGGAGATGGAGGCCCTGACCGCGGTGGCCGTCGCCGCACTCACCGTCTATGACATGTGCAAGGCGATCGACCGCGGCATGCAGATCGGCGAGATCCGTCTTGTCCACAAAGCCGGCGGCAGGTCCGGAACCTTCGAGGGCGACTGATGCTGTCGGTCGCCGAGGCGACAGCGCTCATTACCGGCGCATTCTCGCCCCTCCCCGCGGAGACCATCGCTTTGGTCGCCGGTGCCGGTCGGACGCTGGCCCGCGACATTGCGGCCCGGGTGACCCAACCACCGGCCGATGTCTCGGCGATGGACGGCTATGCGGTGCGCAGCGGCGATGCGGCAAGCGTTCCGGCGCGGTTGCGGATCGTCGGCGAAACGGCGGCCGGCCGCGGGTTCGGCGGTCCGCTCTCGGAGGGCGAAGCCGTTCGGATTTCCACGGGCGCGCCGGTGCCGGCGGATGCCGACGCCATTGTCCTGCAGGAGGATGCGAGCCGCGTTGGCGACACCCTGACGGTCCGCGAGCCTGCCGTACCGGGGCGGTGGATCCGCCGCCGAGGTCTGGATTTCGAGGCCGGCCAAGTCTTGCTGGCCGCCGGCCGCCGGCTGACCGCCCGCGACCTGGGGCTGGCCGCAGCGATGAACATCCCCTGGCTGAGTGTCCGCCGCCGGCCGCGAATCGCCTTTCTCACCACCGGCGATGAGCTGGTGATGCCCGGCGAGGCCCCGGGGCCCGACCGGATCGTCAGTTCCAACAGCATCGCATTCGCCGCCTTTATGGCGACCCTCGGCGCCGTGCCCGTCGATCTCGGCATCGCCCCGGACGCGGAGGATGCGCTGGCGGCCCTGGTCGCGGGCGCCCGCGGTGCCGATCTGCTCGTCACCATGGGCGGAGCGTCCGTCGGCGATCACGACCTCGTCCGCCGGGTCCTCGGCGACGGCGGTTTCGAACTCGGCTTCTACCGGATTGCCATGCGCCCGGGCAAACCCCTGATCTTTGGCCGTCTGGGCGGGGTGCCGGTGCTGGGCCTGCCCGGAAACCCGGTCTCGGTGGGGGTGACCGCCGTGGTCTTCGTCGGCGCGGCGATTTCGGTCATGCTCGGCGGGCCGCCGGCGGCCGGGCGGGTCACCGCCGTCCTCGGCTGCGACCTCCCGGCCAACGACCGGCGCGAGGATTACCTCCGCGCCCGCCTCCACCGGGACGCGGACGGCCGCCTGGTGGCGACACCGTTTTCTCACCAGGACAGCTCCATGCTCACGGTCTTCTGTGCCGCCGATGCGCTGGTCATCCGCCCGTCGCACGCTCCCCCGGCGACGGCAGGAAGCGCAGTTCAGATCATCCCGCTGGCGATTCCGGCCGCGACCTTCTGAGCGCCGCGCCCCATGCTTCCGTTGCGGTCGGGTTCGCAGGCGCCGCCGATTTTGCTCTTGACGAACGGGGCGAACCAAAGTAGAACACCTGCATTGGGTACGTGTTTTGTTCGAGATCAGGCGAGCCCGGCGCTGTCCGGTGTTCTTGCCGGCGGTGCCAGGTCGATCGACAAGGTGGTCAGAATGCTCACGCGCAAGCAGTATCAATTGCTGGTTTTCATCGACGAGCGACTGCGCAATTCCGGGGTCTCGCCGTCGTTCGACGAGATGAAGGAAGCGCTCGGCCTCCGCTCGAAGTCGGGCATTCATCGCTTGATTAACGCCCTCGAAGAGCGGGGCTTTCTCCGCCGGCTGCCGCACCGGGCGCGGGCCCTGGAAGTGGTCCGCCTGCCCGAGAATGTGGCTGCGCTGGCACGACCGGACGGACCCCGGACGGAGCCGGCCCGATCCGCCGGTGCGGCCGCGCCGGAGCGGGTGCCGGCCGATCCGGCCCTGCCCTCCAACGTCGTCCGCGGTGCCTTCGGCGCCGGTTCCGTGCCGCGGCCACCTGAAACCGTGCAGTTGCCTCTCTATGGCCGGATCGCGGCAGGCACGCCGATCGAGGCCCTCACCAACCCTTCGCAACAGATCGATCTGCCGGCCACTTTCCTCGGCCCGGGAGAGCACTATGCCCTTGAAGTAGAGGGCGATTCGATGATCGATGCGGGAATTTACGACGGCGACACGGTGATCATCCGGCGGTGCGACACGGCGGACAACGGCTGCATCGTGGTCGCCCTCGTCGACAACGTCGAGGTAACCCTCAAGCGCATCCGCAGGCACCGGGACTCGATCGCCCTCGAGCCCGCCAACGCCGCCTACGAGACCCGGATCTGCGGTCCCGATCAGGTCAAGGTCCAGGGCCGGCTGGTGGGGCTGTTCCGCCAGTACTGAGCGGGCCACTCCGGCCCCTTCCGTGGCGGTCTTTGGTCAGGCCAGCCGCCGCGGGCTGGCGGGTTGGGTACTGGCGGGTTGGGTACTGGCGGGTTGGGTACTGGCGGGTTGGGAGCCGCTGGCCGGCTCATGCGCCCGCGAGCGCCTGCAGAGGGGCGGTGCGTCGCGGCCGGTCGGCGGCGGTTCAGGTCCGGCGGCGGTTCAGGTCCGGCGGCGGTTCGTGCCCGCGCCGCAAGGCGCGACACCCCAGAACGGGCGCCCGCGCCGCAAGGCGCGACATGCCAGAAAAGAACAGAGCGGCATCTTCCCTCCTGTGGCCTCGCCGCGATCAGTTGCGCGCCGGCCTGACAACCCAGGGACGATCGCCACGCTGGCCGTTGACGGAGGTGATCCGCACACGTCCGCCCTCAAGCCAGATGGCGTGAACCCCGTTGTCCCGAAGGTCCCACCGGGTGATGAGTGCCGGGTGCGATGCGCAGCGCGGCGGCAGACGCACAGTGCTGACAACCACGTCGCTCAGCGGACAGTCCTCCAGGGCCGCTTCCGGCCGGCGGATGAACGCTGCCACGTTGTCCCCAGCCTGGTAAAGGCAGCCAAGCGGATCACAGGCGAGGTTCCCGTCATTGCTGAGCCCGGCTGCCGGCCATGAGCCGGTGGCCTTGGCGAGCGCGCTGCGGCTCAGCCAGGTCTCGCGCTCGAACCGGTGCCGGCGGCTGGTCGAGAAGGCCAGCCCGCCATCGACCGTGCGCACGGCGATCAGGTCGCCAGTGTCACCCACCAGGATGTCGGGCGGCCGCTCAATGACGGCCGCGACCAGGCCAACGGCCAAGCCGATGCCTCCGAACCACCGCCAGGTCCCTCTCCAGAGACAGAGCCAGAGGCCGCCGAGTGTGATGGCCACCAGGCCCCACACCGGCATCGGCGGCACCAGGGATACCGCTCCCGGCCAGCCGGCCACGGCTTGCCCAACGCTGGTGACGACCTCGATCCCCCAGGACATCGGGACAAGCGCCAGCGCTTCCAGGCCGAACGGCATCAGGGCGAATGCCGCCACCGCCATCGGCATGACCCAGAGGGCGGTAATGGGAACAGCGACCACGTTGGCAGCAAGGCCGAAGGCAGCCAGGCGATTGAAGTGGTAGATGACATAAGGTGACGTCGCCAGACTGGCGACGAGTGTCGTCAGCGCCACCCCGCCCAGGTAGAGAACAACGCGCCGGGGTAATTCCGCGGGGCCAGTCCGCTCTGAGGTTCCGGGCCGGACGCTTTCATAGACGGCGATGAGGGTGGTGACGGCGGCAAAGGAGAGCTGAAAGCTGGCCGTCATCAGGCTCTCCGGGCTCAGCAGCAGGATCACAACGGCCGCCCATGCGACGGTGCGCATCGACAATCCACGCCGGTCGATCAGCACCCCGACAAGAACGAGCGCGATCATCAGAAAGGCGCGCTGGGTCGGAACCGTTGCCCCGGCAAGCAGGGCGTATCCGCCGGCGCCGGCGATAGCTGCGATCGCCGCCCACTTCTTGATCGGCGCATGCAGCGCCACCGCCGGGATCAGTGCGAGGGCCGCGCGGGCCCCGACGAACACCACTCCGGCAACGAGGCCGATGTGCAAACCCGAGATCGCGAGCAAATGGGCAAGGCCGGAGTCCCGGATCGCTGCCATCACCGCACCGTCGATCGCGCCGCGCTCGCCGGTCATCAGCGCGATCGCGACAGCCGCCGTTGATCCGTCGAGATGGCGGTTGATGCGCTCGATCACCGCGGCGCGCAACCACGCCACGACCGCGCCGCCGCGCTGCTGTCCTTGCCCGACCACCTCGAACGGCCCCAGGCCGAACCCGACCGCACCGAGACCGCGGAAAAATGACTGGCGCTGGAAATCGAATCCACCCGGCACCGCCGGCGGTGGCGGCGGCAACAGCACCGCCCGGGCTGTAATTCGAGCGCCCACCTCGACCGGCGGGAGGTCCCCGCGGAACCGGATGCGGACCCTCCGCGGGGTCGCAGCGGTCGTCTCGCCATCGAGCGTGACTTCGGCGACGACAAGGCGGATGCCGTCAGGCCGGATGTCGATCTCGTCGACAACGCCGCCAACCGCGACCGCGCCGGATTCGCGGTCGAGAACCGGCGCCGAGACCACCGCGGTCCGAACCTGTGCCGCGGCAAAGCCGCCGGCGATCACCGCGAGGGCAAGAATGGCGATGTGGAGGAGCGGTCCGCCAAGATCGCGCCGGCGCAGGATCCGCCACAGGGCGATCGCCGCTGTGGCCAGGACCGGCCCGAACCAAAGCGGCGGTTCGCTAACCAGCCCGAAATAGATCGCAACTCCCGTCCCGAGGCCCGCCGGGATCCAGAGCGGCCAGCGGTCCCGCTCGGCAGCAAGCCACGCCACCAACCGTTCCACGCCAGCCTGCAGCCGCATGCGAAATCCACGACCAGCGCCCCCCAGAGCCGCCCCCCCAATCCTGACTTAACCCGATAGGGGAAATCATAGCGGACATCGACCGCTGCGGGTATCGCTATCGTCGGCGGCACAACCGCAGTGACGTGGCACTTGCGCTGGGCGGCGAGCGGTTTCGGGACCCGGGGTGGTGTTCGACAAGCCGTCTCAGACGACGATATCGAGATTGTCCTGGGACCGCTCGTCCTCGGGCTGGTCTTCCGCCGGCAGCGCCGGGTCGACGACCGTGGCTTCGGGTTCAGGCGTGGCATGTCTGTTGGCGGCGAGCCGCGCCTCGGCCTTTTCCTGCCGGGTTTCGGTACGGTCGGTTTCCTCGCTGGCCTTGACCGCCTGCTGCACGTCGATCACGAACTTCTTCTGGGCTTCCGCGGCCCGCTGTGACAACACCAGCGCCGCCGTCCCGGCGAGCTGGATCCGGCCATCGTGTCCCTGACCAAATGTCGTGCTGGATTCCAACACCACGCGTCTCCATTTGTCCGACGGCCGCCGAGGTTTGCCGGTTGTGAGGTCATGAACCGGCTGGCATGCCACCCTATTGTCGGCAACCGCCGCAACTTCTGCAACTGAAAATATTCTGTATAAGTTTTATGCAATTTTTGGATGATCGGCGCCGATGACCTCTCACGCTCAGTGCCTCACGCTTCCACCTCGCCGTCGCCCAGGATGACCGGTGCCGCCGCGACGGCAATCCGGACATCGCGGATGACCCGACCGCGGCCATCCGCCACCGTGGCGTGCTGCCAGTCGATGGCCGCCTCGTTCCGCCACGTCTCCGGCGGGACGAGCACCATCTGCTCGCAACGGCTGACCGGGTCGCCTGCGAAGCCGATCGCGGCGACCTGGCCGCGGACCAGCCGCCGCCGCAACTGGCTGCGAAGATCATCGAGGCGGGCGGCGAGCGTCTCGGTCTCGACAGCCAGGGCCTGAAGGGCTTGGAGGGTGCCGGCCCGGTCCAGCAGCGGGCTCTGCGGCTCGGTGCGGAGCCGGTCGTAGGCAGCGCGCAGTTCGCCGTGGTCCTTCTGCCAGAGCTGGCCGGCCGCCGAGGTGAGGGCCGCAGCGGCGAGCGGCATGCCCGAACTCCACAGGTCGAACAGACGGACCGTCATGTGCTCAGAGCCTCCGCGTTCGTGGCCGTCCGCACCCCCCCAGGCGCACCCGGTTGCCACGGCAGCCACACGCGTCTACTGTGCCGCCGGCCGTCGCGCCCCGCCGATTCACCGGCTGCCGCCAGTCCATCAGAGGGATCACGATATATGAGCAACAGCCTGCCAATTATTTTCGCCGACGGCATCACCAGCGTGCGGCTCGCCAATGGCGTTGTGCGCATCAGCCTCGGTTCTTTGGATGCCGAGAACAAGCTTCAGAACGCCGGGACTCTGGTCGTGCCGGTCGCCCAGTTCCATCCGACCGTGCGCAATCTCGCCAACGCGGTCAACGATCTGATCGCCAAAGCCCGTGACGCCCAGGCGCAAGGTCAGGCGCAGCCGGCGGTGAGTACCGAAGCCACCGGTCCGGACGCGGGCGACACCTCACCGCCGCACTGATCGGCGGGAGCGACAAGGGGCCAGCGCGGCACACCCGCGGCAGCCCGGCCGCTCAGTCCGCTTCCTCGCCCCCCTCCGCCGCCTCCCCGGCCTCGCCGAGCCTGCGGACCTGGGTCGAGTACCACAGACAGATCCCCCGCCTGCTGGACCGGATGAAGTCAATCATTTCCTGAACTTCCGGGCATCGCGGCCGGGCTTCCAGGACCTCAAGGGACTGGAACAGCGGTCGCTCGGAGCGGAAGATCTCCCGGTAAGCCCTTTCCAGTTCGGCGACCACGGCACGCTCGAAGCCGGCCCGGCGCAGCCCGACCTTGTTCAGCATGCGCACCGTGTTCGACTGGTCGACCAGGGCGAACGGCACCACGTCCTTGCCGAGCGCGGTCAACCCCCGGACCATCACCCGGCGGCCGATGCGCACAAACTGATGGACGACGCAGTTGCCGGAGATAAAGGCGTGGTCGCCGATCTCCACGTGCCCGGCAATCAGCGCGCCGTTGACAAGAATGACATGATTGCCGAGCCGGCAGTCGTGGGCCACGTGGCTCGCCGCCATGAAGTAGCCGTCGTCACCGATCACCGTCTCGCCCCCGGGATCCTTGGCCCGATGGATGCTGGCGTACTCACGGACGGTGTTGCGGTCGCCGAGCACCACCCGGCTCTCGCACGGCTGCCAGCCGACAATTTGTGGCTCTCCGCCCACCATGGCAGCAAGCCCCAGCACCGTGTCGGTGCCCATGACCGTGTACCGGCCAACCAGGGCGTGCGGGCCGATGACCGACCGGTCGCCGATCGTGACGTCGTCCTCGATCACCGCACCGGGCCCGACCCGCACTTCGGTCCCCAGGTGCACCCGTTCCCCCACGGCCGCCGTCGGATGGATTTCGGCCATCTCCGTCCTCCCCGTCTTTGAATTCGCCCGGTTCAGGCCCTGGCCACTGGCGGACCGCCGGCCTCACCGACCGGTACCATCACTGCGAGCGCTCGGTCGGATAGCTGCGGCGCAGCCAGCCGCGATAGCCGCCTTTCACCACCGAAACGTCGCTGAAGCCGGCGTCGCGCAAGGCCCGGGCCGCCCGGGCGCTCCGCACCTCGCCCAGGCAATGGACGAACACGGGGTGATCCTTGCAGCCTTCCAGTTCGGCATCACGGGCGCCGATCCGCCGCTTCAGATCCGACAGCGGTACATTCACGGCATCGGGAATATGACCCAGCCGGCCATGGAACTCGCCCGCGGTGCGAACATCAACGATGACAATGTCCTCCCCGCCGTCGAGGCGCTGCTTCAGCGTCTCGGCGTCGACAAACGGCGAGCGAGCCTGCCAGCGCGGCAGATAGCGGTAGGCGAGTGCCGCGATGATGACCAAAGCGAACGTCCAGACGGTCGTTGCATCCCATTCCATCGCCGGCCCTCAGCCTCCCCCGTTGCAACCCCACCTCAGCAACGCCACGTCAAGCCCCAGTCTAGATCAGGAACGCGATGACGCAACTCGGGCAAGCGGCGACCGGTGTCGAACCGGTCCACATCATCGGCGGCGGCCTGGCTGGCAGCGAGGCGGCCTGGCAACTGGCTGGTGCCGGAGTTCCGGTTATCCTCCACGAAATGCGGCCGGTCCGGGGAACGGCGGCCCACGCCACGGGTGGCCTTGCCGAACTGGTCTGCTCCAATTCGTTCCGGTCCGACGATCCGGTGTCCTCGGCGATTGGTCTGCTGCATGCGGAGATGCGCAGCCTCGGCTCCCTGGTTCTGGGCGCCGCGGATGCGCACCGGGTGCCGGCGGGAGCGGCCCTGGCGGTGGACCGGGTCGGATTCAGCGGGGCGGTGGAAGCAGCGCTCACGACCTCACCGCTGGTAGAGGTTCATCGCGAAGAGATCGCGGGCCTGCCGCCTGCAGAGTGGACCAGCACAATCATCGCCACCGGGCCGCTGACCTCGCCACCGCTGGCCGCCGACCTGCAGCGGCTCACCGGCGAGGGCGCCCTGGCGTTCTTCGATGCGATTGCACCGATCGTTCATCGCGACTCCATCGACTTCTCGAAAGCCTGGATGCAATCCCGCTACGACAAGGGTGACGGCGCCGACTACGTCAACTGTCCGCTGACAGAGGCCGAATACGACGCGTTCGTCGAAGCCCTGCTCGCCGCCGACCCGATTGACTTCAAGGCGTGGGAACGTGAGACCCCCTATTTCGAAGGCTGTCTGCCCATCGAGGTGATGGCCGCCCGCGGTCGCCGGACCCTGGCGTTCGGGCCGATGAAGCCGGTGGGACTGACCAATCCCCACAACACCGGGACCCGACCGTTTGCCGTCGTCCAGCTCCGCCAGGACAACGCCCTTGGCACCCTGTACAACATGGTTGGATTTCAGACCAAGCTGCGCCATGGCGACCAGATACGGATCTTCCGGACGCTCCCGGGCCTGGAGGCAGCTGAATTCGCGCGGCTGGGCGGCATCCACCGCAATACCTTCGTGAACAGCCCGCGCATTCTCGACGGAACCTTGCGCCTGAAGGCGCGGCCGGCGATCCGCCTTGCCGGGCAACTCACCGGCTGCGAAGGCTACGTAGAGAGTGCTGCAATCGGTCTGCTTGCCGGCCGCTTTGCCGCCTGTGAGCGGCTCGGCTGGCCGATCGAGCCGCCGCCGCCGACCACTGCCCTCGGGGCGCTGCTCGACCACATCACCCGGGGTGCCGACGCCGTCAGCTTCCAACCGATGAACGTGAATTTCGGATTGTTCCCGCCGATCGGACCCATAGAGGGACGGGGGCGGCTGCGCGGCGGCGACCGCAAGCGGGCCCTGGCCGAACGCGGCGCCCGCGACCTTCAGGCTTGGTTGAACGGAAACTGATCAGACGGAGGCGCTGCCAGCCATCCGCCCGCAGCCGGCACAGCCTTGAGCCCGAGGACACTCCCGCAGGCTCCCGCCGTCGCCGGCTCAGTTCGTCGCCGGCTCCCGCCGTCGCCGGCTCAGTTCGTCGCCGGCTGGCCGCTGCCGCTGGCCGTGCCGTAGCCGGCAACCGGCGCATCGCAGCGGCGGATGCCGTGGTCTGCACGGTCGCGAACCTTGGCGACGAGCGACTGCAAGTTGCCGGGATCGGTTACCATCGCCTCCTGGAAGAGCAGCGCGGTCTGCTTGCAGAACCCGACCCGATTGACGTTGCTGCGCCGTGAAGCTTCATTAGCGAGCCGGGTGACGAAGGCGTTGACGTGGCTGCCAGCACTGCCGCGGTATTCGCTCTTGAACACCTGCTGCATGGACTTGCCTTCTTGAACCAGCTCGTCGCGGAAGCGGCGGACAAAATCGTTGTAAAGATCCTGGTTTCCGCAAGCCAGCGCACCGACCATCAGTTCGGTTTGCAGGAGTCGCGTGGTCAATGCCCGGTCTTCCGTGCCCGTCACACAGCGCTGAAAGGCGGACGCGGTGGCGGGAACAAGCACCGCCACGACCGCCAGGATGGCGACGGCACACCAGACAGACATAAACAAATTCGTACCCTTCGAGCCCATATCCATGGTTCCTCAGCGACACTGGAGCGGCGATTTTCGCCACGGTATGTCATCGCCATGGTCGCGGGCAAGGCATCAATACCGCATCGCCGACGGCTTGAGGGCCGGTGACGGCGGGCGGACCCGCCAACCGCCGCACCAACGGCCGCGTAATTCTGGACGAAATCCTGACATTACAGTGCACAAGGCCGCGTCGAGCGCAGCCCTGCGCTGACCTAAGGACCATCACCGTCCGAGGCAGATTCGCGGCAGCGGTGTGTCCTGCAAACACGCCCCCTGGCCCGCTGAACGGGCCTGCTGAGCCGCTGATTCTCCGCCCGACTTGGCAGCGCCGCCCGCCACTGTGGTAAGGTCTCGCCGCTGCTTGCCGCTGGATAAGGAGGCTCGATCGCGATGCACAACCATCCCGAACGGTGGTGCCCCTGGCGGATCGCCCGCCGCGCTCTCCCGGTGATCTTTGTCGCCTGGCTGGCGCTTGCCGCGCCGGGCAATGCGCAACAGCAGGGAGATGTCATACCGGGCGGTGGTGTGGTCGTGCCGCCTGAGCCGCCGGGGGCCCTCTCGCCCGCCGCGCCGCAGCGCGATCGGCCCGCCAACGCGACCGAAGCCCTGTTCGCTGCCGTCGCCGTCAACGACTTGCCGGCGGTGCAGCTGGCCGTCGGCGCCGGCGCCAACATCGACGCCCGTAACCGCTGGGGACTGAGCCCGATCGACATCGCCATCGACAAGGGCTTCTATCAGATTGCCCATTTCCTGCTCTCGATCCGCAACAGCGATCCGCCTGCCACCACCCGGGAGGGAACCGGGACCGCCGCCGGCGGCGGCGCACCGGCGCCGTTCTTCGCGACGCCGATGCCCGCCGCGCCGGCGCCCGCCGCCAGTGGCCTGGCCGCCGCGCTCCCGCCACCGCCCGCCGACGATTCCCGCTACGCCTGGCCCGAGGGCGAACCCAATCCCTTCGATCCGGCGGTCCCTGCCCCTGGGGCCGAACTGCCGGTGATCGGCGAAATCCGCGTGCCTTAAGGAAGGCGCCGCCGTTGGCTTGCCGCGCCTCGCCGATGCCGGCTAATACCGGTTGACCGCCGCCGCGGCGGTCAGCCGGGTCAGGCGAACCAGCGGACCGATCTCAACCACCCGCCGGTCGAACGGATCAAAGCCGGCCCGCCGCAATCTGCCGAGGCCAAGCGCCGCCAGGGTCGCCGGCAGCAGCGCCGGCAACGTCCGGCGATCGATCTGAGGGCGTTGGGAGCGCGCCGAGGCGAGTCGGCCGCCGGCCTCCGCGGCAACTGCGGCAATCACCTCGCGCGCCGCTGGTCCGGCCTCGCCGCGGAACAGCGCCTCGGCATCGAGCCCCAAGGTTCGGCTGAGATCGCCCGGCAGCCACAGGCGCCGCCGGCGGGCATGGAAGGGAATGGCCCGGATCAGGCCAGTGAGCGCGAAGCCGATGGCGGCCGAGCGCGCAGCGCCCCGGCTTTCGGGATCGGTGACGCCAAGCACGTCGGCCGAAAGCCCGGCGAGCGCTCCGGCGGTGCCATCGGCATAGGTGACGAGGGCGTCCAGGGTCTCCGGCGGGTTGTCGTCCAGGTCGCGCGACCGGGCGTCGAGCAGCCGGTCGAAGTCGTGGCGAGCGAGCCCGAAGCCGGCGACCACCCCGGCCAGTTCCGCACCGACCGGCTCCCGCGGCGTCCCGCCCGCGAAGATCTTGTCAATGGACTCCCGCCAGAACTGCTGGCGGATCCGCCCCAGCATCGGTTCGCTGACCACGTCCGGGATGCGGGCCAGCTCGATGTTCAGGGCGTAAAGGACCTGCAGCGCATCCCGGGCGTGGGTCGGCGCAAACAGCGAACAGAGGAACCGGTCGTGGTCGTGGCGCCGGACCTGCTCGCCACAGTAACCGAGATCAGGCACGGTGTTGCCCCGACCGCCTCAGCCCCGGGCCGGGGCGGCGGCTGAACGGGCCCAGGGGGAGGGCGTGAGCGTCATCAATCTTCGACTTCTGCGGTTTGGCAGTCAATCGGACTTCTCGTTGATGCCGGACCTGTTTCCACGCGACCGCCGCGACGACGTCCGCGCCTTCGGGCGGTTCGTCCGGGTGGCCGATGCGATCGCTGACGATCCGTTCATCGATGCCCCCGCCAAGCTGGCGCGGCTCGACGCCCTCGAGTCGCGGCTGGAGGGCGGAACCGGTCCGACCTGGTCGGCCGCCGACGCCGAGATCGCCGAATTGATGCGACAGAGCATTTGCCGCGGCGCTCCCGCCCATCACGCCCACCGCATCGTCGACACCTTCCGCAGCGACGTCAACGGCCATGTCAACCGCACCTGGGCCGACCTGATCGCCTATTGCCAGGGCGCGGCCGCCCCGGTTGGCCGCCACCTCCTCGATCTGGTGGATGAGGATGCAGAAGCCCTCGGTCCGGAAAGCGATGATCTTTGCGCCGCCCTCCGGATTCTCAAACGCCTCCGCGACAGCCGTGACAAGACGCTGAAATTCAACCGTCTGTGCATTCCCGAACAATTCCTGACCGATGCCCTCGTCTCCCTCGATCACCTCAACGCTCCGGCTGCCAAGGGTCAGACGCGGGCGGTGATCGACCGGGTGCTCGATGGTGTTGACAGCCTGCTCGCCCGCTCCGCAACCTTGCCCCGCCGCCTTCGCTCCCGGAGCCTGCGGATCCACACCGGCATCGTCCACTGCCGGGCCCGCAAGCTCGCCGACCGCTTCCGGGTGGCCGATCCCCTGCAGGGGCGGGTTCACCTGAGCCGCGCGCAGCGCCGCGCCTGCGCCTGGGGGACGATCTTCACGCTCGGCCTCAGCGGCCGGTAAACGCACGTTATGGCGCCGGTTCCGATCCTTTCGCATCCCTTTCGTGGCAGCCGCCAGGGCCTATATCAGGCGGGTCGCAGGGTATCCGCCACGCGTGCCGGGTCTGCGGGACCACCTTCCCGGACGCGCACCACATCCAGGAATGAGAGAGACCTCCAATGGCTTTCGAACTGCCCCCCCTTCCCTATGAAAAGACCGCTCTTGAGCCGCACATTTCCGCCAATACGCTGGATTTCCATCACGGCAAGCACCACAACACCTATGTGACCAACCTGAACAACCTGATCAAGGATACGCCGCTCGCCGACCAGCCCCTCGAGGAGATCATCCGCGCGGCGGCCGCGGACCCGGCAAAAGCCGGCGTGTTCAACAACAGCGCTCAGGTGTGGAACCACACCTTCTACTGGCATTGCATGAAGCCGGGCGGCGGGGGCAAGCCGACCGGTGATGTGGCCGCAGCGATCGACAGTGCGTTCGGCTCCTTCGACAAGTTCGTGGAGGAGTTTAAGCAGGCTTGCGTTACCCAGTTCGGCAGCGGCTGGGGCTGGCTGGTCAGCGATGGCGGCGTGCTGAAGATCACCAAGACCCCGAACGCGGACCTGCCCCTGGTCCACGGCCAGACCGCCCTGCTGACCTGCGACGTCTGGGAGCATGCCTATTATCTCGACTACCAGAACCGCCGTCCCGATTATGTTCAGGCGTTTCTCGATAACCTGGTGAACTGGGACTTCGTCGCTGAGAACCTCGCCAAGGCGTAATCCCCCGGGGTCAGCAGCGAACGACGAGGGGTCGGGACGTGCTCATCGTCCCCTCCCACCTCACGGGACAGCGAGGAGGGCGGCCGCCACCGGACGGTCCTCGGCGAGGAGGACATTGAAGGTCCGGCAGGCTGCGCCGGTATCCATCCATTCGACGGCAACGCCGCGCCGCGCCATCGCCTCGATCAGGCCGGACGGCGGGGCGGCAAAGACCGTGCCGCAGCCAATCAGCAGGATTTCCACGGAGTCGCTGGTGGCGACCGCGGCGGCGAGCGCTTCGACGTTGATCTGATCGCGGTCGGCCACCGGCCAGGGTTCGGTGCGGTCGGTAAAGACCAGACAGGACCCCTCATGCCGGGTTCCTGCAATACGGAAGCCGCCATTGCCGTAGCCCTGGATGACCTGCCGGCCCGCCGGCATTGACGGCGTGACATCGAGTCCGGGCAACGCTTAGTCCGATCCGTCGGCGGTTGATGACAGCGTGGGGCTTTCGCCGTCGCCGGTGGTGACCGCCTCAGGACGCACATCCAGATAGAGCAGGAGGGGAACGGCCACAGCGATCGACGAGTACGTGCCGATCAGAATACCCCAGATCATGGCAAATGAGAAACCACGGATCACTTCACCGCCAAGAAAGTACAAGGAAAGCAACGCGATCAGTGTGGTCCCGCTGGTAATCAGGGTCCGCGACAAGGTCTCGTTGATCGCCCGGTTGAGGAGCTCAGACAACGGCATTTTCTTATATTTTCGCAAATCCTCGCGCACACGATCGAAGACAACAACCGTGTCGTTAATGGAATAGCCGGCGATGGTCAGCACAGCAGCGACTGTCGTAAGATTGAATTCGAACCATAAAAGCGAGAAGATACCGATAGTCGTCGCCACGTCGTGAACGAGAGCCGCGACCGCCGCAACGCCGAACTGCCACTCAAAGCGGAACCAAATATAGATCAGGATTGCAAGGATCGCCGCGCTAACCGCATAGACGCCGTCCCAGAACAATTCCTCACTGACTTTGGGGCCAACGAATTCCGTCCGCCGGTATTCATAGCCGTCGCCAAGCTCTTCTTTCACAAGCTCGACGGCCTGCTGTTGGGCTTCCTCGCCGCCTTCCTGCTTCTGGATGCGGATCAGCACGTCCTCGGGCGCGCCGAACTCCTGCAACTGGACGTCGCCCAGCCCGAGCCCGCCGAGCCGCGACCGCAGATCGGCGATGTCCGCCGATCCCGTCTGGTTGCGCACCTCGATCAGAATGCCGCCGACGAAGTCGATGCCGTAGTTCAGGCCGCGGGTCAGGAACAGTCCGATCGATACCGTCACCAGGATCGCCGAAAAGATCAGCAGCACTTTGTGGGCGGCGATGAACGGTATCCGGGTTTCGGACGGGATCAGGGTGAAGCCGCGCATCACCGCCCCTTCATACCGGCAGGAGTGTCCGGCGGCGCTGGCGCAGCCAGGCAACCACGAACAGCCGCGTCAGCATCACCGCCGTGAACACCGACGTCATGATGCCGATCGCAAGGGTCACCGCAAAGCCGCGAACCGGGCCGGAGCCGAAGATGTAAAGCAGCAGGGCGGCAAAGAAGGTGGTAACGTTGGCATCGATGATCGTTGACAACGCCCGCGAGTAGCCGGTGTCAATGGCATTGACGGGGGTGCGGCCATTCCGAACTTCTTCCCGGATTCGCTCGAAGATCAGCACGTTGGCATCCACGGCCATGCCGATGGTCAGCACAATTCCGGCAATCCCGGGCAGGGTCAGGGTCGCCTGCAGGGTCGAGAGAGCGGCGGCGATCAGCATAATGTTGATCAACAGCGCCGAGGCCGCAAACACGCCGAACAGACCGTAGTAGACCGCCATGAACAGGACGACGCCGGTGAGGCCGATGATCCCCGCCACCATGCCGGCGGCGATCGAATCGGCACCGAGGCCGGGACCGACGGTGCGCTCTTCCAGGATTGTCAGCGGTGCCGGCAGGGCGCCGGCGCGCAGCAGCAGCGCCAGATCGTTCGCAGACTCAACCGTGAAACTGCCGCTGATGACCCCGGATCCACCAAGAATCGGCTCGCGAATCCGCGGAGCGCTGATCACTTCGTTGTCGAGAACGATGGCGAGGACCCCTCCCACGTTCTCGGTCGTCACCCGTCCGAACCGCTGGCCGCCGATCGTATCGAAGCGAAAACTCACCACCGGCTCGTTGGTCTGCGGATCGAAGGTCGGCTGGGCATCGACCAGGTTCTCGCCGCTGACCACCACCCGCCTCTTGACGAGGTACTCAAGCGGCCGGCCGCTCGCCGTCCGTTCGTCGGCGGACGGAATGATCCGGCTTCCCGGCGGCATACCGCTTGTCCGGGCTTCCGCGGCGCTCATCTCCGTGTCGACCAGGTGAAAGGTCATTTTCGCCGGCTCTTCGATCAGCTTCTTCATCCGCTCCGGATCATCGATGCCGGGAAGCTGGACGAGAATCCGGGTGTCGCCCTGCGGCTGGATGGTCGGCTCCCTCACCCCGGTTTCGTCGATGCGCCGACGGATCACTTCGACGGTTTTGCTCACCGCCGACCGTTGCCGCTGTTCGATTGCCGCCTCAGTCAGTTCCATGGTCAGCCGGCCGTCGGCGCCTTCCGTCACGACCGTCTCAGCGTCCAGATCACGAAGCAAATCCGCGGCTTCGTCGAGCCGGTCGGGATCAAGGATACGCACGGCCACGCCATTGCCGCTGACCCCGAGGCCGGCATAAGGGATCCGCGCTTCGCGCAGCACCGCGCGAACCGCATCCACATCCGCTTCCAGGCGCTCGCGGATGACAACACCGGTATCCACCTCAAGCAGCAAATGGGAGCCGCCCTGAAGGTCGAGGCCGAGATTGATCTGCTTGCTCGGCAACCAGTCAGGCAGGCTCTCGACCGTCTGCCGGTCGAGCAGGTTGGGCGCGGCGAAGACCACCCCGAACACGCAGATCGCCACAACCAGGACCACCTGCCAGCGCGAGAACCGGACCATGGCGCTCAGACCTTCCGCGGCACAACCGGATGCTCAGCCACCGGATGTCCGGTCACCCGTTCTTGCCGCCGAGCAGTTTTTTCAGGGTCGAGCCGCCGCCGGGGCGCTTGGCCGGCTCGTCGCTGCCCGGTTCCGCCCGGTCCTCCGCTTCGTCCTCCTCAGAGGCCGGGTCGGACGACGGGGCCGTTGACCTGCGGCCCCCCTGGCCCTTGCTCTCCCCCGCCGGCTGGGTCCTGGCCAGCACCTGCGCAACAAGGCCGCGCTGAACCCTCACCCGCACCCCTTCGGCGATCTCCACCTGAACCTCGTTATCATCAATCACCCGGGTGACCAGGCCGACAATGCCTCCGCCCGTGACGATCCGGTCCCCACGCTTGATGCTGGCCAGCATCTCCTTGTGCTGCTTCATTTTTTTCTGCTGCGGCCGGATCAGCAGGAAATAGAAGACCACAAAAATCAGGATGATCGGCAGAAAGGCTTCGAGCAGGCCCGGTTCGGCGGCAGCTCCGTCCGCCTGCGCGAGGGCCGGCGAAATCCACATTCATCACTCCCAAGTCCGGTGACAGGCCATAGAAGAGGGGACTATACCTGCCGGCACCCCGGATGCAAACGTCGCGAACGCATCGCTCTCCACACGGCTTCACGGAACCACGCCAGAGCCCGGTGAATGGCTTCCCCCGACGGTCCCTCCCCAGCGATCACCGATGCCGAGCTGCTGAGCCTCGTGCGCCGGATCGCCGATGCCGTTGAGCGCCTGACCCCGCCGGCACCGGCCGACGCGGATCTCGACGGCGCCGACGCCTTTGTGTGGAACGCCGAGGACGGCGTGCTCGCCGCCGTGCCCTGCGTCAGCCGCATCGAGCTCGGCCTGCTCAAGGGCATCGACCGCCAGGCCCGCACCCTTCTGGACAACACCCGCCGGTTCGCCCGCGGCCTCCCCGCCAACAATGCCCTGCTCTGGGGGGCCCGCGGCACTGGCAAGAGCTCGCTGGTCAAGGCCGTCCATGCGGCGGTTAACGAGGAGAATCCCGGGGCCCTGGCGCTGATCGAAATCCATCGCGAGGACCTGCCAAGCCTGCCCCGGCTGCTCAACCGGTTGCGGAGCGCCGCGCGGCGCTGCCTGCTGTTCTGCGACGACCTGTCCTTTGACGGCCAGGACGCCGCCTATAAGTCGCTGAAGGCGCTGCTCGAAGGCGGCATCGAGGGGCGGCCGGAGACGGTGCTGTTCTACGCCACCTCCAACCGCCGCCACCTGATGCCCCGGGAGATGATCGAGAACGAACGCTCCACGGCCGTCAACCCGGCAGAGGCTGTCGAGGAAAAAGTGTCCCTGTCCGACCGGTTCGGACTCTGGCTCGGTTTTCACGCCTGCGACCAGGACACCTTCTTTGCGATCGTGGAAGGCTATGCGATGCGGTATGACCTGGGCGTGCCGGTGCAGACGCTGCGTGCCGAAGCCAGCGCCTGGGCGGTTGCCCGCGGCTCGCGTTCGGGCCGGGTTGCGTGGCAGTTCATCCAGGATTATGCCGGCCGTCTCGGCAAGACGCTGACTTGAGGGCCGGTGGATCAACCGGCCGGGGGTCCCGCACCGTGCCGCTGAAACCTCGGTCTGAAGGGTTCGCCATGCTCTCCGGTCTCACCGCCGTTGTCACCAACGTCCGCCACTTCGTCGGCCTCGCCGTTGCCCGCGAGCTGGCTCGCCAGGGGGCGCAGGTGATCTGTCACGACCGGAGCTTCAGCGACATCTCTGTGCGGGACGGCTTTGCGGCCGACCATCCGGACCTTAAGGCCCTGACCGAGCAGACACCGGCGAGTCTGATCGCCCGGGCGGCTGCCGAACTCGGTTCGATCGACATTCTCGTCAATAACGACGCCTGTCCGGCCGTGCGCGCAGCCATCGAAACGGCCGATCCCGGCGACCTGCGCGCCGCCCTGGAGGCGCTCGTCGCCGCCCCCTTCGCGATGACCCAGGCGGTCGTCCCGCAGATGAAGGCCCGGAAATCGGGCAAAATTATCTTCGTAACATCGGCGGTGCCGCTGCGCGGGCTCCCGAACTATGCGGTCTACGTGACCGCCCGCGGTGCGACCAATGCCCTGGCCGTCACTCTCGGGCAGGAGCTCGCGCCGTTCGGGATCCGGGTCAACGCTGTCGCGCCCAACTTCGTGGAAAGCGCGACCTACTTCCCCCCGCAGTTACTGGCCAATCCTGCCGCGCTTGCGAAGATCACCAGCAAGATTCCCTTGCACAGACTGGGCAAGCCCGAAGAGGTGGGGGCGATCGTGGCTTTTCTGGCGTCATCGGCGGGGGACTTCGTGACCGGTCATGTTCTGCCGGTCGCCGGGGGCTGGGCCTGATATTTCTGCCGGCGACCTTTCAGGTTCCACCTTCTGCCGCTTTCCCGACCTGACACTGCTGGTTCGTTGTCCTGCCCCCTGAAGCCGGACCCGTTCTTCACCCCGTTTGAAGCCGGGAGGCAGCCCCGTACGATCGTGGCAGCGCCGGCGTCGTTGACCGCGCAGCGCGCGGACGCGCGTATTTTTTAAGGCGTTTTTCTTCGTCGCCGCCACGGGATTACCACATTTTTTGGGAAAAAGAATTGCGGGGCAATTGAGAAGAGACTGGCCGGGAATTCTGCCTAAACTTGCGATGTCTATACACCCTCTTTTAATGCGCTCCATGGTAGCACTGGGCCTGGACGGCTCGCCAATAAGGAGACTGGTCCTCGAAATCTCGTTTGCCTCCGGCCAGACGAAGATTTCGGACACATAAAAAGGGCAGAAGCCCAGAAAGCAGCGCTGCGTCAGTGAGACTTGCTGACCACGCCGCAGGTTGCTCAGACGCGTTCGGGTGATTGGGGAAGACCTTCTGAGTCCAAGTCGAATCTCTCCAGAGAACGGAAAAATCCGGCAATTCGGAACCATTCGGCCGACGATGGCAAAGAAGGTAAGGTGCAGACATGGCATGGAATCCAGGCGACGCGGGCGCCCCCGCTGCGCAGGTGGTGGCGTTTGTCAACCTTGACACTGTTGATGAGCAGGCAGCGTTTGATTCTCTGCTAACAGAGACATTTTTTCCACTTAACATCGGTGTCTCCGATAGCGGGCTCGAAGCCCCGGCGGTGCGGAACCACGGCAGCGAGGCCCTGGCATTTTCTTCTGCGGTTCCACCTGGTCCGACGCCGGACCCCGCGGAACCGAGCCTGCCGGAGGCCGCCCCGCCCGCGTACCGTCTGACGACCGTAACTCTGGTTTCCGGGGCAGACGGTCAGCCGCCGGCGGCCTCCCCCGGAGCCGGAAACGGGTTGGCCACGCCCGGGTCCGCACCGGCAACCGCGCCAGCCGGCTTCGAGGCGCGGGTCCTTGGCGGCGCACCGGCGATGCCTTTGGTTGAAGGCGGCCGCACAGGACTGCCCGGCGTCGCGGCGCACCGCGAGGCGGCTATCATTTCCACGGAACTCGCCGGCGAGGTGGTCATTCCCCACAACGCCTGGCACCTCGATAATGGCGACGGGCTCGACCTGAACGTCGCGGCCGTCTGGGCCGATTACACCGGCGCCGGCGTGCGTGTGGCGGTGGTTGACGATGGCTTCGACCCCCTGCACGCGGAATTGGCTGAGAGCTATGACTCCGCCGGCGACTACGATCCGCGTGGATCGACCTACCAAGTCACCGACCTGGACGCGCGCGCGGAATCCGGCGACTTTCACGGAACCGCTGTTGCCGGCGTCATCTTTTCAAGTATGACTGAGAAGGCATACAGCAACTCGGGACCGACCACGGACACCATTGGTATTGCCCCCGACGCAACCCTGGTCGGCGCGCGCATCGGCTTCGGCAGTCAAGGCTCAAGCGGCATGCTCATCCAGGCCTTGGAGGGCGTGGTCTACGCGAGTGGGCCAGATTTCGTCGCCGACTTCGACGTCTCTAACAGCAGCTGGAGTTATACCCGTTCTTTCGAGGATAATTTCAATCTCCTTGGAATGAATGGCTTCAGCTATGTTTTCGAAAGCGGAGTCACAGACGGCCGAGACGGCCTCGGTCGCATCTTCGTCTTCTCTGCTGGTAATAATGGTTCTGACAGCGTCAATCACCATAATTTCCAGAACTCACCCTACACGATTGCAGTTGGCGCTTATCAGAGCGATGGAACGGCGGCTGGGTTCTCGACGCCGGGCGACGCACTCCTCGTTTCAGCGCCGGGCGTCAGTATCGCCACGACTGATAACAGCAGTGCCGCCGGTGGTGGGTCCGTCCATGCCAACGACTATGGCACTTTCAGCGGCACGTCTTTTTCCGCGCCGATGGTCTCGGGCGTTGTCGCCTTGATGCTCGAAGCCAACCCGGACCTGGGCTATCGCGACGTTCAGGAAATTCTGGCGGTGTCGGCCCGGCAATTCAACAGCACCGACGCGAGCTGGCGGACAAATGGGGCCGACGACTGGAACGGCGGCGGCATGCACTTCAGCTACAAGTCAGGTTTTGGTGCCGTGGATGCCCTGGCCGCTGTCCGTTTGGCGGAGACCTGGACAACACAGCATGCGTTCAATCCGGCTTTTAATACACCGCTCGCAAGCGAAGTTCTGAACAGCCTGACCGGCAATATCCCGGCTGTCGGGCAGGGCGCACTGCAGCGCACGGTCACTATTTCGGAAAATCTGAAAATCGACAATGTCGCTCTGGACATTGAGCTTGATCACGATGATATCGGTACTCTCGAAATACGACTGATCTCTCCTGAAGGCACTGAGAGTATTTTAATGGACAATCCAACCAATTTTGTCAGCAGCTTATATCGTGAGCAACTCACTTTCGAGTTTACCAGCAACCGGTTCTGGGGCGAAAATACTGCAGGAGATTGGACCCTCCAGGTCATCAACACTGGCGGATCTGGTGCTGGTTTTCTCGAGAATTGGGCTTTGAAATTCCACGGTGATGAAGATTCAGGTAACGATACTTATATTTACACAAATGAATTCGCTGAGCTCGGTGAAGGAAGCCGTGCAGCCATCACGGATGCATTTGGAACTGACACAATCAATACAGCCGCTGTCTCGTCCGACGTCCTCCTCAATCTCAATGCCGGTGCGGTAAGCGAAATTGCCGGGCGGCTTGTTACGCTGATTGACGACGGCAATCTTGACACTGATAACAATCTGGAAAATGCTTTTTCGGGCGATGGCCAGGATCAGCTGATCGGAACGCCGGCATCCAATCAGCTGAATGGCGGCCGAGGCGATGACATTTTCTTCGGTGGTGGCGGAGAAGACTGGTTCAGTGGCGGCGCCGGCAGCGACACCTTCGTCGGCGACCTGGCTGCAAACTGGATCTATACCGTCACCGACTTCGAGGCTGGCATCGACCTGATCGACCTGACCCCCCTCGGCGTCACCGGCTCGGCCTTCGCCGGCATGGTCGAGGCGACGCCCGACAGCACGACCATCACCGTCGACATCAACCGGCAGTTTGTTCTCCAGGACGTGTCTCTGACCGTGCCGCAACTGACTCCGAGCGTTCTGCTGGCCGATGCAGCTGGCGCCCCGGTCGGGCCGCTCGCCGATGCCGACCCCGCCGCCAACCGGGTCAGCGAGG